>NZ_JARXHY010000016.1 GCF_031127815.1 Pelagicoccus sp. SDUM812003 | reverse complement strand
CCTTTGGTCGGCAGTTCAAGGGGTTGAGACACAAAAAAGCCGATCCCGCTGGCTGGAATCGGTTGAAAGGAGAGTGGTGCCAGAGGGCAGATTTGAACTGCCGACCAAAGGCTTATGAGTCCTCTGCTCTACCACTGAGCTACTCTGGCGTCCTTTGAAAGAGGAAGCACAAGGTGTAATGCGACTAAGTCAAGTCAAGCCTTGTTTCGTCGGTTTTTTGCCTGCTTGAATTTTACTCTAGCGGGGCTTGAGGCAAGCGATGAAGAGTTCTCGCAGAGCCTCGGTGGCTTTCGCCCGGTCAAGCTGGGTTCCCGCTTCGTCGGCCATGCGCATGCCGTTGATGGCTCCGATGATCACGGTGGCGAACCCGTCGGGAGCGATGTCGGGATTGATGTTTCCCGCTTGCTGGGCTGAGCGAATCATAGAGGCAAACTTATCACGCAGTCGGGCGTCGTGTTCGCGAATGATCTTCGAGATTCGCGGATTGCGGCTGGCTTCGGCCAGCACTTCGGCGTTCAGGGCGGCTCCCATGCGATGATCGTTGTCCCAGATCTCGTGCACGCGAGAGATCATGGCCCCGTAAAGGTCGTCCTCCTGCAGGAGGCTGCTGAGCTTTTCCTCGAGCTGCAGGCTGTCTTCCTGAACGATGGCCTGGATGAGGTCTTCCTTGGCGGAGAAGTAGTGATATAGGTGTCCGGGACTCATCTTGGCCCGTTTGCAGATGGCCGACATGGCAGCCCCGTGGAACCCCTTCTCTCGAAAGCAAATCAACGCGGCGTCAAGAATTTGGCGTCGCCGTTCGTTCAATAAGGCAGGGTCGACTGTTCGCATCAGTTTCGGACTCTGGGGGAAAGACTTGGACCGTGGGATCTTGAATATGTTGACGCAAGACGTTTGTTATAAATAGACTAATCATTCTAAGAAAATGAGGGAAAGAGGGAAATTCGTATCCGCGAGTGTGGGGCTCGCGGCGACGGTGGCGATGCTGGGGACGTGGGCCTCAGCGCTGCCGTTGGAGGATAGATTGAGTTTTGATTTCTATCCGGAGAACCAGAAGGAGATCGTCACTGTGACCATGGAGAACGATGTGGTGAGCAATGCCGATCGTCACTACACGAGTGGGCTGCGAGTCGCTCGCTTGCTGAAGAATGGTGGTGAGCCTGACTGGATGCGCCGTGTTTTGAGGCGAATCGCGGGCGACGAGAGTCCGCTTTATCGTTATGAGGTCGCCTTCGGCCAGCAGCTTTACACGCCTGAGGATCTATTGGCGGAAGAGCGCATCGAGGGCGATCGTCCCTACGCTGGCTGGATCTACGCGTCGATTGGCAGGGTGGAGCGTCGTGGACGTGTGGTGGACCAAGTGGAACTGTCGCTTGGAGTGGTCGGCCCGGCGGCCTTGGGGGAGGAAACGCAAAAGCTCGTGCACGAGTTTTTCGCCTCCAAGGATCCGCAGGGCTGGGACAACCAGCTCGAAAACGAACCGACTTTGCAGCTGTATGGCCAGCGAAACTGGTGGCTGTTGCGAGGGGCGCGTACGGGACCGGTGCAATGGGACCTGGTGCCATACGCGGGGGGAGCCATCGGAAACGTGCACCTCTACGCCAACGGCGGGGTGACGGTTTCGGTGGGCGTTGGAGATCGCGAGCGCTTTGGCACGCCGCGACTCGGAATGCTGTTACCAGGAAATGGATACTTCACGCAAGGTGACGGCATGACCTGGCAGCTCTTCGCTTCCGCCGGTGGGGCGGCGATCGGCAGAAATCTGTTTCTCGATGGTAACACGTTTCGCAGCGAAACCTCCACGGTGGAGAAGGAGCGCTTTGTCAGCGAGGCGCAGATCGGACTGCAATTCATTTGGGGAAACAACCGCTTGTCCTTCGTGCACGTCTATCGGTCCAAAGAATTCGAGCGACAGGAGCGCGCCGAGTCCTACGGAGCGTTGAGCTACTCGCTGGCGTATTAGGTCGGATTCGCTAAACGGCAAATTGGTAGGGTTCGGGCGCCGTCGTGGAGCTTCCCAAAGTGGGGAATTGTTAGGCGTGACTCGGCGGCCACGCTCTACCTGTGGGAATTTGTGTAGTTGAGTGGTCTGGCGATTCGATTTGGAGGTTACTCCACGGTCGCCAGTCTCGCTTTGAGGCTCTCGAGGATCGTTGGATTGCCTCTCGCTTCGGGCAATCGAGCCGCCTTTTCCCAACTCGCTTTCGCGTCGGCGATTTTAGAAAGCTTAAACTGGACGTCGCCCAGGGTTACGAGTAACTGAAGCTGGTCTCCGGCGATTTCAATCATGGCCTGCAAAGTCGATTCAGCCTCTTCGAATCGTTCCAATGAGAGTAGTAACTTCAATTTGGACACAAACGCTTCTTGGGAGGCTGGCCAGATTTCGAGGGCTTGGTTGTATCGATTGACGGCAGAATCGAACTGTCGCTTTAGGAGATCGGCGTCGCCTTGCTGGGCGTAGGCGGCGGCGAGCAGTTCTCGTATATCGTCCTGGGGTTCGATGTCGAAGGCTTCCTGCAAGGACGGGATGGCGTTCTCAGGTTGGCGCTGGTCAAGGTAATGCGCTCCTATCGCCACGCGCGGGTAGAGGTCTCTTGGGGAGACGCGACGCAGGCGTTCTAGGCTCTCGAGCGCTTTTTCTGTTTGGCCGGTGCGGCGGTAGATGCTGGAGAGCATCTGGTTCGCCAAAGCGTGATATGGGTCGAGCTGAGTGGCTCTCTCCATCAGCGACACGGCGGATTCGATGTTGCCGAGGTCCATCTGCACGCCGGCGGCTTCCATGAGGATGTCCAGTGAATCTGGATACGCGTTCAACGCTTCTCTCGCCACGTTCTCCGCTTCGGCTAACTCGCCGATGTGTACCAAAGCCTTTAGAAGGTAGGTGTATGCTCCTTCGGGGGCGTCAGGATTTTGTATCGATTTTCTGAATGCGTCGCGAGCTAGAGCGTAGCGCTCCGTTTCTAGGTAAACTTGTCCCCGCATCATGTGGGCGCGGGCTTCGTTTCCGCTTAAGTTGACAAGGCGATCGAGGATGGCGAGGGCTGCATCGTAGTCTTTGATGCGAATCAAATCTTCGAACTCAACGCCAAGCTGGCGTGGATCGTAGCATCTCTGCCAAACGTCTTCTAGCCAGGGATCGTCGGGCTTCGCGTCCCAAACGCTTTTGTTTTCGTCGCGTAGGGTCTTTGCACTGCTACGATCCCCGCTTCGTTCGTAGAGCTGAGCGAGAAAGGCTCGGGCGGCGACGAAGTCTGGTTGGTCAACGACGAGTTTTTTCAGTTCGGGAAGGGCGGTCTCCGCTTGATCGTTTTGCACGAGGACGCGGATTCGACCGAGCTCGGCGAAACGATTGTCAGGGGCGATCGCGAGGCAGTTGCGGTAGCAGTTTTCAGCGTCCGCCAGCGAACCACGCTTGAGGGCTAAGTCACCCGCTCTCAACCATGCGGGAGCGTAGTCGGATTTTAATGACACGCACGTTTCGAGCAGCTCGGCGCCTGTGGATGCGTTGCCTTTTGAAAGAGCGATGTCGGCCAAGTAGTAGTAAATCTTAGCTTGCTCGCCCATTGTCGAGGTAAGCTGGAGGGCGATCTGGTAGGCCTGTTCTGCTCGCTCCAAGAATCGGTTGGCGTGGTAGACTTGACCGAGTTGCACCCAAGTGGAGTGCGACGAGGGTTCTGCGATGGAGTCGTTTCTTGTTTCCTCTAAGACTTCGAAGAATTTTTGGTGAGCTTGATCAGGCTCGGGAACGCTCGGAAGCGATTCGGTACCCGATTGGGCGGATAGGAAGAAAGCGAGGGATAGGGTCGCGATACCTGTGACGATTTTCAAAACGCGTGGGAGTGATACTGATCCAAAAAGCGGATACATAGCTATTCGGCGGACTCCATGTCCCAAAGCGTAATGCGGCTTAGCCGATCGTAGGGAGGGTAGAAGTGGAAGGCCCCGGTGACGAGTTCGATTTGACCATCAGCGTCGATGTCTGCGGCATCGACCACTACAAGGTGGGTCGGAGAGCTAGCCAGGGTGCGGTGTTCGAAGCGGTTTTCGCCTACGTTTTCGAAGCAAAGCAGCGAAGCTTCCTGAGGATCGGCCCAATCACCAAACCAGACGCAAGCCACCACGTCGTTGTCTCCATCATTGTCGATGTCCACCACGGTCGGGCTGTAGATGCCTCCTTGGTCGCCGATGCGATGGAATTCGAATTCCGCGTCGCCGAGGTTTTCCAGCCATTGCATGCCATGCCAAGGGCGGGAGCCAGGAGTAGCGTAGTCGAAGCCGTCACCGTTGGTGTAGACGATGTCCAGATCGCCATCGAGGTCGAGATCGGCTAGGGTGAGACCGCTGCTGCCGAAGTCGCGATTGGTGGAACCGGAGAGGATCTTCCGATCGAAGGTTCCCGAGCCGTCGTTGACGAGGCAATGAACCTCCTCCCAATCCTGGCTGATCAGCGCCACGATATCGAGATCCCCATCGCCATCAATATTGCCGATAGGGCTATGCACGGTGCCGGCCAAGTCGAGCAAAGGATGTTGTTTGAAGGTCCACCCGCCCAGATTCTCCAGCCATTGGACCTCGCCTTGGAAGTAGCCGAACTGTCCCGCCACCAGATCGAGGTCGCCGTCTCCGTCCAGATCTCCGGCCCGCAGGTCGTTCACCCGCCAGACGTCTTTGAGTATCTCGTGTTTTTCGAAGCTTTGGTCACCTCGGTTTTCCAAGATGGTGACGGTGCCGATCTGCTGGTCGTTTGGAGTGACGATACCCATTTCAGAAATGAGCAAGTCAATGTCTCCATCCTGATCGAAGTCGACCGCTTCCACGTGCACGGGACCGGCCACATTGTCTTCGATCACGGTTTCCTCGAATACGCCGGGTTCGGTCTGGCGGAGCCAGAGGATAAGATTGAGTTTTCCCTCGCAGGCGATCACGTCGAGCCGTCCATCCTGGTCCAAGTCGGCAATGGTCAGATCGGTGATCCATGGCATGCCCTCCACGGGAGCTCCGATCGGTTTTCCGGTGAAGGTGGAGCGATCAATGATCGAGGCGACCCCGGATGCAAGCAGCACGGGGAAGAATGCGAGGACTCCGAAGCGAAGGACTGCCCGAAAGGTGCGCAACGTCGTTGCGGGTGGGGTTTGGACGAGAGAAAGAAAGTTCACGATGCCCAGCATAGGGAGTTGGAAAGGCGGGGAAGTTCAATGGAAAAGAGGTAGGCGTTGAAACGGATTCGTAAGGCGAGCGCTCGCAATTAGCGTCGCTGCTGGTCGCTTGGGCGTGTCTCCTCGTGTCCAAGCAGGCAGGGGAGAGAGGCTGGCTGTTTTTAGAATTCCTCGTCTGGATTGAGGAACTCGCCGATGAGCTGGCTCTTATGGTCGAGGAAGAGCTCGATTTGGTGAACCGCTTCGGCTGGTCCGTCTTCCGTCTCGAGCGTAGCGAGAGCTTCGCGTGCCGCGTCGAGGTAGGCCGGGTCGGACTCGATCTTCTCCACCTTGGCCGCCAGCTTCTCGGGCCAGGTTTTCTTGCGTGCTTTGATGCCGCAGCCGAGCCGCTTCACTTCGGCGCTGAAGAAGTCCTGATCGCCGATGTGCGGCACCACGATGTGGGGTTTGCCTGCGTGCAGCACGGAAGCGGTGGTGCCCGCTCCGCCATGATGGATGACGACGCTGGCGTGCTGGAAGAGCTGGTCGTGCGACATAGCGTCGACTTCGAGAATGTTGGTGGCGGATTCGGGGATTTCGAAGCCGGACCAGCCCGGCTGCACGATGAGTTTCTTGTCGCTCGGCCAATTCGCGATGAGGCGATCGATGAACTCCTTTGGCTTGTCGTAGACCATGCTGCCGAAGGTGAGGATCGGCACTAGCTGGTCGCCGCGAAAAGCCCGGATCTTGGCCTCCGCTTCGTCGCTAGTGGGCGATTGCCAGCGGCAGTAGCCGGTGAACTGGAAGCGCGGATGGAGCTTGATCTTTGGGCGCATGAGGCCGGGTGAAACGGCGACGAGCACCAGCTCCGCGGATTTTGAAAAGAAGTCCTTCACGCCAGGAAGTCCCTTCTTTTTGAAGGAGCGGGAGATGGTGGAGTTGATCGCTGTATCCACTACGACATTACCCATTTTCCAACAGAAACGGTTCCAGCGCAGCTGTATCCAATCGGGCAGACCGCGCAGGCGCGGAAACTCATGCGGTGGATAGAAGCGCGAGGGCACGGTGTTGTGAGCGAAAGCGTAGGAGATGAAAGGGATGTCGTGCTTTTCCGCGATGGCTTTGTTGATGGGAAAGAGGTACGAAGAGATGAGGCAATCCGCTCCGTCGATCGCTTCCTCCATGCCATCGATGATGGCTTCGAGGTGTGGGGTGGCGGCTCGGTACATTTCCTTGAGCTGGGAAACGGGGGACTTCAGTTTCTGCAAGCGTCCCATCCAGTATTGCAGTTCGGACTTCTCCCAATCAGGCGGTATTTGAAAAAAGGGTACGCCCGCGGCTTCGACGTCGGGCTTGAAAGGGCGACTAGTGGCGAAGCGAATGGTATGGCCTGCTTTCTGGAGCTCCAGAGCGAGGCGGATCAGTGGGTAGATGTCTCCGGTAGAACCGTGGGTCGTGATGACGATGGTCATGAATGGACCGCACGATTATGCGGGGGGCTCGGCTTGTCGATAGATGCTGGGTTACGTTTGGGTTAAGAACATCCGAGGGAGGGCGCGAGCTGGCGGATTGCCTGCGCCGTTAGATCGCTATCCATCGAGACCATTGGGAAGGGGCGCCGCGTTTGTCGCGGAGCTTGCCTCCACTGACTTCGGTTTTGCTGAGATCGCTTGGGAAGAGGAAAAGGGCGCCGATGAGGATTTCGCGAGGGGGAATGCCTAGCCACTGGAAAACCTCTGGCGAACGCAGGGCGCCGCCGCTGGACCAATAGTTGGGGAGATCGTGCGCGGTGGCCGCTAGCAGGATGTTTTGGGCCGCGGCTGAGGCGGCGGCTATATGCTCCATGTTTTCCAAGGTCGGGGCGAAGAGCTCTCCCGCTGCCGGCATGGGCTCGGAATTTGGAAGCCAGGTGATCTGTATCAAGATGCTGGATGCAGCGAGAAGCTGGGGGATTTTCGTTTCGTCACCGATTTCGATAAGGCGTTTCCGCAGGTTTTTGCAGGCGGTTTCGTCAAGCAGGTAGGCTCGCCAAGGCACGTTGGAGTTCAGGTCGCGCTTTCCGCGGTGCTCGCGAGACGCCGGTTTGTGAAAAGGAGCCCACGCGGCCTGGGCCACGATTTCCTCCGCGATGGAGCGATCCAGTGGGGCTGGAACGGGCTCGGAAGCGAGGGCTTTGGTGGTGCGTCGCTTCGCGATCACCGACTTCAGGACGGAGAATGAATCAGAGTCTTGGCGTTGCATAGGTTTGGCGTCTGGAAAGATTGGCCGCGATGGCGAGGGTCGCAAGTCTGATGCTGGGAGTGGCGTCGCGTCGTTACGGCTCGACTTAGCGGGCTGAGGCGGTTTTTCTGTTTTTGCCTAACCCTTCCAACTATGCGTATCCCGTTCCTCTTGGGGCTGCTTGTGCCCTGTTGCGTCCTCGCGTCTCCGCGCTCCGGTACCATTCTCGTTGATCAGCTTTTCGGAGGCAACGCCCCGACTGACATCAACTTATCCCTTTCTCCTTCCAGCTCCGAGGGCATTGTGATCGATGAGCAGGCAAGCAATCGAGGCGACTATTGGATTCGATTGGAGGGCGGAAACATCGCCGAAACGGGGGCGTTGATATCCACCCTGGCGGAACATGCCCGCGACAATTCGTCCGTTGGCGGACCGTCTGGAGCCATTTTATCCACCACCGCGATTGTACCGGTGGGACCGGATGCGTATTCGATCGGACTTTTTCGCTTGGGAAACAATGACGAGTTCAACGCCAACGTCTCCTTCGGTCACTTCCCCTTCGATGAGTTTTTAGCAGGAGTGGCATCGGGATCGGTGGATCCGGTCGTGCTCGATACGCTGGTGGCTTCGCAAGGGATCGAGCTAGGGCCAGGCGAACAGGTTCAGCAGCTCTCGGACGGCGATGTGTTGATCGACCTTCGTGAGTTGGGGGGTGATGCGGACAAGGGTGTGCTGCTGGCGTCCAACGCGGAAAACGACGACAACGTGGCCTTGGTTTCCCCCAATGACGATGGCACCTTCACTATCAGCCTGAGAGACAACAATACCAACGCCACCGATGCCTTGGAACCCGGGGCGGTTTCGTTTGCCTACGTGCCTTTTGCGGAAGCGGGCGTTGCGGGCAGTCATGTGCTGGCGGCCGCTCGGATCGCTTCCGGTTCCACGGCGGTGAAGCATGGCGGCAGCTTCTACCTGACAAAAGGAAACACCGGGATTTGGTACCTGAACGTTCCGGGCTACGACGCTTCGAATGCCACGCTCTTAGCGACGCATATTTGGGACAAGAGCGGGGCGAATTCGATCGACAATTTCATCACGACCCGATGGCTGGAGGATGAGAACAGTTGGGAAATCGTCAGCCATGACCTGCCCAATGGCGAAAACCAGAACGGCTCGTCGGACGCGGAGCGGATGTTTTCCTTCGTCGTATTGGCCAAGGATGCTCCTAGCCAGGACCTTGGACCCGAACTCCTCGAGAGCCCGCTGGTCAGCGAGATTCGCCCGCATAGCGATAGCCTGATCGGAAACGGAATCGACACCGCCACCGGCTCCTTCATCCAAGGGCGCGAGCTGCTAGCAGTGGAAGGCGTGCGTCCGTTGTCGTTCGATATCAACTACAACTCTCGATTGACCACGGCATCTGGTCCTTTGGGGACGAGTTGGAGCCACAACTACGAGGCTCGCTTATGGGGGACGCTGGGTACCGACATCGTAATCAAGTGGGATGCTCACCGGTATTCGCGCTTCAGATACATCGAGGAGAAAGTTAACGGCTTGAACTATGTCGGAGTAGACGAGGATGTGCGCTATGCTTCGCTTGCTCCGCAAATACCGCATCCCGCCCTGCCACCGGGAAGTTGGCGGCTCGCGTTGGAAGACGGGACAACGTACTATTTCGGCAAGGACGGTCGTCTGACCGCGGAGTACAACGTGGTGCGCCAAGGGATCGAATGCTACTACGACGAAAACGGACGCTTGGACGAACTGTTGGAGCCCTATTCGGGTGTGCGCGTTTTTCTTGGATACAACGATGACGGCTTGATCGAAACGGTGAGCGACGACCTCGGCCGGATGGTTAATTTGAGTTACGACGAGCAAAGTCGACTCCTCACCGTGCCCGCTCCTTTCTATCCGGAGGAGGATGAATATGAAACGAGTTTCGGGGTGACCGCTATCCCGGATGACGATGGCGACGGAGCGACAATCTATGTGGACGTGGAGGAAGGCGGATCGATCGGCGGCATAGTGACTACGGCCTTCAGCGTATATCATCCACGTGAGACCGATCTGGCCATCACTATCACCTCGCCGGAGGGAACGGTGCTCGAGGTGCCGGCTGTGGCGTCAACCGACGATTCTCGCATCAATTACGATGGAGAGTTCTTCGAAGGTTTCGAGGGCGAGGACCGTCGCGGTCGCTGGTACCTGACGGTGAAAGACGAGGAAGCGGGCGTGACTGGTTCTATCGAGGCCTTTTCGCTCAGTTTCAGCGATTCGACCCGAGCAGTTGCCTACAGCTACGATGAGGCCAATCGCATTTTATCGGCGGAGGATTCGGTCGGCGAAAGCCTTTTAGGCGCGGACTACGATCAGCTCGGTCGCATCGTAAGGCAGAGTGATGGGAGAGTGGATACGCCGGATATGACGGTGGAGTATCTGGAAAACCAACAAGAGGGCACGCTTGAGACGACCTATTACGATCCCCTCGGAGAGCCATGGAGTTTCGTGCACGACGAAGGGTTTCATCTTCTGCAAGCCACCGATCCGCTCGGGAACTCGACCGCGTTCACCTACGATGAAAACGGAGCTCGCCTGTCGGTAGTGGATGCCAAAGGGCGAACGACAAGCTTCACCTACAGCGAGAACGGGGATGTCGCCAGCATGACGGATCCGGCTGGGTATACGACGCAGTTCAACTACACGGGCGAGCACCTAGTGGTGGAGATCATCGATGCGCTTGAGCGCGAGACGAGCATGCTCTACATGAACGGACGCTTACAGGCGGTGACCGATGAGCTCGGAAATCAGGACAAAAAGGAGTACCACAACAATGGCCAAGTCTCCAAGGTGATCGCTGCGGACAACGCTTTCGTCGACTACAAGCTCGATGAGCAAGGCAGAACGGGGAGGATCTCGAATCCAGAATATGGAGACATTGAGCAGAACCTAAACTACGACCTCGCGGGTCGACTGATTCGACGCACCGATTTCGGCGGAAATGAAACGCAGATTTTTTATAACGCTGCAGGCGAGATACGAAAGCAGATCGATCCGGAGGGCAACGTATCCAGATGGGAATACGACAATCGGGGCCGCTTGACCAAGCGCATCGATCAGCGGGGATTCGCGACGACCTTCGAATACGATGGAAACGGGAACATGATTTCTTCGACCAACGCCATCGGAGAGACCACCACCTACACTTACGATGCGGATGATCGCTTGTTGACGACCGTCGATGCCCGTGGCGCCACCGTGACTCGTGAATACGACAAGCTAGGGCGGGTGGTCGCCATCACCGACCCTCTTGGTCGCACCACCAGAACCGAATATGACGAGGTAGGAAATGTGGTGAGAACCATCGACGCCAACGGAGAGACCAACCTGCGTATTCAATATGACGAACGCGACCTGCCAGTGAAGATGACGGACGCCATGGGGCACAGCGTTACTACGACTTACGATGCCATGATGCGGCGTACTCAAACAGTCGATGAGTTGGGACGCGTAACACGCTACGAATACGATGAGCTTGATCGCATCGTGACGGTCACCGGCCCGTCGGGTCGAACCAGTACTGCGGAGTATGCGAAGGACGACATACTGGTTCGCTTGGATCCACCAGGGGAACGGCCAGTCTCCTTGGGTTACGACCGTTCCAACAACCTGACTCGAGTCCTGCTCTACAACGGTTCGCGAACGATTTTCGAATACAATGCCCGCGACCTGCTCTCTCGCAAGTTGACCGAAGGAAACCACAATATCAACTACACCTACGACGATGTCGGGCGCTTGTCGGAGGCGGATCCGACTTCCTCTCCACTCGCTATCCGTGGCTACGAATACGACCAAGCCGGAAACCTGCTGCGAGTCGGCACACGTTTGAGCAACGGGGGCGACCTGAATCCGACAATCACCCGAACCTATGATTCGGTTGGTCGATTGGCGACCTACACCAACGAGCGTGATGAAACGCTTGTCTATGCCTATGACAAGTCGGGCAACCTTTCTGCTTTGATCTATCCCGACGGTAGCGAAGTGAGCTACAGCTATGATTTGGCGAGCCGTTTGACCTCAGTGGAGGACTGGGAAGGACGGGTGACTAATTTTACTTGGGACGAACGCGATCGATTGACGAAGATCGAGTTTCCCAACGGCGCTCGGCGCGAGCTGAACTACGACTCTGCAGGGAATATTCGGATACGAAACGACTATGATGCGAATGGTGAGACCATCCTCTCGTATTTGTATAGCTATGACGCTGCAGGGCAGCTACAATCCGAGTTGACTTCACCCGAGCTGGAGCCCGCCATTCCCACTCCGGCCACTTACACTTACAGCAACGAAGGGGAGATCGAGACGCTCAATGGAGAGGGGCTAGGCGTCGGGAGAGACGGCGAGCTAAACAGAGGTCCGGCGGGAACGCATCTGGAATCGCTCGCTTACAATGTCTGGGGGCAACTGTATCGAACGGCCGACTACTTCCATTTCTATGACGAAGAGGATCAGCTGATCGGTTGGGAACCGCGTGGTGCGGCATCGGTGGCGGAAGGCAACCAGCTCTTCGTCAATCCCGCCTCTGGTCTAAGTCAGATTTTGAGCAACAAGGGTCCAGACGAGGCTTCGAAACGCTACGTCTACGGGGTAGGGCTTTTGTACGAGGAAGATGGGAACACTGGTGAAATACGCGTCTTTCATTACGATCATCGCGGCAGCGCTGTCGCCTTCAGCGGAGACGATGGGCTGCTTCTCGGACGAGTCGGGTATACGCCCTATGGCGAAATCGCTTGGCGTACTGGAGATACGGATACGATTTTCCTCTTCAACGCGTTGTACGGTGTGGTCACCACTCCCGAAGGACTGGTGCACATGCGCTATCGCTGGTATTCGCCCATTGTGAGGCGCTTTTTGACCCGCGACGCTCATTTGGGCAACGTGACCGCTCTCAGTTCCATGAATCGTTATGCCTTCGCGGGAGGAAATCCCGCCATGCGCATCGATCCGGAAGGCGAGTTCTGGTGGGTCGCCGCAGGGGCGGCTATTGGGGCGGCGGTCAATGTGGGAATCACCTTCGCGGTCGACATCAGCGACGGTTCCATCGACGAGTCCGCTGCGACCTATCTCGCCTCCGCTGCCTCGGGCGCGGTCTCTGGGGCCATCATCGCTGCGACGGGTGGACTGGGCGGGGCTGTGGCGGGAGGCATAGCTGGTTCTTTGACCGAGGATCTGGTGTACGCCGGGCTTTCCGGCGAATCGCTGGATGGTCGAGAAGTCGCCACCGGAGCGGCTTTGGGAGGCCTGTTTGGAGCGGCCGGGCACGGAGCGGGCAAGGTCGCCGGAAAGCTGGGATCGAAGGCTTATGCCAAGACGTTCGGCAAGCCGGGCAATTTCGCGAAGTTCGTCAACAAGATGACCATTCCGGACAAAGTGGCCCGCCGTCGGGCGGTGGGAAGCCTGCAAGAGCTCGTGGTGAGAAGCGGCAAGAGGGAGGCGTCCGACGCTCTCAAAAGCTTCGCCTTGGGCGTTGGTGGCCGTTTTCTGGGGCAAGTCGGCGGTACGGTTGTGGAGCAGCTCTCAGGCAAACTATTCCCTTCCAGTGGCGGCGGCAATGGAGGCTCGCAAGGTCAAGGGCATTATTCGGTCACGGTGCGGGCCAATCGAGGCATCAACGCGAACCGCCATCGAGCTTATGGGGAGTACGTCCACTACGACCTCTTTTTGGACGCGGTCCGGCTGGCGGACCGTCCGGTGCCCAATCATCCGAACAACACTCTATCGGGATTCTAGGAAATGAACGCGCGACTCCTCTACAGTTTTGGCCTAGCAATCTTCCTCTGCTCCCTCACGCAGGCTCAGACGAACCTCTACGACGAAGACGGGCGTCTGGTGCAGAGTATCCATCCGACGGGTACAGCAGTGCTCTACGAATACGATGCGGCGGACAACATCATATCTGTCAGCACGGCTGAGGCTCCGGTGGCTCCGACGAACCTATTGGCTGAATTGGAAAGCGCCACCGCCGCTCGCGTGACTTGGGCTGATCAGGCGACATTAGAAACTGGATACAGGATCGAACGACGAAGCGCTTTCGGATATAAATGGTCGGTAGTGGCGGAGCTGGATGCGGACGTTTCCTCGTACCTTGATACGACCTTGTCGGAATATGGAAGCTATGTTTACCGGATCCATGCGTTGGGGAACGATGGCTTGCGTTCGGCCTATTCCGCGGAAGTCGCCGCGGCGGGGGCGGGAAGTTTCACTCCCTTCAAATTAAGCAAGGTGACCTTTGCCGGGGAGTCCGCCAACAATCCACTGGAGGTCGCGTTCGTGAGCGAGGCAGGTGTCGCCTACTCGGTAGAGACCAGCGCCGATTTGAGCGCCGATTCGTGGACTGCCATCACCTTCGCGTTGAGCCCCGATGGTCAGCAGTCCCAGACTGCTATCGAGGGCTCGGGAGGCGCGCTGCTGATCTATCTGCCGGTCGAAGATGGTCCTGTCTTCTATCGTCTGGTGAAGGTCGAGTAGGTAGGCCCCGCTGAGGTGACGAAACCTCCGCTCATGAGGGAACGCGATTTCACTCCGAACGGTTTCCTGCATCCAAGAGCTCCCACGTTTTCAGTAGCCCGACCTACGCGTTTCTTAAAAAAACCGTTCTTCCTTCGCCTCGAGGCAGATTAGGCTTGCGGTTTTTTCTGAATGAGCGATAGCAAGACTCAGTCTCAATAGCTATGACGGCACTGCTACAGAACGTTCCTCAACTGACACGCTTTCTCCCTTGGCGGAAGCGCTTGGAAGTTTTGGGTGAGAAGGGCAAGCGTTTCGAGCAGTGGATGTTTCTCAACGCTTCCAGCGTGCTGCTCAGCGAAAAGACGGGCGAGCTGCTCGCACTCAGTCTGCTTGAGATGGAGATGAGCTTAGCGGAGGTGGAAGCGGGGCTTCAGCGCTTGGCCGATGAATGGGGAATTCATTTTCGTTTACTCTTCGAGAGCAACGGTTTGCTCAAGTTTATCGTGTACCAGGAGGACCGGTTGCAAGAGGTCTTGGACGAAGCTCCCTTCTGCGTAATGGGGGCCCAGCTCAACTACCGCTACCCGTTGCGGGCGGATTCCTTCATCGAGGAGGTGAAGGAGCGCTGGGAGGATTTCGGAACGGTGCCGCATGAGATCGGAATCGCTCTCGGTTATCCGCTCGATGATGTCTTTGGCTACATGGGGCTGCTTCCGCTGGCCTGCAAGGGCGTCTGCGGCTGGCGTGTCTACGGCTGCATGAAGGAATCGCAGCGTCGCAGCAGCGCCTTTAGCAACGCTCGCTGCCAAGCCTTGGCCTTTATCATGAGCCCTAAGGTCGCGTAGGGCTTTTTATCCGCAGAGAACGCGGAGCGGGAAGCTGATGAGGGGAGGCGACTTCTGGGCGGACCTCGTTGCAGGATCGGGGTTGGGCTAAGGCTCGCCCGGAGGTCGAGCCCCACCTGTGGCGGGTGGGTGACGTTTGACCGGGGAGAGGGCGCGAAAAACCGCGAACCCCTCGAGGGAATTCGCGATTTTATGAAAGGTTTGGACGCGTCTGCGTTCTAGCTCTTAGCGATGGCGTCGGTCGGGCACTGCGGCACGCAGCGCACGGCTCCCATGTTGGTGCAGTCGTTGCAGAGATCGCTGTCTATTTCGTAGGTCTTGGCGCTGGCGGCGGCGCTGATGGCGTTGCGAGGACAAACAGGGCGACAGGCGTCGCACATGACGCAGAGGTCTGGCTTGATGAAGTGCATGGTTTCAGTGGGTTGTTTTCGTTTTCTACAGTTGAGATTAGGACTTCGGATACAGTCTCCATTTATGAAGACGAATCAACCCGTTGAGAGCGAAAAATGCGCCATAAGTCGTTAATCAGCTGAATGTTAAGCGGTTTTATCGGCAAATGAGACTCAGTATCTCTCATCTCTTGCTATTGAGACTGAGTTTCGAAGCCCGGCCTGGATGTTCGTTCGATTCGCCTCCAGCGCGAACCGTGCCGAGAGCTGGTATTTGATTCGTTTTGGGTCCCATCCCTCGCCGCTTGCGGCGTTCTGTAGGTCGCCGCAAGCGGCGACAAGCCAGAGTGGCGGGTCAGCGCCCCGCCCTACAGAAGGGCTTGCTTCAAATGTGTAATTGAATTTCCCGCTGCTTGCGGCGGGGATGTTTATGGGGAAAACGCGTCGACGGGTTCAAAGCGTCACGCGTTCGCCGCGTCGCAGGCGTTCGCGGGCGTCGGCGATGGCCCGGTCGAGTGCTTGCAGCTTCTGGCAGGCGCGGCGTTCGGCTTCGTCGGGTATGATGACTTTGCTAACGGCGCCGTTGGCGATGATGAGGCGCTTGTGACCGCTGAGGGCGAGAATCGGGTCGTGGGTGGAGAGCAGCACGATCTTGCCTTTTTCGATGAAGAGTTTGAGGGCGCGATTGCGGTCCACTCCGGCGTTCTCGATTTCGTCGATCAGCACGATGGGCTTGGGGCTGAGGAAGGCGGCGTCGGCGATCATCAGCGAGCGGGATTGGCCGCCGCTAAGCTGGGTGATCTGGCTATTCGGACTGAAGGGCTCGCCGGACATGGAGATGGCTTCCTGCAGGACTTGGGCGACTACCTCTTCGCAGTTTTCGATGCCGCGGCTCTCGGCGTGCATCGTCAGGAAATCGTCGGCGCTGAGGTCCATGATGAAGTTCATGTTCTGAGTGATCTGGGCCACCAAGCCGCTCTCGCCGTTGAATCGGTCGAGGGTTTCCGGCGACGCGCCGTTGATGCGTATCCGACGGCCGGTGGGTGTGTCACCCTGGGCGAGGCACTCGATGTCCGCCAGGAAACGGCTTTTGCCCGAGCCGGTGGGACCGACCAGACAGACGACGTCGCCGGGCTCGAAGCGAAGGTTGTGAGGCTCTGGATTACGGTCCTTGTCGAAGCCGGCCAGCACCTCCAGGGAGGTGAGCGAGCAATCGTCTTCCGTCGAATCGGCGAGCTGCTGATGCTGGAGGCAGGCGTTTTGCAGTCCGTCAAGTGAGAGTCCGCTGGCTTGTTTCGTTTCCCAGGGAAGGGCTTCCCAATAGGCGCTGAGCGAGGCGGGCAACTCGGGGCTGGCGGGCAAGTGCTGCAGTCGCAAAAACGCGTTGAAGGTCTCGAGGGAGGAGAAGGGGAATTGGCTGATTTTGGGCTCGGGATTCATCACTTTGTAGCGGAACGTTGGGCGAGAGGGGCCGAGTAGAGGCGTTTAGGTCGCGGCGTTGGGTTCATGTAGGTCGCCGCGCTGAGGCGACGAGCGAGGTTTGAGCGTCCGGCGGTTCGGCTTCTGTGGTTTCGGCGGCTCGGCGCGCCGCTTTGCAGGATCGTGCTTGGAATTGGCGGCTCGGCGCGCCGCCCTACAGGGGGCGCTCATTCGGGAATACGGATCTTGCGCACCGTGCCTTGCTGGTGTTCTTCGCCGATACGGGTCTCGCCGAAGCAGTAGGAGCAGACCGCGGTGGGTACCGAAAAGCGCATGCGGCCGCCTTCCAGCGTATCGGCGGAATGGGCGCCTTTCCAGATTCGGCTAATCTCCCAGGCGCCTTGTCCGGTGATGCCATTGACGAACTGGATGCGGGCCTTGGGATTGGCCTGACGTATCCTGAAGGCGAATACTTCGCGTTCCGCCTGGCTGACGATGTCGCCTTTGGTGACCGCTACCATATCGGCGGTCTTCAGCATGGGACCCACTTTTCGCGGCGTATTGACGCCCGAGAGGTTGTCCAGCACGCAGACCGAGAGAAAGCCTTTGATATGCGGGGCGCAGCGGTTGCACAGGCCGGCGCTTTCGCTGACCATGAGATCCAGCTTCTCGCGTTGTCCCCAAGCGAAGCAGTCCTCGATATTGGTCACGAAGTAATGGTCCGGGCAGAAGTTCGCCGAAATCCCGGTCAGCACCGGAATGCCCGCCGCATCGAAGGTTTCGGCGTCCTGGGTGCTGAGGCAATCGAACTTGACCACGCCAACGCGCACGCCGTCGTCGACGATGTGCTTGAGCGTCTTTAGGATGACGCTGGTTTTGCCGCACGAAGGCGGTCCTCCCACAGTGATCAGCTGCATGACGTCTGTCTTGCTTCTTTGAATACGGCGTTGAGCTCGTCGCGCAGGGCTTCCAGGTCGTTGTTTCGCAGAAAGTCCCATCCGGTCCAGCTCAGCTTGCCCGGAAGTGGCTTTTGCCCCGGGTAGCTGCGCACGGCGGGAAAGCCTACCGAATCGAGGTACTGGGCCCAGTCTTCGCTGTAGAGATAGTCGATGGGGAGCTGGCTGACGGGACGGCGGCCACGTTTTCCCATCACCATCAGCGGCTGGAAGAAGGCGCCTTCCTCAGGCCAGAGGATCTCCACCTTTTCCGAGCGCCGGCGGCCTTTGGCGAAGAAGTAGTTGAGGCAGTAGATGGAGGTGCCGTCGGGATGGCGGGCTCCGGCTGCTTTCACCATTTGGGCGGGAGACCAGAACTGCTTGGCATTGCGGGCCAGGGCTTCAAGTCCCTCGTTTCCGAAACGTATCCAAGTATTGAATAACATGTTGTCGGAGAGCTTGGAGTCGTCGTGTCCGGCCAGGGTGATGTCGCCTCGATAGATAGGATCGGCGAGGTCCTGCCAGCGCTTGGGAGCGGGCTTGTCGCCCAGCTTCTCGCGGTCCACTAGCAGCACGGTGGGAAAGGTCGCGTAGAGATTCATGGCCCCCAGCGGGTCGTCGATGCCGGCCTCTACGATTTCCGGGCGTAGTTCGAAGCTTGGTTTCTCGATAGGGCCGTAGATTTCGGAATCGATCCAGCGCTGGCGGCCGATGGTTGTGAAGAAGTCGCTGCTGCCGCCGTCGCTCATCACTCCCGGCATTTCCTCTTCCGAGCCGGTTTTCCAGGTTTCGTCGTAAGGGTCATTGTCGGAACCGCCGTGAAAACAGCCATCGGGGGAAAACCAGTCGACCTGCCCGAATTCCGCCTCATGCGCTCGAAAGTAAGCATGCATGCGCCGCTGCATCTCCTTGCGGATGGGACAAGGGGCGTAGCCCAGATAGTCGAGTTTGCGAGGGAGCCCGTCTTCGTTCTCTGGGAAAGAGGGTTCTTCGTCTAGAAGCTCTGTTTGCATGCCACGTCGGGCAGCAGGATATGTTCCCCTAGACGGGATCGGAACCGGTGTGAACTAGGCGTTATGCAGGGTAGAAAGAAGGGTAATGGGAGAGGTGAGAAGGAGGGATGAGAGGCTTAACCACAAAGTTCACGAAGAACACAAAGCTTGGGGAGAAGGCAGAGGGAGGTGTAGGCGCTTGAGATCCGAAAAACCGTCACCGGGGCGAGCATAGTAGGTGGGATGCGGTTGGACGGGCTCGCCCGGAGGTCGAGCCCCACCTTTAGAGGTCCGCGAGGAGTTTGCGGACTTCGGCTTCGGGCGTCTCGTGGTGTTGCTCTACGGCGAGCTGCAGGGCTCGTTCGAGCGTTTGCTTGGCGTCGGTAGGACGCTGCAGGGCGAGCAGGCTCTTGCCTTTGAGAATCTCCGCTACCATCCAGTCCGGCTTCTTCTGGATACAGGTGTCGAGGTGCTCGATGGCTTCCTCGTGGCGATCTTCTTCGATGAGGGCCTGGGCGAGGGAGAAGCGAAACAGCTCGTTGTCAGGATTCTTGGATACGAGGTCTTGGAAGCGTTGGGTTTTCATGGTGGTACGAGGGAAATGAGTCGCCCACGAATTGCACGAATTTTCTCGAATAGGTACAGATCGAAAGGGAGATGAAATTTATCGAGAAACGATAAAAGTTGTTGACGCGGCGGGGGTTATTATCGAAAAACGATAAATGGATGCACGACCTCTTTCCTTTCGGCTACTTAATTTCGTCCTCGGGTTCTGTTGGTGGGGAGCGATTGTTTTGGTGATTTTGTTCCTTCTGGCCATTTCGGTGGAAGTATTGGCGAGTGACGGCTCGTCGGCAGAGATTAGCTACTTCGCTGCTGCCTCCAATGTGGATACCTCGGGATTGAAGGTCTTCGACAAGGACGGAAGGGAAGGAAGAGTGAGCTTCGAGGAGGGAACGGTTTTGATGTTTCACTTTCCTCTCGATTCGCTGGAAGTGAAAGTAAGGATGATGGTCTTGGCGCTTTTCTTTGCCGCGATCGTTCTGGCTCTGTTTCTGCCTCTTGTGAAGCAGTTGAGGGAGATTATGAAGACGGTGTACGCGGGGGACCCGTTTGTGGAATCGAATGCCAAGCGGGTTCGGTGGATCGGGCTGATATTGATCATCGCGACCTTTGCCGAAGCGATTAGCGAGTTAGTCGTTTATGGATACGCGGATGCGACCTTCGTAACCAAGGGCTTCGATCTCGATGGTCGTCTCTCCTTGGACTTCATTCAGCTGATCGCTGGCATGTGCGTGCTGGTTCTTTCGGAAGTGTTTCGACAGGGAACGAGGATGCGCGAGGAACAGGAGCTCACTGTATAAGCTATGCCGATACGTGTGAAGTTGGACGAGCGAATGCGCGAGAAGGGCATGTCGCTGACGGAGCTGGCAGAGCGAGTGGGGCTGACCTTGGCGAATCTTTCGATTCTGAAAACGGGGAAGGCGAAGGCGGTGCGGTTTTCGACGCTGGAGGCGATCTGCGCGGCGTTGGAGTGTAAGCCGGGGGATTTGCTGGATTACGAGGAAGAATGATGGCACCGCGGTGGGAATGGTTCTTCCCACGAATGACACGAATCGACTCGAATCGTTTTGAGGATAATTCGTGAAGATTAGTGGAATTCGGGAGCGGTTCTCATCTCGTCATAGGTGGTTCGTTCCCGAGGTCGCGGCGGCTGGGGAGCGATTCGTTTATATCGACGAAGCGGGCTTCACGGTCGGCTTGGCTGATGCGGATGAATTTTTGCTTGGGCAGGCTTTGCAGGAATTGGCGACCGTAGCTTTTCTGGAGTATCCGAGAGTCCAATACGGTGATGAGGCCTTTGTCGTCCTTGGTGCGAATGAGTCGGCCGATGCCTTGACGGAAGCGGACTAGGGCTTCGGGTAGGGTGAGGTCGGAAAAGGGATGGCCGCCGCGTTCCTTGATGTATTCAGATTTCGCTTCGGTGATTGGATGGGTTGGGACGTCGAAGGGGAGGCGCGTGATGATGACTTGGGAAAGGGCGGGCCCGGGCACGTCGACGCCGGTCCAGAAGCTTTCCGTGCCGAAGAGCACTCCGTTTCCAGCTTCGCGGAAGGCGGCGGTGATGTCGCTGCGGGAGAGGCCTTGGCCTTGGGCGAAGAAGGGGCGGCCGGCGGCTTGGAATTCGGTCTCGAGAGCGGCGGCGACTTGTTTCAGCACCGCGTAGCTGGTGAAGAGAACCAGGCTGCCTCCTGAAACTTTGGATACGCAGAAGCGGACGTAGTCGGTGAGGACTTCGACGGAGCGACTGGCGTCCTGGGGCGAGGGAGCGGGCACGTCGGTGGCGACGTAGATGCGGGTATGGTTTTCGTAATCGAAAGGCGAATCGACGCTCTCGGCCTGCTCGTGCTCAGCCCCCACCTTGAGCTGGAAGGGCTTCATGTCGCGGGCGATGGACAAGGTGGCGCTGGTTAGGGTGACGGAGATCTCCTTATTGAAGAGCTCCTCGCGCAGGTAGGGGGCGATGTCGATGGGGGCGGTGCGCAGGGTACAGATGTGCCCGTGGCGGCCGCTTTTTTCCAACCAATGCACGTGGTCTTCCTCGGCTAGGCCGATGAAGCGGTTGATGTTGGCGTAATAACTATGCAGGCGTCCGCGCTGGTCCTTGAGCTCGTCGTGCATGGGACCGTCCTCGATCTTGGAGAGAATGGAGTCCATGGTTTGCACGGCGGCTCGCAGAGGAGCGATTATTGTGGGTTCGCACCAGCCTTCCTCCGATATGCGGACGACGGGGCGTTTAGCGAGATAGGTGGCGATGAGGTAGCCGAAGAACTCCTGGGCGGCTTCCTGGGCGTCGATGATGGCCTGGATCTGCTGCGGGTAGGCGAACTTGGAGATCATGCCCTTCTTGCGCTTCGGGTTGAAGAGGATCTTCAACTGGCGATCCAGGCCGTAGGAGCTGATGCGGGCCCCGAAGTGCTCGGTGGCGACCTCGGCGGTGGTGTGGCCTTCGTCGATGACCAGAAAGTCGTCCGGCAAAAGGATGCCCTTGGCCCCGGGAGCCAGGCCGCCCGCGTTGATGAGGGCGAAGAGCAGGCTGTGGTTGACGATGACGATCTGGGCCTTGCGGATTTCCGCCCGGGCCCGCTGGTAGTGGCAGCTTTCGTGGGAGCAGTTCTTGCGGTTGCAGGCCGAGCCTTCGGCGTTGACCTGTTCCCAGACTTCCCAGCTCGGCTGCGGGTTGAGCTCCTGGCGCAGACCGGTCTTGGTGTACTCGGCCCAAGCGGCGATGCGTTGCAGCTCCTCGAACTCGTCGGTGGGGAAGAGCTCGGTCTTGTTGCGCACCGCGTTGGCCAGGCGGGTGGGGCAGAGGTAGTTTCCTTTTCCCACCAGCACGGCGGATTTGAATTCGGCGTACTTCTCCAGCTGGGGGATTGAGCCGAAGAGGTTGCGACAGATTTTGAGGTCCTTTTGCTCCAGTTGCTCTTGCAGGGCGATGGTGTTGGAGGAGATGACGCAGGGGCGCTGGGTCTCGGTGGCATGGATGATGCCCGGCAACAGGTAGGCCAGGCTCTTGCCCACGCCAGTGCCCGCTTCGAAGATCAGCGGTTCGTCGAGATGCATACCCGCGGCCACTGAGCGGGCCATCTGCTCCTGCTGGGGACGATGCTCCAAGCCCATGGCGCTTTGCAGCCAGCCGCCCTCCTTGAAGATGCGGGCGACCAGGTCCGGCAGGAAGACGGAGGACTGGGCGCTTTCGCGATCGTTGGGAGAAATCATGGGCGACGTTTCGTTTGGACGCCGCTAGTAGATGAGAATTGGACGCGAGGGGGCGAGGGAAAAGGCGTGCGATTTTTTGACCACGATGAACGCAAAGAACGCGACGGAGGATTCGTGACGGAGTGGGAAAGTAGGGTTCGTCTAGAGGTCGTGCCCTACCTTGACCGTTTAGTCGGTGTCGCTGGTAGAGACGCGCAAGAAGATGGAATCGGGCAGGGAGCCGAGCTCGAGTTCGGCGCGTTGCTGGTCGTTTTCGGTGATAACGTCCGTTTCAAGCGGGGCCCAGCTTTGAGGGTCGATCGGGTTGCTGGTCATTTCGAGGGTGTAGAACAGTCCGTCCACGATGGACCATTTGGCCAGCAGGGTGTTTCCAATGCGTTCCAAAACGAGATCGGTTGCGACGAGGTCGATGGGTTCGGTCACGCTAAGGGAAAACTCGTCCTCGGCGCTCAGCTCGCCGTCGGAGGCAGTGACGCGGATGAGGACGGCTCCGACGTCGTTCGCGCTCGGCGTGCCTGAGAGCACGCCTGTCGAGGGAGTGATTGAGAGCCAGTCTGGAAGGTCGCTTCCATCTGTTTGCTCGGCAGAATAGCTCAGCTCGTCGTTGGGGTCGGGATCGGAGAAGCTGGCGGAGATGTCGAGGCTGAAGCTTTGCCCGGTCGTCGCGCTTTGGTCTTCGATCGGGGCGTCGAGGATTGGCGAGTTGTTGTCCGAATTGATTGTGATGACGAGTTCGTAGGCCTCCGCGGTGGGTCCTGACATTTCGGCGTCGCGCCAGGGCTTGAGAAAGATGGTGAAGGCGCCCGCTACGGTGGGAGTGCCCGAAATGAGCCCGAACTCCGCGTTGAAGTACGTGCCGTCGATCATCGGCTCTCCTTGGGAGCCGCTCACCGCGAGCCCTTCTGGAACAACTCCGCTCACGGACCATGAGGAGGCTCTGGCCATGGTGTTCTGCACTGAGAACGTGAGACTGAAGGGTTCGCCACGGTTAGCGCTGACCGGGGCCTCGGGATTGGTGACGTAGACGGCAGTGGTGGCGCCGCTGATCGCCTGGTAGGAGCCTAGTCCGGCGATGGCGACGGTGGCCTTTTGCGTGATGCGAGCCAAGGGGGCTAGGACCGAACGGTCGAGCTTGGTCAGCGCTTGTATCACCGGGCTTTTCTGTAGCAGCGTGATGAGGGCGATAAGGGCGGTGTTGGCTCTCCAGGAAGCGAGCTTGAAAAGGCTTGGAGCGTATTTGTTCATGGGGCGTTCCGTTGAAGGTTAGCGAGTGGGGGCTCGGGGAAGGTCAGTTGCAGCCGCAACCGCCGCCGCCGAGCCCGCCGCCTCCATGGGTGGCTTCGCGCGAGAAGTGAATGTGGCTAGTCATGGCGTCCTCGAGCGGGTCGCGATCCTCGCGCATGGTGTAGTCGGCGAAGCGGGCTTTCTCCCAAGGCTCTACGGAGGCGCAGCCCGCGAGTCCCGCGAGCAGAGCGAAGAGAAGAGAGAGACGAAGAATGAGGGGGCGAGTGGTCATGGCTGTGTCTGATTGGGGTCGAATACGAGCGTCTGGTAGGCTCCGGAGGTGATCATCTCCTTGTTGGGCAAAAGCAGAATGCCTTCGGACCCGAAGTCCTCTTCGATCCGCTCGAAGGCCGCCTCAGGGGAGAGCATCATGGACTGTGTGGCTAGCAGTCCGGCCTGGAGGGCTGACGCTGCGATGACGGTGGCAGAACGCGTTCGGGTATCGGCGGGTCGTCCGGTTCGTGGATCGATGATGTGGCCGTACTGTTTTCCTTGATACGTGAATTTTCGAATCGAATTGTTCGAAGTCGCGATGGCCATGTCCGTGGCCGCGAGGGAAGCGTAGGGAATTTGTGGCGTATTGGGGTCTTCGATAGCCACGTGCCAGGCAGGCCGGTTTGGCGGCGTACCCAAAACGCGGATATCACGACCGAAATCGACGAGGCCGTTTCGTATCCCATGGGCCACCGCCAGTTCGGCGACTCGGTCCACAGCCCATTCCTTGCCGAATCCGCCAAGGTCGAGGGCCATCCCGGGAACGGTGAGCTCGATGGCGTCGCTCCACTTGTTTACCTTGTCCCATCCGACCAGCTCCCGAGCTTGCTCGATCTGGCTTTCGGTCGGCGGTTTCCGGTCTTTGAGGTGATAGTCCCATAGCCGTATCAGCGGAAGGCTGGTGGCGTCGATCAATCCGTTCGTTGAGCTGGCGATGGCCCCTGCCAGGTCGAGCAGCTGGCTTGCCTCGCGATCGAGCGCGACGGCTGAGCGGCCAGCGGAAGCGTTGATTTGAGAGATGAGACTGTGGGGAAGGAAGCGCGAATACTTGGACTCGAAGTGTGAAACCCACTGGTAGGCGGATTGCGCGAAAACGCTGGCGTGTTCGTTGTCGGAGGCTTGGAAGAGGATTCGGCACAGAGTGCCCATGGCCTTGAACGACAGGTCATAGAGCTGCGTCTCGGGGGTGTAGCGAAGTCGGGCTGTCGCCAGCTTGGGGGATTGGCTGGTCGTTGTCATTTCGATATGGATACGCCAACGGTGAAGATCGAAGCGTCGGGGTAGGCTTGGGGCGAGGTCAGTTCGTCTTCGCCTGACATGTCGTAACGCTCGAAGTTGAGGTCGAGCGTCGCCCATTCGCTTAGCTGGTAGATGGCCTTGAGGCCGTAGGTGAGAGAGGAGAGCGACGAGAGCCGATAGTCGGAAGAGTAGAAGGGCGTGTCAGGGCCGGGGGAGCTTTCCGGAATGATGTCGGTCTGGTTCAGGTCGGGACTGTAAAATTCGGCGGCGGATTGGCGGTAGTATCGCAAATGCGGCCGTAGGGTCCATTTCTCCCCAAGCTTCTGGTACCAGGCGAGGTCGAGGGTGTGGCTTTCTATGTCCCAGTTGTCGTCAAAGAATCGATACGTCGCGTCGAGGCTGGCATCGAGAGTGTCGAAATACCGCTTGGCATTGGTCTGAAAAATGTATCGCTCGCGTTTTTCGGGCCTTCGCTCAGCGAAGATGAGCGGAAGCGTGAGCCCGTTCACGATCTCGATGTCCTTGAGAACCTGCTTGTATGGGTCGGTGAGATACCCGTCGATGTCGCTGTAGGTTAGATCGATGCTGAGAGTGGTTTTCGGATCGAGCAGCTGGGCGATTCCGAAGAGAAACTCGTGGGACTCCTTCTTCTGCGGATCGATTGCGGGAGGGGTGATGTCGTCGTCGATAAACGAATACGCGGTGCGCAGGGTGGTGTTTCGTTTGTTTAGGTACCGCGAATAGCGAATCGTGTAGCTGTTCGAGAGGTAGTCGTCCTCGTCGCTGCGAGCGTACTCGAAGCCGAGAATCGTTTCGCCGGGCCGGTACTCGAGACTGAAGGCGCCAGCCTCGCGTTCCTCCACCAGGTCGGAGAGCGGAAGCTCTCCCGAGTCTTCGTCGGCAGGAACGCCAGTGGGCGTCGCTCCCGCAATGGCGTCCACCACGCCTTGAAAGCGAGCAGTGGTGAAAGTGTTTATCTCCTTCTGAGCGAAGAGGTAGTGGGATTTGACGCGGATGCGGCCGTCGTCTTCCGCGTAGTCCTGCCACTTGTACTCCAGCCTGTCCTCCGCGCGGGCCGAGCGAGGCGAGGCGAGCTGGAGGGTGAGCCCCAACAAGAGGGCCCGAGATAGCATCGAACGATGCGGGATGCAGGTCGCTTCTAGCTGCATGTTAGATAAGGTAGGTGAGTTCTCTTAGTTTTTACGTAGCGAGAACCCTGTTGGATTCTGATGCTTATGAGTTTTATAAGGAAACTTAATCGAATAGGTCGATGGTAAATTCGGGCCGCGGGGAGCGATCTGCCGTTGGGCGCACGCGGGGACGGGAAGCCCGTGTTTGGGGGCGTTCTATTGTTCCAAGGCTCCGATTGCCTCGGTGGAGGTGACGCAGCTGCTTAGAGGGCGTCGAGGGTTCGGCGGGTAACGGTTTTACGAGCTTCGAAGAAGGCGCTATTGGCTTCTGGCGAGAAGAGCATGGTGGCGAAGAAGATCGGGCCGCTGTCGGCTTGTTTCCAGCCAACCCACCAGCCGACGTAGAGCTCGTCGTCGCTTTTGGTGAGGCCGGTCTTGGCGTGGATTTGAAAACCGTCGCCGGACTCGGTGAGCATCATGTCTCTGACCATTGCCATGTGGGCGGGTTTGGAGGGAAGCTGGTCGTGGTAGAGACGGGTGAGGAAATCGATTTGCTGGCGCGGACTGATACGGAGATCGCCGCTGAGCCAAAAGTGGTCGGGACGTCCGCTGATGGTTTGGTTTCCGTACTGGGCGGCGTCGATGAGAGACTGCATGGGTTTGGTTCCGATCTGGCGCACGAGCTGTTGAAAATGGGGAACGGCTGAGAGGGCGAAGGCCTCGCGGAAGGTGAGATCGCGATTGAGCTCGGTACGCTCGCGGGGGACGCCATCCCATTCGATGATGGAGTCCGGTCCTTCGATGACTCCGGTCTGCAGAGCGGCGAGCGAACTGAAGATCTTGAAGGTGGAGGCTGGAAGGCGAGCGTCGTCGATAAGCAGCGGGTTGCTGGCGAGGCTACGTTGGTTGGCTTCGTCGAATATGAAAACGACTCCCGGATAGCTCGACGCTTGTACGGCTTGAGCGGCTGGGGCGAAGACTTCGATGTCTGTATCGGCTTTTGTGTTACAGATCGCGCAGGCGAGGACGAGGAGGCAGGAAAGCAGTCGGACCATAAATAGAGGCTTCATGGCGAAAAGGCTGGAGAGCGATCGGATGGAGGCAATTCGCTGTTTGCGTGAGTTGCTTTTTTTATAGCGACCCATCGGCTCGCCCGGAGGTCGAGCCCCACCTTGGCTACTGGATGTAGACGAGATCGCCTTCGGAAACGGAGTCGAAGAGCTCGATCATCTCTTCGTTGCGCAATTGCACGCAGCCAGCGCTGGCGGGTTGGCCGATCTTGTCTTCGTGGTTGGTGCCGTGGAAATAGACGTAGCGCTGAAAGGTGTCGCGGCCAGGGCCTTGGTTGTGTCCCGGTTCCAGGCCTTCCAGCCAGAGGATGCGGCTGGTGATGAGGTTTTTCCGTTGTTCCTCAGCGTCGAGTTCCCAGTAGCGTTTTCCGATATCGATGCGGCCTTTGAAAACAGTGCCGATGGGCGAACCGTCGCCGATCTTGCGGGCGATGCGATGCAGACCGGTCGGAGTGCCGAAGGAGTTTTCGATGCAGGAAGGAGGGTTCCTGCTGGTGGAGACCGCGTACTCGCGGGCGGTTTGATCGTTTTCCAGGACTGATAGTCGCTGCTTTTCGATCGATACCAGCAATAGACGCGGTGTTTGCTTGATATTGAGCTCTTGAAGTTTATGGGTGACCGGTTTCAGTAAATCCGAGGACATCAGAAAATGGGTTACAAAGTTGGCATCGTAGGCGCGACCGGAGCGGTCGGGCAGGAATTTATCAAGCTTCTGGGCGACAGGGAATTTCCTCTGTCGGAGCTGAAGCTATTTGCCTCTGCCAGATCTGCAGGAAAGCAGGTCGAGGCGCTTGGGCAAACCATTACCATCGAAGAAGCCACGGAAACCTGTTTCGAAGGACTCGACTTCGTGCTTTTCAGCGCCAGCGGCACGGTCTCGAAGGCCCTTTGCCCTGCGGCCGCCAAGGCGGGCGCGGTAGCGATCGACAACAGCTCGGCGTTCCGTATGGATCCGGACGTTCCTCTAGTGGTGCCCGAAATCAATGGCGAGGCTGCCAAGTCGCATAAAGGCATCATCGCCAATCCGAATTGCTCGACTGCGATCTCTTTGATGGGCGCTTACCCGCTGCACAAGGCGTTCGGCTTGAAGCGTATGTTCGCCTCCACCTATCAAGCGGTGAGCGGCACCGGCGCGGAGGCGATGCAGGAACTCGAAGACCAGCTCAAGGCGTGGGCTAAGGGCGAGGAAGTGACGCACAGCGTTTATCCTTATCAGATCGCCTTCAACGCTCTCCCGCACGTCGACGCGTTCTTGGAAGATGGATACACCAAGGAAGAGATGAAG
The DNA here is from genome assembly GCF_031127815.1 of Pelagicoccus sp. SDUM812003. Lineage (NCBI taxonomy): Bacteria > Pseudomonadati > Verrucomicrobiota > Opitutia > Puniceicoccales > Pelagicoccaceae > Pelagicoccus > Pelagicoccus sp. SDUM812003. The sequence continues at coordinate 121,748 of NZ_JARXHY010000016.1, read as the reverse complement.
ATGCTCAACGAGGGGCGAAAGATCATGAGTCTGCCCGAGTTGAAGGTCTCTTGCACCTGCGTTCGCGTCCCTGTGATGCGTTCGCACTCCATTTCCATCAACGCGGAATTCGAGCGCCCGGTATCGGTGGAAGAGGCTCGCAAGGCCATCGCAGCCTTCCCAGGCGTGGACGTGGTGGACGACCCGGCAAACAAGGTCTATCCGATGCCGCTGGACTACGCTGGCAAGGTGAACTGTGGCGTAGGTCGTATTCGCAAGGACAGCGCGTTCGAGAATGGCTTGGCGTTCTGGGTAGTGGGCGATCAGCTCTGGAAAGGGGCGGCTCTCAATGCGATCCAGATCGCGGAGCACTTGATTAAGTAGTTGACGGTCGGATACGTGAAATAAACACTTGCGAACGTCGCCCCCCTCGGACTCGGACGGGGGCGTCGTTTTTGTTGGTGGCTCGCTTGTCAGAGGTGGACGAAACCCAGCCGTTGCTCACGCAGAGTTCCAATTGAGTGTTCTAAGGGGTTTCAGGAGGTATATGGAGAACGTCACCCATGAATGCACGTGATGCAGGATGACAACGGGCTTCCTTTGTTGCCAAAGCCTGTGGATGAATTGGAAGCGGAATGATGGGCGATCGCGGAGAAGGCGATAGACTATACTCACGAAGCGTTCGTGACGCCGGCTTTGGTATGTGTCCAACAAACGGTATGGCAGCCAGCGCGGCACGAGGGGCGTCCTGTGGCGTGTCGGGTCAGAATGCCGATTGTTTTCACTCCCTAGCGCTCAGCCCGTCATCAGCGTGCTGACGCCGATTAGGCGATCAGGCAAAGCGCTCTGCTTCTGACAGATTCTCCAGCCGCTGGTAGATGCGTTCCGGAACGATCGGTTTGGTCATCACCTCGACCGCTCCGTTTTCGAGGCATCGCTCTTTAGTCTGATTGTCGGCGTGGGCCGTGATCACGAAGATAGGCGTATCCCTGTTTTGCTGCGATTCGCTTTTGATTTTTCGCATGGCGGTTAGGCCGTCCATGCGCGGCATGCTGAGATCCATGAGTATGGCATCGAATCGTTTCTCTTGAGCTCGGGCGCAGCCATCCACGCCGTCTGCGGCATGTTCGACATGGGTGCCGGCCCGTTCAAGGCATCGCTTGATGTAGTGCGCGTTGTCTTCGTTGTCTTCCACCAGCAGAACCGCGTATCGGACAGCTTGGGAGCGAGGGGGCTCGGGCAGCGTGTTCGCGGTGTCGTTTTTGCCTTCCTGGTTCGCTTTGGCCAAGGGCAGAATGACCTGAAACTTCGAACCCTTGCCCAGCTCGCTTTGCACGGTGACGGTTCCTCGCAGTTTCTTGACCAGTTCGCTGGCGATGGACAGCCCGAGTCCCGCACCCTCGAATTTTCGGGTATAGCAGCGCTCGACCTGCGTGAAGGGATTGAAGATCTTGGTCTGCAGATCCTTGGGGATTCCAATGCCGCTGTCCTCCACGCTGAGTACGCAGATGATCTCGCGATCGGAGTCAGGACTTTGGTCGAGGGCGCAGGCGATTCGCACGGAGCCCTTTTTCGTGAATTTGCAGGCGTTTGAGACCAGATTGTCGAGGATTTGCCGGAGCATCGTCGGGTCCGACCAGACCTGGAGCGAGTCGTCGAGGTTTCCGGAACTCTCTATCGCGAGCTGGATGGCGTTTTCGTTCGGGTAGGTCCGGTATTCGTGCATCGCTTCGTCCAGAAGCGCTTTCATGCAGATGGGCGTGGGTTTGGGGCGGGCGCTCTTCGATCGCAGGTTGGTGAAGCTGAGAATGTTGTCGATGAGCTTGAGCATGCGCTCCGCGGAGTGGATGATCGTTTCCAGGCTTTCCCTCGCTTCGGGATCCGGATTGTCGCTGAGCAGCAGGGAAGCGAAGCCCATGATAGGGTTCAGGGGTGTTCTCAGCTCATGGCTCATGACTGCAAGAAACTGCTCCTTGGCTCGATTGGCCTCCTCCAACGCTTCCTTGGAGTTCAGCAGGTCGCGCTGGGCTTGATTCCGGCTGGTCACGTCCTGCACGATCGCAAAGAGGTAGGGAAGGGAACCTCGATAGATGAGGGTGAGGATGACTTCGACTTCCAGACGCTCCCCGCTCGATCGGGTGTGTTTGGTCTGGATCACGAATTTCGAGCCCTCTTGGAGCTTTCTGATGTTATCGTCGAAGACGTTCGAATCGGTATCGCTGATATCTAACCAGTTCTTGGAGAGCAGCGCGTCGCGACTGTATCCGTAGAACGCGGACGCGGCGGGATTTGCGTCGACGATGTTCTTGTTTTCCGTCTCCACTATCAGCATTGGGGCGTAGCTGTTGGCGAACAAGCTGGACATGCGCTCCTCGCTCTCCTTGAGGCGTCGAAGCGTCTTTTTCTGGTTCAAGTAAAGCAGGGTGATGACTGCAGCGAATACGGCTAGGCTGACCACGATGGCGGCGCAAAGAAGGATCAGTCTCCAGTGTCGGTGCCAGAACGTGTTCGGCGGGTTCAGCAGCCTAGCTCCTTCAGGGATCTTCGAAAGATCGGCGTTGGCGTTCGCGAGCTCCAGATAGTCGAACATGTGGTAGCTGGCGGGATTTTCGATCAGAGGAAGCGAGGATACCGGCTCGCCCGAGAGAATGCGTTGCGCGTAGTCAACCGCCAGCCTCGCCATGTCGCTATGGGAGGTCACTTTTCCTCCAGCGACGCCTTCTCCGATTCCCCATCCGCCGACGCTCAGAAAGATCGGTCTTGAGGTATGGGTCTTTATCCAGTTGAGCGACTGCCAGAAGCTAAGCCTGCTAGCCTCCTTGTCCTGGTATGCGGAAATCAAGTAGACCGCATCGCTCTCGCCCAAAGCGATGAGCGATTTCGCCGCCTCTTCGTAGGATAGTCGCCCGAGATCGAGAAGCGTGCAGCGATCAAGAAGCCCTGCTGGCACTTCCTCCAGAAAAGCGGCCTTTTCGCCGAGAGCCGTGGTGGTGGTATCGACCAGAACCCAGAGCGTGCGCAGCTGTGGCAGCAGCGAAAACGCGGACTCGACGGTTTCTCGGATTGGCTCCTTTTCGATGATGCCGGTGTACTCCGGCTCCAAGACGCTTTCGCGAGCGAAGGCTTTGTCGTTTACGCCGAAGAAAACAACGGGCGTGCTTTCGCCAAACAAGGCGTCCTTTTCCTTCCTGAGGAAATGCAGGGCGTTGTCGTCCGCGGAGATAATCAGGTCGTAGGCTCCGTGATTCGCGACGAGACCTTTCAGCTGCTCCCGAGCGATAGGGAATTGTCCGGCAGGCGCGTAGCGCTTGGTGTCCATCATGTGCACCTCGAGCGAGACGCCTCGGCCCCGATAGTCGAAGTGAGTCAGTTGCAGCACTCCCTCGAGCTGGTGGCTCACCACGGGAAAATCGTGGTTGTACGAGCTGAGGAAAAGCACGCGGTGTGGACCGGTCTGCGTCGCTTCTGTAGCGTGGCTGGCCAGGGGAGTGGCGAGGAGGCAGGCCAAGGAGAGCAAAGACAGCAGGGCCTTGGACGCATTCGAGAAGAGATGCATGGGCAAACGTTAGAAGCTCAGCAAGTTATGTCAATCGCCTTGCATCGCTTCGCGCTTTTGGCGCTTGGAGACCCTAGGTCTTCTTGCAAGGAACCAGCCTGCCGCGTTTCGCCGATACAGGAACGAGATGCAGGAAGAGCTATCGTGGCGTGCCCTGCAGTCTTGTCACGGGGCTCACGACTGACGATCGATTCCGAATTGCTCGTTGTCCGCAGGGAGTTGGCTGTTTTAGGGGTGCAACTGAGCTGGGGGACGCAGAAGTTTAGAGCCGACTCGTTCGCGGCCGAGAACCGAAAGATACAAAAAAACCGCTGATAATCAGCGGTTTATTTGGTAGGCCGACTGGGACTCGAACCCAGAACCAATTGCTTAAAAGGCAACTGCTCTACCGATTGAGCTATCGACCCATCTGCCCGGAGGGCGTTTCGAAAGTGGGGGAATACAGGCCTTCGGTCGGGGATTGGCAAGTCCTAATTTTTCCGCGCGCTTTTCGGGCTTGATTCAGCCGAAACCGCCCTGAGAATCGGGCTTCGTAGTGAGGGGCGATCAGCTAAAACGCTGGAATCTGAGCAACCGAGATCGGTCACGGCGCGTATAGATCATTAGGAGAGCGACCCGACTTTATTTTGAACGAAAGGCGGGTCAATTGGATCAAAACCGCAACAACTGCTATGGATAAGCTCGAAAAGACTGCTGAGGGGCGGAGGTTTGACGGCGTAATGCGCTGGAGAACAGGGCTTTATCCTGGGTGTGTAAAAAGGAGGAAAAATGGGAACTCTAGTCGAAAAGGGACGTCCCAAAGCGACAACAACTGCTATGTCATCTAAAGCTCAAGAAGTCGCCTTAGACAAAGCGCTCATCGCGCGCTTCAAGGCCGGAGACGATTCGGCCTTCGAAGAGATGGTTTCTCGCTATTGGGATCGCATTTACGCGATGGTGCACAAGCTCCTGCGCAATACGCAGGACGCAGAGGAGGTCACGCAGGACGCTTTCATCCGCGCCCACCGGGGCTTGGACAAGTTCCGTGGCGATTCCAGCTTCTCGACCTGGCTCTACCAGATCGCGACCAATTTAGCCCGGAATCGCTACTGGTATTGGTGGCGCCGCAAGCGCGACAAGTCGGTCTCGTTCGATCAGCCGATCGCAGCCGAGTCGAGCACGACCTTGGCTGAAGTGTTTCCGGCCGAAGTGGAGTCGCCGGAGGACATCGCGGTGACGAACGAGTTCAAGGACCGGGTGGCTGCCGCCATGCAGGAGCTGAACGAAAAGCATCGCGAGGCCCTGGTTTTGCGAAACGTTAAGAATCTTTCCTATGAGGAAATCGCCGACGAGTTGCAAATCAGCATCGGCACGGTCAAAAGCAGGATCGCCCGAGCGCGGGAAAGCCTGCGCGAAAAGATGGGTCACGAGCTTCTATGAATAAAGAGCGCTTCATCGAAAAGCTGAATCTCTACCTTGATGATGAACTGTCGTCGGAAGAATCGGAGAAACTGATCGCTGCGGTTCGCCGCAACCCCGAGTATCATCGAATCTATCTGCAATATCGCCAGATCCATCAGGCCTGCGCTCAGCTCGGTGACGCGTATTCCAATCCTGAAAAGGCAGCCCCTGCTTGGCGTCAGAAAGTGTACGCCCTGGGGGGGATGGCGGCGGCGGTGGGACTGCTCGCTTTGGCCGCCCAGAATCTCTCTCCCTTCGTCTCAAGGCCGGCCTTGGCGGAGCCGCTGATTGCGGAAACGCCGCCTGCCAAGACCAGCGTGAACGTGGCGCAGGCCGAACCGCTGCAGGTGATGAAGGTCGAAGAGATCGATGGGAAAAGCTATCGTTTGGAGGATTCCTTCGAAGTGGTTTCCTTCGATTTGGAATCCATCTTCCAGGAGGCAAAGACCGCGACCTCCTTCGCTCCACCTCTCGGAGTGGAGTTCGCTCGTTTCGAAGTGGGCTCCAAGAGCAAGCCGGAGCACAAGTGGCAGCAGAATTTCGCGTTCGGCGAGCCGGTGCAGGCATCTACCTTCGAGCACGAGGCGGTGAGCTCTCAGGAGCGAGCGGCCAACGACTACGGTCTGCAGGCGGTCGACGCTCGCGAAGATGGCATCGTTGCGGATAGCAGCGTGCGTTTCGATCTCGAGCGAGCTGCGGCGACCTTGCGGGAACGGAGTCGCCCCTAGGGGAGGCTCGCAATCTCGATTCGCTTCGCGATTTTTTTGATGCCAAGCAAGGCCTTGGCAACGTTGGCGAGTCGCGAGCGCTTCGTCAGCTGAGGGCAGCCTTGATGAGCTGCTCGGTTGTGGCGGATGGGCCGAGAGCCTGTACTGCCTTTCCGATCGATTTGCTGGCTTCGGTCTGCTTGTAGCCAAGGGCCACCAGAGCGGCGACCGCGTCGTCTTCCGCCTTGGGAGCAGGAAGGGTGACGGAATTGGGGCCAGACTGGAGCTCGAAGGCGGTTTCCGTATCGGAGGGCTTGGCGAAGACGAGCAGCTTGTCTTTCAGCTCGATGATGACCCGTTCCGCCGTTTTCTTTCCGATGCCTGGAGTTTTGGCGAGCAGGACCGCGTCACCGCTGGAGATGGCGGAAATGAGCGAGCCAAGCTCCAGCTTGCTCATCATGCTGATACCGACTTTAGGGCCGACGCCGGAAACCTTGTCGATGAGAAGGGCGAAGAAATCGCGCTCCGCTTCGCTGGCGAATCCGTACAAGGACTGCGAGTCCTCGCGGTAGACGGCGTGGGTGTGCAGTTTCACCGATTTCCCCACCGAGGGAAGCTTTGCGGCGGTGGTCACCGGGATGTTGACCAGGTAGCCCAGTCCGCCGGCGCTGATGATAGCGGTCAGCGGCGTGGCTCGTTCTAGGATGCCCTCGATGGTGACGATCATCAGGCCAGTCCGAGGACTTCGCGAATGCTGTAGATGCCAGGCTTCTTGCCCACGGCCCACTCGGCGGCCTTGACGGCGCCGCGAGCGAAAATGGCTCGACTGGAGGCCTTGTGAGTGAGCTCTACGCGTTCCCCGATTTCGGAAAAGATCACCGTATGGTCTCCGACCACGTCGCCACCGCGCAGCGAGTGCATGCCCACTTCGCGCTGGGTGCGCTCGCCGGTGATGCCCTCCCGACCGTGTCGCAGATCGTCGTAGCTCAGTCCGCGCGGTTCCAGCACGGCGTCGGCTAGCATGAGGGCGGTGCCGCTGGGCGCGTCCTTCTTCAGGCGGTGGTGCATTTCCACGATTTCCGCGTTGTAGTCGGCGGGCAGGGCGGCAGCCGCTTTTTCCACCAGGTAGCAAAGCAGATTGACGCCGATGGAGAAGTTGCCCGCCCAGACCGTGGCGGTTTTTTCCGCGATCTTGAGCAGCTCGGCCTTTTCCTCCTGCGAGTGTCCGGTAGTGCCGCAGATGACCGGTTTGCCGAATTCGACGGCGGCCCGAAATACGGACTTGGTCACAGTGTGGAAGGAGAAATCGATCACCACGTCCGCAGCTGCGATGCCAGCGGCGAGGTCGTCGCCTACATCCACCTTGCTGGAGACCTGGTGTCCGGCTTCGATCGCCGCTTCGGCGATGGCTTGACCCATGCGGCCCTTGGAGCCGACGATGCAAATCTTGAGTGACATGGCTTTAGGCTACGCTTGAGCGGAAAGCTCCGACTGCAAGGATTCGAAAATGGAAAGAACCTGCTGCTTGTTTTCTGGGGTCATTTCGCAGAGCGGCAGGCGTACGCGGCTGCTTTCCAGCAGGCCGACCTGCTTCATGCATGCCTTCACCGGGACTGGATTGGGCTCGATGAAAAGATTCTTGAAGAGCGGGTAGAGCTTCTGGTGCAGCTTGCTGGCGGTGGTGAGATCTCCCGAGCGGGCGGCCTTGACCAGAGCGACCACCTGTTCGGGGATCACGTTGGAGGCCACCGAAATCACGCCTTCGGCGCCGGAGCAGATGAAGGGAAGGGTCAGGCTGTCGTCGCCGCTGAGCACCACAAGATCGTCCCCCATGGCCTTTTTGAGCTCGTCGACGCGCTCCACGCTGCCGCCGGCTTCCTTGATGTGGTTGACGTGCGGGTACTTGGAGAGCAATCGCTCCACCGTTTCCACTTCGATCTGAATGCCGCAACGGCCTGGGATGGAGTAGAGAACGACAGGACGGTCGGTGGCCTCCGCGATGGCGGAAAAGTGGCGAAACAGGCCTTCCTGACTTGGCTTGTTGTAGTAGGGAGCGACCTGGAGCACCGCGGCGGCGCCGGCCTTGTGGGCGAACTTGGTCAACGAGACCGCTTCCCGGGTCGAGTTGGATCCAGCTCCGGCGATGACGGGGACGCGTCCTGCGGCGGTTTCGATGGTCAGCTCGACCACCCGCTGATGCTCGTCGTGATTGAGTGTCGGGCATTCTCCAGTGGTGCCGACCGGCACGAGGGCGTCGATGCCCGCCTGGATCTGAGCGTCGACCAGTTTTTTGAGATCGGCTTCGGCTAAGGACCCGTTCGCGAGGAACGGAGTCGCCATGGCAGTGATCGATCCGGTGTACTTTGTTACGCTCATAATTCGAAAGTGAAGGAATCGTGTTCCAAGCCGATTTATAAGGGCGGTCAACCTTTTAGAAGGGGGAATCCGCTTTTCTGCTAACCCTCCCACCTACGCAAATGGCATACGAAATTTTCGACGAACTACTTTACCTCGCAGTGGACAATGGCGCCTCGGACATTGTGGTGAAGTCCGACAAGCCCGGCTACCTGCGCTTGCATGGAGCCCTCGAACCGGTGGAAATGCCGCCAATCGACGGCGAAACGGTCTTGGGGTTCGTGGACGAGAACGTGCCAGGCAACTATCGGGAGACTTGGGAAATGGAAGGACAGGTCGACTTCGCCTACTTTCTGGAGCGGGCGGGCCGATTTCGTGTGAACGCCTTTTTGCAGCGCGGGACGGTCAGCATCGTTTTCCGTCACATCAAGAGCAAGATCCCGAACTTCGAGGATCTTTCGCTCGACCAGGACGTATTGCTGAACCTGGCTCAGAAGAAGGATGGCATCGTCTTTCTGTGCGGAGCGACGGGGTCGGGCAAGTCCACCACGCTGGCCTGCTTGCTGAACTGGATCAACCACAACATGGATAAGCATGTGGTGACGCTGGAGGATCCGATCGAGTTCAATTTCATCGATGCCCAGTCCGTCTTCCAGCAGCGCGAGGTCGGTATCGACGCGCCTAGTTTCGGCAAGGCTCTCAAGGCGGTGCTGCGTCAGAATCCCGACATCATTCTGATCGGCGAAATGCGCGACAAGGAAACCTTCGAGACGGCCCTTTCGGCGGCGGAAACCGGTCACCTCGTGTTCACCACGCTGCACGCGGCCAGCGCTCAGCAGGCTATAACGCGACTTTTCGAATACTATCCCGCCGAGCAGCATCCGTTGGTGCAGCGCAAATTGTCCGAAACCCTGCGCGGGGTCATCGTGCAGAAGCTCCTTCCCAATCTGGAAGGGGATGGACGCGTGCCGGCGCAGGAGATTCTCATCGGTGACAGCGTCGCCAGAACCATGATACGCGACGGCAAGTTCGACAAGATCGGGGCCATCCTCGACGTTTCATCGGACAATGGCTCGCGTTCCTTCAACAGGGAGCTGTTGCGCCTCATCAAGGCAGGCAAGATCAGCAAGAAGGTCGCCATGAAGAACTCGCCCAATCAGCAGGCTCTGGAAATGAATCTGAAGGGCATCTTCCTCAGCGATTCGAATCGCATCCTTGGCAACTAGAGCGCGGATCCGAAGGCGAATTCCGCTCGGGTCAAAGTCTAGCGTTGGACCGTTCTGCCTGCTTGCACGACGGTCGAGCCTGGAGTTTCGGTTCGCCGTCGAGGCGCATGGCTTCGTGGAAGCTGCGGTAGTTGAAAACTGGATTCAGCCAAGGCCGCGCTTCATCAGGGCGTCCCAGATGTAGCCGGACTTGGTTTTCGCGATCACGACGCATTCCTGCATGGCCTGTTTGCGCTGGTTGAGGTTTTCCTCAGCGATGGCCGCCAAGTCGTCGAGGTTGTAGAGGAAAACGTTGTCCAAGTCCTCGCAGCGTTTCTCGACGTTGCGGGGCAGTCCGAGGTCGATGAGGAAGAGCGGGCGGTCGTTTCGCTTGCTGGCGCAACGGTTGAGCAATCCCTCGGTGATGATCGGATCGTCGCTGCCGACCGAAGCGATCACGATGTCGTATTGAGGGAGATAGTTCTGCAGGTCCGCCACCGTATGCGGCGTGCCGCCCCATTCGCTGGCGACGCTTTGGGCCCTCTCGAGGGAACGACTGGCGACGCCGAATCGTTTGGCCCCGCGGCTTCGCAAAGCTTTGACGGTTTTTTCTCCGATCTCGCCGGTGCCCAGCGAAAGCACCGCCGCCTTGCTCAAGGAGCCGAAGATCTTGGACGCCAGTTCGACCGCGACGTTGGAGATGTTGATCTGGCCTTGTCCGACTGAGGTCGAGTTTCGAATGAACTTGGCCGCCTGGAAGCCCTTCTGGAAAACGCGATTGATGACTTTCCCTGCGTATCCGGATTTCTGAGACAGAGCGTAGGCGCTTTTCACTTGGCCGAAGATCTCCGCCTCGCCGGTTATTTGGGAACGCAGACCCGCCGACACTTCGATCAGGTGCTGCACCGCTTCGCGTCCTTGGCGCAGGTGCAGGTGCTTCTTGAGATCGTCTTCGCCGTGCCCGTAGAAGGCGGATATCAGGCGAACCACGTCGTTGGTCTCGACGCCGTCGCCCAGCTTCGCGTAGAGCTCGAAGCGGTTGCAGGTGTTGAGCACCAGGGATTCGTCCGCGATTCTCTGGTGGAGTTTTTGATAGAGTTCGTCCACTCGCCGCTCGTCCACGGAGTAGCGCTCCCTCACTTCCAAGGAGGCCTTTTCGTGGTTGATGCTCAGTACGATGAAAGCGTCGTTTCCTTGGCTCATGAGGCAATCGAATCGTAGCGGTCAGGCCATGAGGCGCTCTGGGCCTCGGATTGGTTACGATTGACCGCGGCGAGAGACAGCAGTGCGGCGAGGAAGATGACGATGCATACCCATGAGAAGCGTTTCGAACTAAGGATGTGGCGCAGGCGCAGGAAGAGCGTTATGCCGTAGGCTACCCAAACCAGCAGGGTGGAGGTGAGCTTTATAGCGATGACCGAGCTATGGTCTTGGGCGAAGTACTGGTATCCGATTCCCAAGGACACGGTGAGGATGATTACCCCCATGCTGAGCAGGCGCTGATTGATTGAGTTGAGCTCCACGATGGAGGGAAGAAACGGAAACAGGCCGCCCACCACCTTTTTCTTTTTCAGACTGCGGCTTTGCAGCAGGTACATGGCCGAGGTCAAGGTCAGCACTCCAAACACGCCGTAGCTGAAGAGCGCCAGGGCGGCGTGAGTCTCGATCCATGGCGAATCGCCGAAGATGGGCTCGCGGCTTGGCGAGTCCCAGTGGGTGAACACCAGAGAGAGGATGGAAAAGAGGCAGGCGAAACCGGAGGTGAAAACGCCGAGCAAACTCACCCGAAAGGCGGGGCCGACAAAGATGTAGATCGCGATCGCGGACCACACCATGAACTGGACCAGCTCGAACTGGTTGGCCAGCGGGCAGCCGCCGTATTGCAGGCCTCGAGCGTAGAGCCCGATGGTTTGCAGGATCCAGCCGAAGGAGACGAGGCTGAGGATGTAGGGGCGCCCGGTCTTTCGGCGAAGCTTGAGGGCGGAGTAGGTTCCCAGCACGAAGCTCGAAGCGAAGACCACCGTGGCGAGCCAGATCCATTGCCGGTCAGCGAGACCGAATAGGGAGGGCGATTGTGAGGCGACGTCTGCGATGGTGACCACGTGCTTGGAAAGTCAGGGTTGAGCGTTCGGTTCGTTGTTCGGCGAGCGGGTGTTACCCCTTAAAAACCTGTGTTATTCCCGCGCCGCGCAGGGAGGTCAAGCGGATCCTATCGCTCGGGCTCGGGCTGTGGCGCGTGAACCATTTCTGAATCATTCCTTGTCGAGGTGACTTGCGTGAACGCTCTTCTCCGGTAGCTTGGCGTCGAGATCCTGCTCGACCGCGCTGCCGAAAGCGGAGTCAGGGAGGGCGGTCTCCGTTTTTTCGCCTGGCAAGATGATCTATGATTTCCTCGGACAACGACACCGCAGCTGAATCTAGCGAGCCTGCTAGACCCCGCTCGGCGGAGCGAACCTGGTACAGTAGCCTGCACTGGATGCACTGGATGATCATCGTCGGGTCTCTGATGGTCACCTTGTACGGCTGGTACCTCACGACGGAGCAGATCGAGGAAAAAGGCCGACTGCGCTACGAGCGTTCCACTAGCCGGTTCCTCAATCTAGTCGTGGAGCGCTTGCAGCGCTATGAGGACGCTCTGTGGGCCGGGGCGGCCCATGTCGAAAGCATGGGCGGAGGGGTGAGTGTCGAGGAGTGGAAGGACTATGCCGAGCGCATTGGCATCGTGCGCAAGTATCCAGGGATCAATGGCATGGGCCTGATTCACTACGTGCCTGCGGAAGAGTTCGAAGGCTACCTGGCCGAGCAGCGGAGGCTGCGTCCCGACTATGAGGTGCATCCGCCTGTGGAGAACAGTTCCGAGATCGGCTACTGGCCTATCAGCTACATCCAGCCGTTGAGGGGCAACCAGAAGGCGGTCGGCCTGGATATGGCCCACGAGACCAACCGTTTCAGAGCAGCTCGACTGACTCGAGAGACGGGGCGGGCCCACATCACTGGCCCCATTGTGCTGGTGCAGGACGCTCAGCAAACGCCCGGATTTCTCTTTTTCGTTCCCTTCTATCGCGAAACCGAAAGTTCAATGGAGTTCGAGGGGCTCGTCTACGCCCCGTTTATCATGAAAAAGCTGCTCGAAGGGGTTCTTGCTCGTGAGAATCGCCACGTGCGGGTGAAGATCTTCGACGACGAACAACTGATTTTTTCGGATCAGAACAACGGGGAGCTCAAGACCGACCCGGACCCGCTTTTCCAGTCCGAGGCCTCTCTTCCCATCTACGGTCGCTCCTGGCGGTTCGAATTCGAGAGCGATTTGCAGTTTCGGCACGACGTTTCCTCCTCGCAGCCGTATTTCATCCTGCTGGCTGGCGGTTTGGTCGACACCCTGCTGCTGATGCTTTTTGTTCAAATCACTCGGGCCAATCGCGACGCTCGCCAGCAAGCGAAGGAGTTGCGACAGGCCCAGAAGCAGCTCGCTCGGGCCAACGACGAGCTATCGCAGTTCAACTACCGCGCCTCGCACGATCTGGTTTCGCCACTGAAGACGATCCGGGGCCTTTGCGAGTTGGTGGGCATGGAGCTGGCGAGTGGCGATACCGATGCCGTGAAGGACCTGGCGCAGCGCATCCGCCAGCAGACCGAGCGTTTGGAGAAACTGGTCAAGGACCTGCTGGATCTGTGTCGCGTGGACCGCTTCGATACGCAGCTGGCGCCCATCGATTGCGAGAAGATGGTGAGCACGGTCTTCGAATCCCTGCGTGCGATCATCGAGGAGGAAGGCGTGCGGACTCGCCTTAGCTGTAGGCTCACCGGAGCGTTTTACTCCCAGGAGGTCCGAATTCAGCAGATCCTGGAGAACCTGGTTTCCAATTCGGTTAAGTACTCCCATCCGGAGCGAGAGGAGAAATTCGTCGAAGTGCGGATTTCGGAGCTTCGCTACGGCTGGGTTCGCATCGAGGTGGAGGACAACGGAATCGGTATTCCGGATGAAGCGAAAGAGCGGGTGTTCGACATGTTCTATCGCGTGGGAAACAGCTCCCAGTACGGTAGCGGGCTTGGCACCTACTTGGTCAAAAAGCACGTTATCGCCCTCGGGGGGCAGATCAGCCTCGAGAGCAGCCCTCAAGGTTCCTGCTTCACCGTCGACCTTCCCAATGGCAAGGCGAACGACGGCTAGGCAGCCGTTGTCTTCCTATCACCGAGCTCGCCAAAGAATCATTCCCCGGGGATTCGCATCTCGAATTCCGGGATGAGGCAGTGGATCTTTTCGCCGAATTGATCGACGCCATGGAAGCTGCCGCGGGCCGTGGCGCTGCAGGAGCCGACGTGAAAGCTGTTGTAGGAGAAATGCTCGCCCGGTAGCAGTTTCGGCTCCTCGCCCACGATCTTGTCGCCTTCGACCACGATGGTTTCCCCGCCTTCCTCCTGGATGATCCACTTCCGGCCGAGCAGGTGCACCGCTCGGTCGGAAAGGTTGGTGATGGTCAGAAAATAGATGAACACGTGCGGCGTGCGCGCCGGCACGCCCGGTCCGCCGTACTGGTAGCGAAGGTCGTCGAGCTGGACTAACAATCCGGGAAGCTGCTGTGAAGAATTGGGCATGAAGAATCGAAGGTGAAATAGTTGAATCCTTGTACTTGCTGGCTACGTAATTGTCGCAGCGTTAGTAAGTATCTATTCAGGTCTTGTACGAGAAGGTAGTGCTATGGTTCGTTTAGTCGTGTTGCGTTGCGCTTTGCTAGCTTCGATTTCGCTTTTCTTCGCGATCGGCTACTCGCAGGTCCCTGAAATCTCGATCGAGCGAGTCCGGACGGGTTTAGAGATCGATGGGAAAACACCTCCGGATGAGGTCACGGTGCTAGAGTCAAGCGGCGATCTAGTCCTATGGTCGCCAGATTGGGCAACGGATAATGTCCAGTGGCGATTTCGGGAGGATACGGATGCGTTTCCGAGAAGTCCGGTCTTCTTTCGGGCGAGAAGCGCCATGCCTCCGGTCGTGCCTGCGGATGATTCGTTGGATACGCGGCTGACGCTGCCCGGCGATGCTCTTTTCTCCGAACCCTTCGAGCAGGGGGATCGCACGGTGACCTTCGCCAAGTTCACCATCTTGATGGACGATCTGACGACGGTGTACTTTCAGGACACGAAAGAGTACGCGTTTCACTACGAGTTCGCAGTGGACAAGATTCCCATGTTTGCCGGTATGACGCGATCCGAGTTCGATGAGGTAACCCTGGCGCTTCGAAAGGACGAGCGGGACCGACGCCAAGCGGTGCTGGGATCGGTCATCTTGGACGAGGAAAACGGGCATTACTATATTGAGTTTGAAGGAAGTGGGTTCGAGTCACCTCGATTTGTGGCACTGCTGTACCATTTGGTGGATACAAGCCTGGAGGCGCCGGGAACCTTTGTCGGCTTTTTGAATCAAGGTGGAAACCTGTATTTCTCGGCCGTGGATTTGGAGTATCTGGACGGAGAGGGGATTGCGTTTTCTAGTAACGACGCTTGGGGAGCTGAGGATAACGTTTGCTATGTCAAAGGCTGGACCCTAGGGCGTCTGAATTTCGTAAGGTCGGAAGACGTCCTGGCGGCGTACGAAAATGGCGAGCTTCTGTCGACCGATATCCTGATTACGGATACAGTGCCCGGCGAGGTGCCCTACGTTTCCGGGATCGTTACCCTGGAGCCAGCGACGCCGAATAGTCATGTGGCCATTCTCGCTCGGGCGTACGACATCCCGTTCCTCTATGCGGGAGACGTCGAGTTTGAGAATCGGCTTCTCTCATTGATCGATCAGGAGGTGCTCGTCTGGACAGGCAAGTTTTGTGAATGGGAAGTCCACAGGGTGGACGATCTGAATATGGATGCGGAAACGCTGGCCTATTTCAAAGGGCTCAAAACTGCCGCCCCGTTGGATTTCGAGAAAAAACGAAGCTACGGAAGCTACTCGGAAAACGTGATTGGACTCACGCCTGACGACATCGCGAGCTTTGGGGGAAAGGCGGCGAACTTCGGATTCCTGCTGCGGGAGATTCCTGAGAACACACGGCCCTATGCGGTGGCATTCTCGATGGACCTCTGGGATGACTACATGGCTCAGGAAATCGAAGCTGGCCTGGATCTGGGTAGTTGGATCGAGGATACGTTATCGGGATACACTTGGGCGAACTTGGATTTGCCCTCGCTCAATGCTGACTTGAAAAAGGTGCGAGACACGATCGAAGATGTGGCGGATTTTTCCCCTTCCCAGCGAGCTGAGGTGCTAGCTGCGCTGGATGAATTCGATGAGATGAGGCGTATCCGTTTTCGTAGTTCGACCAATGTGGAGGACGCGGAGAATTATTCGGGCGCTGGTCTCTACGATAGCAAAAGCGGTTGTCTGGCTGATGAGCTCGATGGAGACGACAGCGGGCCGTCAATCTGCGAGCCGGATGAGGAAAAGGAGCGCGGCGTCTTTCGGGCCATGCGCAAGGTCTACGCGAGTTTCTACAATGAAAACGCGTTTATGGAGCGCCTGCGGTTGGGGGTCGACGAATCGAAGGTGGGGATGGGGGTTCTCGCCCACTATTCATATCCGGACGAAAGCGAGATGGCGAACGGGGTATTGGTCTACGATGAATCGGAATGGCCCTGGGAGCGATTGAAGATCGTCTCGCAGGTCGGTGCGGAATCGGTAGCGAACCCTGAACCGGGATCGGCCCCAGAGGTGGTTTATGCATGGGGTGATTCAGTGGATCGCGATCAGTCTTCCGGCTTGGTAGATAACCAGGATGACTGGGTGCTGGGAAACCAAGAGCGCTATTTGGAGCTGGCGGAACTGGTGCGGAAAGTAGTGTCGGCGTATCGAGCGTTTCACGACGATATTCCAGAAAACGAAGAAATCGCCCTCGATTTGGAGTACAAGCTGGTCAGTCCCGGTGTCCTCGAAATCAAGCAGGTGCGCCGGGTGCCAACCTACAATGCGAGCACGGAAAAGGTCGCTTACATTGGTGGAGATCGGGAAGTGAACTTCATCACCAACGAAGGGTCTTTGGATACGGCGCTGGGATTTCACTACATCAAGAGCGCCTTTGAGTTTCAGGAAAGAAGCGCTCGTATCGATACTTTGGATGCGAAGCAGACGCCTTTGATCGAGTCGATGCGTTGGACGCGCGTCAAAGATGGTGAAGTGGTGACCTACGAAGGAGACCCGTTGGATCTTCCGAACGCCAGTTTCATCTACGAAGAAGGGAACGGAATCTATCGGTGGAGCGAGGAAAGCGATGGAGAGACCAACGTCTACACACTGACACATCTGAGTAATGCTGCAGGGACCAGCGATCAAGGCGGTCTCATCCCTCGGTCTTGGTCGAGCTATTTTCTCAGCGTGACCTTCGAGCAGCCGCGTTTCGCTGGACATGAAAGAATCAACGGAGAGCTCGCGCCGATGTATCGAGACGAGTTTTCATCCTATGGAAGGGAACCGAGCCCTCAGGTTCTCTGGGACTATGCTGTGCGGGATCGGTTCGAGGTTTCTGACGAAGAGAGTGTTTCGGTGTTAATCGACTATTGGCGAGAGTCTCAATACACGGCCGACTTCATTATAAAAACGGGACATCTGCTGCGCTGGAACAAGACCGAGGTACGTGGATTGCTCGCTGATCCAATCGAGTTTACCACCGATTTTTCGCGAACCCAATCGCAAGGTCACCACAACTTCTGGGCGACGTTCGTGTTCGATCCGTGGTTGGAGCCATCCGTTTCCCAGGATAGTCTCGAAGAGTTGGAGGCCATCGATGTCCGGCTGATTCTGAGCGGACACACGGGGTTGATAGGCTACGTCGGCTTGGACGGAAGTTTTCGGGAGGAGCTTTGAGGAAAGAGCGTGCCCGGAGGTCCTGCTCCACCTTGGATCGATTAGCCGCCGGCTACGATCTTTACGATCTCCAGGGTGTCGCCGTCTTCCAAAATGACATCCTTGGCTTCGCTGGGCGAGAGGGCCTGTTTGTTGCGCTCGACGATGACAAGGCCGACTTGATGGCCGATCGACTCTAGGAAAGCGGGCAGCGTGGTGCCGGACTCGAGGTCGAAGGAATTGCCGTTGGCGGTGATGGTCATGGGTGAAAGGAAGAAGTGAAAAGGAAGAAGAACGATCTAAGAAGGAAGAAGTCTTAGAGCGTTAGGCTTGGATGAGCGATTGGTCGAAGTCTTTCCAAACGGCTTCGTAGCCGAGCCGATTGAGCACCGCTGCCACTTCTTTGGGCGAGCGCTCGTCGGCGATGTGAAACTGCTCGCCCTCCTGCTCGCGGGTTTGCTGAAAGGTGGTCTCGTCGAAGCTGCTGTAGCCGCCTGGTTCGGTGCTGGATCCGGCTGACATGCTGGTGATGCCCAGCGGGATGAGGCCGTCGCGCAAGCTGGCCGGCTCGCGCGTGGATAGGGTGATGCCCACGTGCGGCAGGAAGATGCGCATGGCGGTGATGACCTGCACGAAGTGGTGGTCCCTGAGGAATTCCACTTGTTCGAATTCGCCAGCTGCAGGACGCATCCGAGGCATGGATACGTTGAGCTGGGCCTTCCAGCAGGTCTTAAGCAGGTGGTCGGCGTGCGCTGCCACTGCCAAGGCTTCCTTGTGCCAGTCGTGAAGTCCGAAAAGCGCTCCAATGCCGAGGCGACGGAAGCCCGCTGCGTAGGCGCGATCCGCGGTGTCCATGCGCCAGTGGAAATGCTTCTTCGGACCCGCCGTATGGAGCCACTTGTAGGTGTCTTCGTCATAGGTTTCCTGATACACGATTAGGGCCTCGCAGCCAGCGTCGACCAGCGGCTTGTAGCGTTCCGACTCCAGCGGACCTAGCTCCAGGGCTATGCTGGGGAAAAATCGAGAGAGACGTCGCACGCACTCTTCCACGTATCCATTTGAAACATACTTCGGGTGCTCGCCAGCGACGAGGAGGATGGAGCGAAATCCTTGCCGGTGCAGGATGCGGGCTTCGTGCTCCATCTTGTCCAGCGACAGAGTGATGCGCGGGATGTCGTTGTGGCGTGAGAAGCCGCAGTACTTGCACACGTTCACGCACTCGTTCGACAGGTACAGCGGAGCGAACATGCGCATGGTCTTGCCGAAATGTCGCTGCGTGATCTGCTGGGAGAGCTTGCAGAGCGGCTCCAGGTAGGCTTCCGCGGCAGGCGAAAGCAGGGCGGCGAAGTCGTTGAGCGTGCGGGCGCGTCCTTGTTTCAGAATCCGCTCGATGGCGCCGGCCGAAGCGGTGGCGGCGATGTCCAGCGGACGGTCGAAGTCGAGCTGCTTAAACGTTTCGGAAAAGGTTGGCATTGAGCTTATTTAAGAAGTGAGGATGAGGAATGCAGGAGTGGGATGCTTCTGAATCCTTGCTTTTTCATTCCGCATTCAGAAAGGCGGTGAGCGGGCTGGTGGGTTCCGCTTTTGCGGACGAGCTGCCGAGACCGATCTCGAAGGCTTCGCGCCCGCATTCGACCGCTTTGGCGAACGCTCGAGCCATGGCTGCCGGGTCCGGAGCGATGGCGATGGCGGTATTCACCAGGACCGCGTCGGCTCCCATTTCCATGGCGGCCGCGGCGTGGGATGGGGCGCCGATGCCGGCGTCGACCACTACCGGCACGCGGGCCTGCTCGATGATGATTTCGATTTGCGAGCGCGTATCGAGCCCGCGGTTCGAGCCGATGGGCGAGCCCAGAGGCATCACCGTGGCGCAGCCGACGTCCTGCAGCCGCTGGGCGAGGACGGGATCGGCGTTGATGTAGGGCATGACGGTGAAGCCTTCCTTCACCAGGATTTCCGCTGCGGCGAGGGTTTCGATGGGATCGGGCAGCAGGTAGTTGGGATCCGGATGAATCTCCAGTTTCACCCACTTTGGCAGTCCGGCAGCCACAGCGAGGCGAGCGATGCGCACGGCTTCCTCGGCATTCATGGCGCCGGAGGTGTTGGGCAGAATCAGGTAGCGCTCTGGCTCCAGGAAATCGAGAATGTTGGCGAAGGGGTCGGACCCGCCGGACAGGTTTGCCCGCTTGAGGGCGACGGTCACCAGTTTGGTGCCCGATGCCCGGGCCGCGTCGCGCATGGCCTCGTTGTTGCTGAATTTGCCGGTGCCGACAAACAGGCGAGAGCTGAACTCTCGGTCTCCGATCTTAAGTGGCGTTGTGCTTTGCTGGGTCATGCTTGTGGAAACCCGACATATCAGACGAGGGCTGGACGAGTTCAATAGGAAAACGGGTGCGAAATCGGTTCCGGGAGGGAAGAGAGCCGGCGGATTTCGCTTTATGCTTGAATGAGTGGGGAGGGGCTTCGTGATGGAGGGCATGGATAAGAGGGCAATTTTCGCGGTGAAAGACGTTTCCGGAATCGCCGAATTCGGAGAGAAGCTGGTGGAGCGGTACGGGTACCAGCTCCATGGCAACGAAGCCGCGAAGGAGGTATTCGACGCGAAAGAGATCGCCTGTCAGGCGCTGGATCCGGCCGATGCTCCGGCGTTTTTCTCGGATCGCTCGAACGGCGTCAGCTTGCTGGTGGCGAATTTTCTGGATGTCGAGTCGGCGGGGAGGTCCTTGCTGTCGTGGAAGTCCGCCATGAGGGCTTTCGACCGTGAGATCGTGGACGCGATCCGGGCCGCCGCTTGGTTGGCGGACCACATCGCGGTGCTGGGAAACGCGGGCGACTACGGCGCTGCCTTGGAGGACATGCAGGAACGTGGCGGGCGGTTCAGTCAGGCGTTTCGCGTGGATCGAGCGGTGGCGGCGCTCAGAGCGGCCAGCGAGTTCGATTTCGCGGTGGCCCAATACCTCGAGGTGCAGGGGGCCGACGCTCCGGACATGGGGGCGTTGAGCGGCTACTCAAAAGCCATGCGCTTCGCCTGGCCGCGAGCCCAGCTGTTCAAACAGGGGGAAAACCGCCACCAGAAAGCCGCCTTGTACGGAAACTTCTTCGATCATTTCGAACTGGTCGCCGGTGGAGATCTGGATTTCGAGTCGACGCTGACGCTTTCCCGGGCCGCCTACCTGATCGGCGAGTTCGAACGACCGGCAACCGCGCTGCTGCGCCACGGCAAGGTGGTTCATGCGGCTTTTGGGGCGGATCACGCGGAGGCCTTGCAGCGTGGCTTGTCGTCTCCGGACGCGTCAGGAAGCTGGCTGGTGGTCAATGGCAACCTTGGCGAGCAGGGACTGGAATTTGCCCTGAAGCATGGGGTTTTCGGCATCCTCGCCCCGGATTTCACCGAGCCGGAACGCGCCGTCCTGAAGGAGGCCTCCCCGGCGGTGAAAGCGGTGGTTTCGACCTCGGGACTGGGATACGACGCTTTGCACGAGGCGAGAACCGTGATTGGCGGGGCCTTGGTGCAAGACAAGGACCGCTCCGCCATCAATCCCATGGAGTGGACGGTTGGCAGCCTCGCTCAGCCGCTAGTCGAGGACTGGGAAATTCTGCTATTCGCTGCCAAAGTGGCTCGGCACGTGGACTCCATCGCTCTGGTAGTCGCCAACGCAGAGGGCTTGGTCGGCTTCGAATCGGGCCACTACTCGACCCGCCGAGCCTGGGACGCTTTGCGCCGTCGCGACCTGGAAATGAAGGACGCGGTGGCGGTGGTGGACACGGAGGAGATCGCTCCGGCTATCCTGACCGAGATGAAGCAGCGCGGGATTCGGGCCGTGATCAAGCCAGTGGGCGGCAAGGAAGCGGAGCACCTTTCTGCCGCTAACGAGGCCGGTCTGGTGCTGCTTTCGATGAGCAAGTCGCTGAAACGCTGGTAGCTCGCCTCCGAGGGCCTAGCCCCACAGGACCGAAGGCTTGCAACTCCTTTTTGCAACGTTGCAAAAAGGAGTTGCAAGCTAAGCGACGGCGCGTGAGGCGGTCCGGCTCCCTGGGAAGGCGCCTTAGGTCCGAGGCGGCTCCTTGGCCTTGCCCTGTGTCGCCTTGCGAAAAGAAGAGCGTTCGAGATGCCCAGAGTTTCTGCGGGGGAGGAACGAATGACTTGGCGGAGCGAAAAAACGTCCGGGTGGAGGCCCGGACGTCTTGAAAGGTCGTTCGCTGAGCGAGCGGTCTACAGCTTTTCGATCAAGGTGGCGAATGGCTCGAGTTCGAAGCTCTTTTGTCCTTGATCGGTGGATACGCTCGTTGATTGCTTCTCTTCCGTGTTGTTGACTACCACCAGCGTTTTCGACGCTGGGTAGTAGGCGCATTCGGTGTTGGCATTGGAGCAGATCCAGCTTTGGAGTTGGGCTTCGTTTTTGGACGCCCAAAGGATGGCCCGAAGCAGCAGTCTCACATTGGCTGGGGAGTATTTGTATCCAGCCAAATAGACGCTGCGCCCTTTCTGGAACTCCTTGACGGCGAGGGTCGGCGTCGCCGCGTTGGCGGCGAGCACCATGGTGTCGGGATTGGTGATGTAGACGCGGTCGATGGTCTTGCCCAGCTCAAGCGGTCCCGAAGCGTCTTCCAGAATGAAGTGTTCGGATTTCGCTTCGAATGGGTAGCGATTGAAGGCAGAGGTGAGTCCGAGCTCGCGATCCACGCCTAGAGCGTCGGAAAGCTGAAAATACTGGGTGCTATGGCGCTGAGCGCTGGGTTCGCCCACGCCGATCAGTCCGCCGCCTTGGGCCACGAATTCGCTCACGGCTTCGATGATCTTTGCGTTTTTCCAATACTCGCCGCCGGACCATGAGTCGTCGACCAAACCGGCGTTGACGATCACGTCGATGCTCGGGTCGATGCCGCCGTCTAGAATGTCCTCGAAGGAGATGAAAACGGTTTCGATGGGCAGACCGGAAACCGCTTCCATGACTTCATTGTAGTAGTTGCCATGGTTGTAGTGGCCGCAGCAGGCCCAAGCCCGAGTGTTGCCCCAGGCGGTCAGGAGCGCCACCTTGACAGGCATTTCTCGCGGGGCTCCGTCGTGGTGCAGGTTGCGCAGCTGGCGAAACTCCTTGCCGAGCTCCTCGATGTAGTCGACGAAGTCGGGATGGTTCTCCACCAGGTGGAGGTAGCCGCCGAAGCCGATGCGGTCCACGCCCTTGCGCAAGATGGCTCTGCGAATGTCGACCCAGTAGCTCTTGCATTCCAAGGTTGGCGTGCCGCCCGGCAGGAAGGAGGGAGCCCCGTTCACCCCGGTGGGGAAGAGATAGGGGTGCATGCGTAGTTCACGCACGGATACAGCAGGGCACTCCGCTACCTTGCGAGCTTCGAAGCCGCTGAAGATCCCGTCGATGATGCCATCGAAACCGAAATCCTTGAAGCGTTCGTTGTAGGGCTCGATACCGATCCAGTGGTCGTTGTAGAAAACGAATGCCAGCTTGTCGCGCTGATGGATCATCTCGATGCATTCCTTGCCGAATTCCACGACGAACGCGTTGATGAAGTCCATCCAGTCGCGATAGAACTTGGATGGCACCTTGTAGGAGTTGTTGTAGAGCCCGGCGTTGACGAAGTCCTCGCTGCTAGGGCGATAGCCGAATTTCGCTTCGAACTGGCGTATGGACTCGGTGGATACTGAAAACTCGTAGGACCCCCAGTCGTTTACGATGAACTTCTGCTGAGCTGGGTCGCCCCAGAACCACCAGAAGTTGTAGAACATGGAGGTGAGGCGAACGACTTTGGTGTGGGGATGGGAGTCGAGCCACTTGGTCAGGTAGTCGCGAATCTGGTCGCGCGCTTCCGGGTGGATGGGATCGATCGGCATGAGGTGCTCCTTGTCTCCCCAGTCGTTGGTGACGTGGTTGTACATGGAGATCTCCTCCCAGATGCGGTAGCAGAAGAAGTTGACCGTGTAGCGGTGCCACTTGGTGGTGCCATCGATGGTGACAGTGCCGCTGTCCTTGTCGAAGGACCACTTGTCCGCTGGCACTTCCTCGCCGCTGGTGCGATCGAAGACTTGCCACCACTCCTTGGGGGCGTCGTCTGAGTTGATGACCAGCTGCTCCTTAAAATACCCCTCGAGAAGGTCGATCTCGACCGTAGCCGTGGCGGCGGTGACCGGTTTGCTCATCACGCAGCACTGTTGGAGCTTCGTCGGATTGGCCTTGGCCCATTCGTTGTCGGCCCGCACCAGACAGAGCGTGCTGTAGATGTCGTAGTCCGACTCGATGATCTCGTCCGAAAGCTGGGTACCGTCGGAATCGCGGATCACGTCGGCGCCCCATTTTTTCGCGAGCTCCAGGGTGAGCGTTTCGTAGCCGGCCTCGCCGGGAAGGGTGAAGCCGCCAGTTGAGAGGGATTTGTTGTCCATACGAATAGGGGAGTGAGAGTTTCTTCTAGAAAGGGGTGGGCTGCGAGGCGACTGCTATGCTGCCGAGCAGGTAGGGATAAGTCTCGCCAGTGGGTCCGAGGATGAGAAACAAATACTGAGGTCTCGAAATCAGACCGTCAGAATGAGTGGGTTCCAGAGCGGGAGCGAATGCTGTGATGGAAACGGTTCGTTCAGTCGCTCCATCGCAGCACCGAGACCATCTGAGGCGGGATCTCTCCGGAGGTTTCCCCATCCCCTTGGTCGACGCGCTGCACGAAGAGGTGCAGGACTTTCTCTCGATGCCAAAGGCCGATATCGTAGGAGGGTTCCCATTGTCCTAGATCGATGTCGGCCAGGTCTTCCACGACCCAGCTGGGACTGGACAGGTCGTCGCAGATCGCGATCGAAGGGCGCTTGCTTCGTTCCTCGTCCCTAAAAATCAAATACGCCTTGTTGTTCTGGCCGCTGGAGTCGGCGAGGATCTGAGGGCGCGAGATGGGGATGCGCTTGGTGCCGCCCCCGCTGAGGGAGAACGGCGTTTTCCGGTCGCTGACTTGGGAAGCTCGCCAAGATTCGCCGTCGTGGAAGACGATGTGGTACTGGGGGACGGTCTCTCCCTTTGGAGTCCAATAGGAGGCGATGTAAGGGTGGCCGTTCAGGTCCGCGCACATGGAGGTTTGGTTGATGAGCTCGCTGTTTTGCGGGATTTCCCAGGCGATTTCCGCGTTTTCGATGGTGATGGGGAGCTGGTAGGAAACGCCTGCGGAAGTCTGCCAGCTCTTGCCGCCGTCGCGCGACACGGCGTAGGAAAGGTCATGATTTGTGGATACGTCCCAAGTCTCTCTCCAGACCCAGGATAGGTGTATGGTCTCGGAGTTGGGATCGACGCTGGCCTGAATGTAGGCGTTTCGCTGATCCTCGCCGTCGATCAGTTTGTTCTGCACTCGAGACCAGGTCTGGGCGCGGTGGTCGTAGCGGTTGATGATCAGGTTTCCACGACCGGATTCGCCATCGCGGTAGAAGAACATGAGGTCGCCGTTTGCGATGTTGTAGAACTCAGGGTAGGTGACGTCGCTCTCGTTCGCTCCAATCATCGTTTGCTTCGCTGTCAGCTCGAGCGAACCGGGAGCGATGCTGCGGCAGTAGTTCAGCTGGTCGCCATGGTGGTCCCAGGACATGTGCAG
Source organism: Pelagicoccus sp. SDUM812003 (assembly GCF_031127815.1). Taxonomy (NCBI): domain Bacteria; kingdom Pseudomonadati; phylum Verrucomicrobiota; class Opitutia; order Puniceicoccales; family Pelagicoccaceae; genus Pelagicoccus; species Pelagicoccus sp. SDUM812003. Next base: position 97,100 of record NZ_JARXHY010000016.1, on the reverse strand, counting down.
GATGCCGTTTCCGTCCACTATGATGCTGATTGAATTGTGAGCGTCCCGAACGTTTCCGGTGTATCCGGTTTTCCGTACGGTCCAGTCGCCGCTTGGCAGCTGGCGCTTCGCCAGCACGACATAGCCCTCCGCGTCGTAGTAGGCGGTGTATTGGATGCCTTGATGCGAAGCGATCGAGTTCTTGCGAAAGATGACGGCGTTGACCGAATTGTTCGCCCAGCCAGGTCCGACTGGGGAGAGCTTGGGCGAGCAGGCTTGGAAGGCCAAGGCGCCGGTTGAGACGATAAGGATCGCGAGGAGTCGAGCGAGTTTCATCGAAGAGAAGGGCGGAGGCGACTAGGTGGCGGTGACCACGGCGCTTGCGACCACCGCCCCCACCACGACGGCGGCTTGGATGGACTCGATGACTTCGCGAGTGGCGTTTCCGACAAGGTCGCCCTCGACGATTTGCTTGATGCGCTGCCGGCGCTGCTTGATGCGTTTGCGACCGAAGGCGAGCTCCAGAATCCGATTTGCGTTCGCCAGTGAGACGATGACGGCATCCTCCGGCTCCACCTCGGGGGCATCGGAGAAAATGATCGTTTCCAGGCGCTTCAAAAGGGCCTGTTCTGGCGCGGGATCGATTTCGGGATAAACGGTTCGGGAAAAGACGAACAAGACTTTGGCGTGCTCCTTATTTAGGATCCCTCGCTGGCAGAGGCCGCGTGTGGCCTTCTCCTGCAAGTCCTTGATGCTAGCGAAGCGTCCGATCCAGGTTTTGAGGTTTCTCGCTTTCTTGTCCTCCGCGATGAGCCCCATGCACTCGTCAAGGAGGTGGTTTTCGAGGGGCGCTGAGCTTGCCAGGTCCACTAGGCGTTTCTTGTCTGAGCTGACGCGGACACGGCCTCGAAGGATGAGCTCCGCGATCAAGGCTCCCGCGAGGGCGTGATTGAAGAAGGAGACCGCGATGGTGCCTTCTTCGTCTCGAAGGGCCAGGAGGCAGAATCTTTCGTAGAGGCGCAGGTCAGTCAAGTGGGGCGAAAGCATGCTGGAATACAAAACGGCTTCCGGATTGCTTTTCAACCCTCGTCTGCTTGGAATGCCCCCATGTTCGATCCAGTTGAGAAGCTTAAGGAATACATTGCCTGCCGAAGCGTATCCGCGGACTCCGCGTTCAAGGAAGACATGTTGAAAACGCGAGACTTCGTGGCGGACATGTTCAGCGGAATGGGACTGAGTGTTGAGATTGTGAATACGAACAAGCACCCGGTGGTACTCGCCAAGCGCGAGGGCGACCCCGAGTGGCCGCATGTGGTGATCTATGGCCACTACGATGTTCAGCCGGTCGATCCGATCGAGCTTTGGGAGACCCAGCCCTTCGAAGCGATCGTCAAAGGCGACCGTATCTATGGTCGCGGAGCGGCGGACAACAAGGGACCGCAGATGGCTCACGTCGCGGCCGTCGGGCAACTGCTGGAGGAGCATCCCGATTTGCCGCTGCGGATTACTTTTCTGATCGAGGGCGAGGAGGAGATCGGAAGCCCCAGCTTGCTGCCCCTGCTGGTGGAGCGAAAGGAGATTTTCAGCGAGGCGGATTTCGTGCTGCTTTCCGATACCTTGAGCCCGAGTCCCGAGCAGATCGCGGTCACCGTGGGTTTGCGAGGAATCGTGGAGTTGGAGTTCGAATTGACCGGGCCGAAATCGGACCTGCACTCGGGCTTGCACGGCGGGGCGGTCTACAATCCGTTGCAAGCTATTTCGGAGCTATGCGCGTCGCTGCACACCGCGGAGAATCGTGTGAACATCGATGGGTTCTACGACGATGTGACTGAGGTGGAGCAGTGGGAACGCGACGAGCTGGCGGCGCTTGGTTTCGACGAGGAGCAGTACAAGCGGACCCTTAAGGTCGATAGCTTGCATCCGCTAGACGGATACACTGCCCAGGAAGCGATCCGCTATTTGCCGACGCTCGAATTCAATGGTCTCTGGGGTGGCTACCAGGGAGAAGGCAGCAAAACCATCGTGCCTTCTAAGGCCTCGTGCAAAATCACTTGTCGCCTTGTGGGCAACCAGAAGCCCGACGTCGTTGGCAAGCTGGTGGCGGAGGCGATCAAGCAGCGCGCTCCTAAAGGCTTTCAGCTCAAGTTTCGCATGGGCCATGCAGGTGTGCCCTATCAGGTGGTGCCGCCGGATCGACCCAATACGCCGAGCGATCAGCCGGAGTTGCTTGCCAAGGCGTTCAGAGCTACCGAGAAGGCGATCGAGAAGAGCTTCGGCAAGCGACCATTGTTTCTTCGCGAGGGCGGAAGCATCCCCATCATCGCGGATGTGAAGCGAGTGACGGGGCTGGACTCGGTGATGATCGGCCTGTTTCTGCCGGAAGACAATCTGCATGCCCCGAACGAAAGCATGAACCTGGATGTGTTGAAGAAAGGGATACAGGCGTCGAAGGAGATTTTGAAGGAAGTCGCTGGCGTCTGATGAAGGTCGGAGCGACGTTTGCGTTTAGCTATTCCTCGATTTCGTCTTCCGCGCTCTTGCCGCTTTCGACCACCTCGACTTCGCCCATCTCGACTTTGTATTCCTGTCTCCGATACACGTGGTTTTGCAGGCCTCCGCTTTCTTGGCCAAAGTAGGGCGCGGCGGCGCCGCTCATCAGAGCGACCGCTTCATCGAAGCTTGATCCGAGAGCTCGCATGCTGATGCGGGTGGACCAAAGGAGGTTTTTCTCCCCCTTTTCGCTGAGGGCTCGATTGTCCCAAGCCATTACGATGACCAGATAGCGCTCATCTTGCATCTGATGGAGCAGGGTCTCTTCGAGGGTGGAGGGGAACGCCTTTTCGCGCTCACGAGCGAGATCTTCGTCGAAGCCGAGAATTCGCGCGATGCGGGCGTCGCTCATTTGCTCCGCCATCATGTCCGTGTTGTGCTGAAGCAATTCGAAACGCGTGTCCGAAGGATCGAAGGTGTTGTAGGGCGAATTGGCCGCCGCGCCATCGCCGGAGATGCTGAGTTGGGCCTGCTCGCGAAGTCCTTCGAAAGCCCGCTCGAGTGCCATGAATTTGGTGGGGTCCTCAAGCCGCTCGATGCCGCCCCAGTGGACCACGATCAGCATGTCGGCCGACTTCGTGTCGGTCGTGGGGTAGAAGTTCTGCACCGCGAAGTCCTCCGCTAGGGTTTCGAGGATGCTGCGGAGGCTGACCTCCTTGATTTGGGTGCCACGGGTGGAGTCGCCGAAGAATTCACCTTCGGCGAAAATGTAGGAGAGCGGGCGATCGCCAGCTTCTCCTCTGAAGGCTTCGAAAGCGGGCGACGCGTCGGCTTTCACTGCGACACGCTTTTTCGCGTAGGCGTGCGGGCTCAACGCTAGGCTGCACATTGCAGCGATCAGAGTGGTTTGAAGAAGTGCTCGCATAGGATTCCAAAACCCTTGTGACCCAGGTGGGCTCTCTTCTCAACCAAATCAGACGTGAGGATGAAAAATCGCCCTGGGAAGGATCGCGGGTTTGAAAAAAGCCGCGTCCCGTGGAGAGGCGCGGCTGAGGAATTATGCTGTGGGAGTTTCTGGCCGCCTATTGCTCAGCCAGCCAGCGTTCCGCTTCGATGGCGGCTTGGCATCCCATGCCGGCGGCGGTGATGGCCTGGCGGTACACGTGGTCCGCGCAGTCGCCGGCCACGTAGACTCCGGGAAGCTTGGTCTTCACCTGGCTGCCGGCCGCCGGGACGAAGTACCCGTTTTCATCCGTGTCGATGGCGTTGGCGAAAGGCTCGGTGTTGGGGATGTGACCGATGGCGATGAACACCCCCTTGGCGTCGATGGACGAGGATGCCCCCGTCTTGCGGTTGGTGACCTTAACCGCGGTGGCGTAGCCTTGCTCGTCGGCTACCACTTCATCGACCACCGTGTCCCAGACCATTTCGATCTTCTCGTGCTCGATGGTGCGGTCGGCCATGACCTTGGAGGCGCGCAGCTCGTCGCGGCGGTGGATGAGGTAGACCTTGGAGGCGAAACGCGTCAGAAAGAGCGCTTCTTCGCAGGCGGTGTCGCCGCCGCCCACGACCACCACGTCCATGTTGCGGTAGAAAGCCCCGTCGCAGGTGGCGCAGGTGGTGACGCCCTTGCCGCCGTACATTTCCTTTTCGCCCGGCACGTCGAGCAGGCGCGGCGAGGCCCCGGTGGAAATGATCACCGACTTGGCTTTGTACTCTTTGTCGCCCGCTTTCAGAGTGTAGGGCGAGGAGGAGAAATCGACGCTGTCAATGATCGCCTGGGCGAAACGCGTGCCGAACTTGCTGGCCTGCTTGCGCAGATTGTCCATCAGCATGAAACCGTCCACGCCCTCGGGAAAGCCAGGGAAGTTTTCCACTTCGCTGGTCTGGGTGAGCTGTCCGCCTGGAAGGCTGCCCTCCAGCACCAGGGGCTCCAAATTCGCTCTGGCGGTGTAGATGGCGGCGGTGAGGCCGGAGCAGCCAGTTCCGATAATGATGACGTTTTCGATTTCTGAAGACATGGTTAGATATGAAATACTGCAACGAGGAGTGAGGGGGAAGAAATGCAGCAAAGCGATCGCGACCGCTTTGGCAATGGGAGAATTGGCGTTTCGAAATAGAGGAGCCAGCGCGGGGATTTACGGGGACGGCAAAAAGGGTTGAAGGCGGAAGCGAGATGGGTTGGAAGCTAGGCCATGTCGGGCATCATCGATACGCACACCCATCTGGAAAGTTTCGCTCGCAAGGGTCGATTGGAGGAGGCTCTGAGCGCTGCGGCGGAGGCCGGCTTGTCGCGTCTGGTGACGGTGGGCACGGATACGGACGACTGGACGCTCTACGCCGAGATGGCGGAAACTCATTCCCAGGTCGACTACACGGTGGGGATCCATCCCTGCTCGGTGGATGCGGGCTGGGAGAAATCGATCCCGCAAATCGAGCCGTTCTGGGGGCGGGAGCTAAAGCCGGTCGCGCTAGGCGAAATCGGTCTCGATCGCTTTCACCTTCCCAAGGACGAGGCTGCAGCGAAAACGGTTTTCGCTGCCCAAGTCGCCGCTTTCGAGGCTCAACTCGAGATCGCCAGACGTCTCGACTGCCCGGTGGTCATCCACTCGCGCGGAGCGTTCGCGGAGAGCGTGGAGGTGATCGACCGCAGCGGGGTGGACTGGACCAAGGTGGTTTTTCACTGCTTTTCCGAAGGTCCGGGCGAGATGAAGCAGCTGCTTGATCGCGGCGGCTTCGGGAGCTTCACCGGCATCATCACTTTCAAGAATGCGGAAGCCGTTCGCGACGCCGCCAAACTGCAGGGCCTGGATCGGCTGATGATCGAAACCGACGCTCCGTACCTCGCTCCCATGCCGCATCGTGGCAAACCCAACGAGCCCGCGTTCCTGGCGCATACCGCGGCGTATTGCGCGGAGCTGTTTGGGGTGACGGGAGAAGAGCTGGCGGAAAAGACGAGCACCGTTGCGAAGGCGTTTTACGGTCTCGCCTGATGGTGTCCGCAAGTTGTTTACCCAAAGAACTTGGGGATATCTAAACGCGTCCGGAGGTCGCGTTCCACCTTTGTGGAGCATCATGAGGGTGGAGCGTGACCTCCGGGCACGCTCTGGAAGAGTCGACTCTGCCTACTCGAGCTGCAGTCCGCCGGTGTGGCATTCGGCGCAGGTGAAGCCGAGGTAGGAGCCGTCTGGGTGGTCGAATTCGGTTTCGGGCGAATTGGCGAAGGTCATGTTGCCCGGTTCGCCTTGAGAAATGACATCGTGGCAGGTGTGGCAGTTTTTCGCGGAAAGGGTCTTGGAGCCGTCGAAGGTGCTGTGCTTGTCGTCGTGGCATCGGAAGCAGCCGAGCGTGTCCTTGTGTCCGATGTAGTCCGGATAGGCCCGCCAGTCGGCGTTCATATGCGGGAAGACGTTGTTGGCGTAGAAGTCATTCACGGTATCGATGGCTTGCTCGACTGCGGGAGCGGGGCCTTCCAGCTCGTCGCGCAGCATCTTCGTAATCGACGCGTGGGCTTCTTCGCTTGTTTCGTAGTCGGGATCGAGGGCGCGAGCGACGATGTATTTGATCTCGGGAATCCGGTTGGAAAGCTGGCCGCGATGGAGGGCTCGCTCGACGAGGTCGTTTGGCTTTTTGAAGCCGTGGGCGGGGCGGCTGTGGCAGTCGATGCAATCCATGGTTTTAGGATCGCTGACGTGGTTGAGGTCGGGCACGTTTTCCGCGTCCTCGTCCGGGGTGAAGGTGTATTCGGTCACGCTGCCGTCGGACTTGGTGACTTTGATCCAAGGGATGACATCGGGATTTTCCAAGGCAGTGGTGAACTCGATCTGGTTGTCGTCCTTGGCGTGCCAATGGATGCCGTTCGTTTCGTAGTTTCCTGATCTCTCCGGTCCCAGCTTAAGTCGGAGCGTGACGGAGAAAGGCGTGTTCTCGTCGTCGCTGAGGTAGTGGTGGTAGGTTTTGGCGACGTCCTTGAAATCGGGCCCGTCTTCGTGGCACTTGTTGCAGCTCTCTTGGGTGGTCGGCAGGTAGTGAGGGTCGGCTCGAAGCGGTTTTGGGTATTTGTCGAAGACGAGTGAATACAGCTTATAGATGCCGTGCCACTTCGCTTTGAAGGCTCCCTTCGCTCCTTCGCCGACGTGGCAGTCCACGCAATTGAGCATGGCGTGTACATCGTCGGGATAGGCGTCGTATTGCGGCTCCATGACGGAGTGGCAGAGCACGCCGCAGAATTGGTTGGAGCTGGTGTAGGTGTAGGTCTGGTAGCTGCCCATGCTGGTGGCGAACATGAAGACCATGGCTGCGCCGATGAATGCTCCGAAGATCCGTCGGTCCTTGAGCCGCGAGAGATCGAAGGTGAGCGTGACGCCGCGGTCGCGACGTTTTCGCCAGCTCCAGAGCCAGCCCACAAAGGCGAGCAGGGAGCCGAAGCCGAAGAACAGCGGGGCGACGATGTAGCTGAGAATGCCGACGTAGGGATTCGATCCACCGGTGACGAGATCGAAGCCGATCAGCAGTAGGAAGGCGAAGAAGCTGCCTCCGACGACGATGAGGCCTGCGAGACTGAGCCAATTGCGGAAGTGCAGGAGAAGTCCGTGCTCTTTTTCGTCGTTCGGTTCGCGAGGCATATTCGATCTTTGGATACGGTTCGCTTAAGACTCTTCGTTGGAGAGCGCGAGGCGATGTGGGTTGGGGTATGATAACTCTTGTTGTTGAAATGGATTTCGGGACGGCCGTGGGGCAATGTCGCGAAGGGGGGGGCTGCCGCCTTTCTCAGCGGCAGACCAGCGGCAGAAGTCGGGCGGCGTGACGCTACTTCGCTAAGGAGCGCACGTAGGCGAGGAAGGCGTTGATTTCCTCTTCGGTGTAGTCTTCTCCGTAGGCGTTCATAGTGAATTCGCCATCCTCTTTGACGCCTTCGTTGATGGCTTTGACGATTTCCTCGTCGCTCATCTTGGCCTGGACTTCCGGATCCCGGTAGTCCTTCAGCCGGAGCTTGCGGCCTTTTTTGGTGAGGCCGCTTCCGTCTTCGGCGTGGCATTTTTGGCAGTCCTTTTCCCAAGCGGCGACGACGTCGAATTCGTCAGCTACGAGGGAACTGCCGATCATGGCGGCGAGCGAAAGCATGAAGTAAGGTGTTCGTTTCATAAGGAATTTTAGTTCGTTTTAAGCGAGAGTGGCGGGTCAACGCCCCGCTCAACAGAGGGGCGCTGGCTTGTTTTGTATGAGGAATTGAATACTCCGTTGCTTGCGGCGAGGGCTTCGATTTGTCATGGCGCTAAAAGCGGTAGCGAATCGAGCTGTAGAGAATCTGGGCGTCGTAGTCGTTGAAGCCGCCGGAGGCCATGTCTTCGCTGTCGTAGTAGGCGTAGCGAAGGGTGAGCTGGGCGTTGTCGGTCAGCTTTCGGGTATAGGTGGCGGTCAGACCGATCTCGCGCAGATCGTCTCCGTAGGGCTGGGCGAATGCGCTATTGTCGACGTAGTTGTCGGTGCGGTTGTAGAAGAGGGTGACGCCGGCGTTCGAGTCCTCGTCGATACCCCAGTGGGCGCCGAGGTTGGCGTTGAAGAAATCGCCATCGAGCACGATCACCGTATCCGCCACACCGCCGCCGATGGTGCTGACGGGAGACTCTCGGCTGTCGTCCGCGTAGACGGCTGTGGCTTGCAGGTAGAGGTTTTCGAAGGCGTAGGTTAAGGACTGGCTGAGGACCAGCGCTTTTCGATCGTAGGAGTGAGCCCATTCCAGCCCTTGTCCATGCGAGTCGATGGTGGACTTTTGATAGTCGACCCGCGTCATTCCGCTCAAGCCGCCAGGGCCTTTGTAGCGCACGGAGACGTTTATATCATCGGTGGTGAAGTCCTGCCCGTCGGTGTAGGCGGGAAATCGGTCTCCGCCATCGGGTTCGGTCGGATCGATGATGTGGTTGTATTTGTTGTCTCGATCCTTGTGGTAGTACTGGATGTACCATCGCCCGGCCGCGGCGGAGTAGATTTTCGCTCCGACGGCGAGCTTGAGCACGTCCCTTTCGGTGTTTGACAAGCGTTCGAGCAGTTGGCTGCCGCTTTCCGCATCGAACTCCTCTTCGAGGAAATCTCCATCGCCGCTAGTGTAGAGGATGGAGCCATTGTAGACCACATTCTCGACGCCCGTGTAGATAAGCTCGGCGGAGGCCGCGGCGTCCTTCCAGTCCCGCTCGGCTTGCAGCTCCATGTCGTGGACTTCGAAGGTATTGCTCGAGGTTGAAAACTCCGTTTCGGTGAAGTCGCTGACGATGCCGGTATTCATTTCTTCGAGACGGATAGCGTATATCGCCTTCCAGTGTTCGGCGGGGCGGTTGACCCAGTTGGCGTTGAGCAGCCATTGGTCGATCTGGCTTTCCGCCATGAGGTCGATCCAGCCGTGGTCGCGGCGCTGCCCTTGGTAGTCGACGTCGAACGGCACATCGAAATCGTCGCCGTAGATGCGCGATCCGGTGGTATTCACGTCGATCTCGGTGTAGGCGATGCCGGTGGTGAAGGTGTTCTTCTCGTCCACTTCGGTGATGGTGGAGAAGCGAGCGCTGAAGAGATCCGTATCGTAGATTTCGCGGTGGGTGATTCGCCGGAAGCTGGACTCTCCAGGTCGACGTGTGATCTTGCGTGCGTCGTCCACGTCGCTCTGCTCGGCGCGCAGCGAGAGAGCGAGTTTGGTTTTGTCGATCTTCTTGCTGGCGCCCACTTCGAAGATGTCTCGGCTCTCGTCGATGTCGAGAAAGGTGGGCACGATGTTTCGGGTGCCGTATTCGCCGGTGAGGGTGGTGTCGGCGAGCGCCGATGAGGACTTCAGCCCTTCTCGGGTGAGGCGAGTGTAGGAGAAGTCGAGGTCGAGCCCGCCATCGAGGAAGAGTCCGCCTTCGATCTGCAGTTTTCCTCGATCGAGAGCGAGCTCGTCGTCGTAGATGTCGATCCAGGTGTCGCTGCCCGGGAAGTACTTTCCGCTGCCGTCGTAGAAGATCCGATACTCTTCCCAGCGGAATTTGAAGTAGCCGACGTCCTCGTTCAAAAACTCGACTCCGAAAAGGTAGTCGTTGTTGTCGAACATGGCCCGGCCTTCCGTTTTAAACTCGGTGTAGCGTCCGATGTACCCGGAGTACTGGAAGCGTTCGATGCCGCCGAAGGCGTGCTTTTTGATGGGGTGTCGAGCGAGGTAGGCCGCTTCGTTCCCGTCGTGGGAAGCATGGCCGAGGGTGATATCGATATAGTTGCCCGAGTCAGGCAGGCGATCCTCCTCTTGGGCGTGGAGGCTGGAGAGAGCGAAGGGGAGGGCGACGAGGGCGCCCACGCAGGCCGACTTTCGAGGGAAGTCGCGGTCGATTGGGAATTTCATGATGACTCCTTGTGCTGATGAGCTTAGTACCTGAGTGAGGAGTTCACGTGCGAGCCGTGTACCGATTCGTGGCAGCCAGCGGTCCAACAGGTGCCGCGGCTAACAAAGGAGGCGTGATTGCGCCCTCCGATCAGGATCTCGTCAGGAGCCGTCTGCGTTTGGAAGTGGCACTGCAGGCAGAGCATCTGGTTGTTGGTCTTGAGCAGCTTCTCGCTCGGCGAGCCGTGCGGCGAATGGCAGACCGTGCAGCCATCCCGCGTAGCCTCGTGCTCGAAGACGAAAGGCCCGGCCTGCGCCTGGTGGCACTGGAGGCAGGTTTCCGCCTCTCCCATCATGGCGACGCCGCCACCCTGGACCGCGTTGCCCTTGTGCGGATCGTGACAATCGTTGCAGGTGATGTTGTCTCCGATGGGGTGGGCGTGGGCGAGGTTGAAGGAGCCTTTCACGTCCAAGTGGCACTGGTAGCAGGTTTCGGGGTCGGCCTTTGGATTGTGGATGGTGCCGAGTTCGCCGCCGGATTCGTTGTGAATGCTGCCCGGTCCGTGGCAGGCCTCGCAGCCGACTCCGACTGCGTGGTTCCCGTCGGCCATGAGCTTGGAATGGGTGGCGGAATCGAATTCCTTCACGATCTCCTCGTGACACTCTTCGCAGCTCCCTATGCCTTCGAAACTCGCTCCGGGGATTTGAGGGGGACGGAAATAGCTTTCGTAGCTGATGCTACAAGCGGCAAACACCATGATGGAGGCGATGCCGCCGATAACGGCGACTCTGGTTCTTCGCGAGCCGCTTTGGGGAGAAGCGATTGGCTCTTTCATTTTGGGGTACTTCGGATTGCAGGAGATTTATACCATCGAAGTTTAAGAAAAGCTAATGCAAAACAAACAAAAGCATCAGGTATGCTAATGTTTTGCGTTTTATTAACACCAGAGTCACGGCTCGTTAGAGCGAACCCCTAGTGGGAAGCGGCGAAACCTAACGTGGGGTACTGCGGTGGGGTTCTCGCGGGCTTTCGTATTCTAGCGCCGGATAAGAATATGTTCAATCTCAGCGGCGATTTCTGCCTCGAAGTCCGGACTCGGACCGGATCCGTAAAACGAAGCCTCCCGGAACGAAGTGACCGTGTTGGCGGGGTATTAGGGCGTCCACCGGAAGGCGTTGGCGCTCATGAGGCGCATCTCCTTTTGGTGGGTGAAGATGAGTGGGAGAAGTGGGCTTCCGTGGAGCCTACTTTTCGTCGAACTTGCTGGCGAAGAGGTTTTCCAGCTCGGTGAGCACGTCGGTGGCGTCCGGTCCATTGGCGATGGCCTTGATCTTGGAGCCCTTGCCGGCGGCCAGCATCATGAGTCCCATGATTGATTTGCCGTTCACCTGTTCGTCGTCCTTTTCGAAAAACACTTCCGAAGTGAAGCGATTGGTCACACGCACGATCATTGCGGCCGGCCGGGCGTGGATACCCATCTGATTCTGTACGGTGAGTACTTTTTCAGTGGCGTTGCCGTCGGATCTGAGATTTGCGGAGTCCATAGTTTCGCTTAGAAAAGGAATTTTTTAGGTGAAGCGATAGAATATTTAACAAGACTGCTTCGAGTACAAGTTCGGATCTTATAACCTATATCTTAAATGTTTGCCATCATCGCTCCTGCGCGTCTCGCCTCAACTCGCTTTCCGGAAAAGCTGCTTCACCCGATTTTGGGCAAGCCGCTCATCCTCTGGGTGGCGGAAAGAATCAAGCAACAGGTTCCGGAGGCGGAAGCCTTTTTCGCGGTGGACGACGAGCGACTGCGCTCCGTGGTCGAGAAGGCGGGCTTTCGGGCCATCATGACCAGCAAGGACCACCAGAGCGGCACGGATCGGCTGGCAGAGGCCAACGAACAGATCGGCGCCGACATCGTGGTCAACGTGCAAGCGGACGAGCCGCTGGTGGCGGCCTCGCAGATCCAAGCCTTGCGTCGCTTCATCGAAGAGAGAGCGGAGATGGCGACGCTCGCCACGCCCTTCAAGACGAGAAAGGACTTCCTTGATCCCAATCAGGTGAAGGTGGTGATGGGCGATCAGGGCGACGCCCTGTACTTTTCCCGTTCCGCCATTCCTCACTATCGAGATGGCTTCGCGACCTTCGACGACCAATGGGTGGCTAATTCGCCGGTCTATCGCCATCTAGGGCTCTACGCCTATCGAGCGGAGTTTTTGAAACGGTTCTGCCAGCTGCCGCAGGGAAAGCTGGAGGCGATCGAAAAACTGGAGCAGCTGCGAGCCTTGGAAAACGGAGTTTCCATCAAGGTCGGCCTGACCGACGAGCCATCCATCGGAATCGATACGGCGGAGGATGCGAAAAACTTCGCGGCCTACCTTTCGAAGTAACGTTTTCGCGGACATGAAAAAGGCGGGTCGTCGACCCGCCTTTGACTTGGAAACTTGTTTCAGCTCGCGGCCCGCTTCTGCTGGGCGATGAGCTGGTAGAACTTTTCGAAGTTCGGGTTGGCGTCGCTGGGCCCAGGGCCAGCTTCCGGGTGGTACTGCACCGAGAACACCGGCTTGTCCTTCAGGCGGATGCCGGAAATGGTGTTGTCGTTGAGATTCACCTCGGTGATGACGGCGCCGCAGGCTTCCAGTCCCTCGGCGGAGGTGGCGAAGCCGTGGTTGTGGGCGGTGATGGCGACGAAGTCGTTCTCCAGGTTCTTCACCGGCTGGTTGCCGCCGCGGTGGCCGAACTTCAGCTTGAAGGTCTTGGCTCCGATGGCGTGGGTGATGATCTGGTGACCGAGGCAGATGCCGAAGATCGGGTGCTTGTCGATGAGGGCACGCACCGTTTCGTGCACGTACTTGACCGGTTCCGGGTCGCCGGGACCGTTGGAGAGGAAAATGCCGTCCGGGTTGATGGCTTCGATTTCCGCCGCGGTCGCGGTGGCGGGGAAGACGTGCACTTCGAAGCCGTGGAAGGCGAGCTCGCGGAAAATGGATTTCTTGGCTCCGAGGTCGAGAGCGGCGATCTTGAAGATCTCGCGCTTGCGAGCAGGCTTGCGGATGACGGACTGGACCGGATTGTAGGGCCAGTTCAAATCGGTGGGCGAGTAGACGAAGGGAGCGGAGCAGGTGACCTCCTTCACGTAGTCGGCGCCGACGATGCCTTCCCAGTCCTTGGCTTTCTGCACCGCTTCCTCGTCGGAAATGTCTTCCGTGCTGAGGCAGCACTTCATGGCGCCCACCTCGCGCAGCTTTTTGGTCAGGGCCCGTGTGTCGATGCCTTCCAGTCCGGGAATGCCATGCTTTTCCAGGTAGTCCGGCAGGGTTGACGTCGAGCGCCAGTTGCTGGAGATCGGGCTGAGTTCGCGGACCACGAATCCGGAGCACATCGGCTTTTCCGCCTCGAGGTCCTCCTCGTTGACGCCGTAGTTGCCGATCATGGGCGCAGTCATGGTCACAATTTGGCCGTAGTAGGAAGGATCGGTAAGGATCTCCTGATAACCAGTCATGCTAGTATTGAAAACCGCTTCACCGACAACTGTCTTCTTGGCGCCGAAGGCGATTCCACGGAAAACTGATCCGTCTTCTAATGCGAGAACACCTATCTGGGAGTCATTCATTAGGTTTGGGACAAAAGTTGTTTTGCGGTTGGGCTACAATCCCTTTTTGTGACTTAAACGTAATTTACCCAACTTATCTCGGAAGCGAGGGTGCGTCCCGCTACGAGAGACCTTTATTGACAACGCTTTATGCCGTATACTGACGACCGAACGCATTGGTTTGCCGGACAAGGCCTTTGGGATGACGTCCCGGAGGAAAAATGGAACAACTGGACCTGGCAGCTCAAGAACCGCATCACCACGCTCGAGCAGCTGGAAGAGCTGATCGAGCTCACCGACGAGGAGAGAGCGGGGGCCAAGCACGCCAATACCAAGTTGGCCATGGCCATCACCCCGTACTTCTTCAACCTCATCGATCGCGAGGACCCGAACTGCCCGATCCGCCGTCAGGTCATCCCGCGTGACGGCGAGATGAAGGTCGGGGCGGAGGAAATGCTCGATCCGGTCGGAGAGGACGGGCATTCGCCGGTGCCGGGTCTGGTGCACCGCTACCCGGACCGCGTGCTGTTTCTCGTGACCGATCGCTGCGCCGCGTACTGCCGCTACTGCACGCGCAGCCGTCTGGTCAGCAACGCTCAGGATTACAATTTCCACCCGGAGTTCGAGCAGGGACTCAAGTACATCGAGGAGCATCCCGAAGTGCGCGACGTGCTGCTCAGCGGCGGCGATCCGCTGCTGTTGTCCGATCGGAAAATCGATTACTTGCTCGGGCGCCTGCGTCAGATCGAGCACGTGGAGTTCATCCGCATCGGCTCGCGCATACCGGTATTCCTGCCGCAGCGCATCACGCCGGAGCTGTGCGAGATCTTCAAGAAGCACGGTCCCATTTGGATGAGCATCCATGCCAATCATCCGAAGGAATGCACGCAGACCCTGAAAGACGCCTGCGAACGCCTTTCCTACGCCGGGGTTCCGCTGGGAAATCAATCCGTGCTGCTCAAGGACGTGAACGACGACGCGGAGGTGATGAAGGCTCTCGTGCATCGCCTCGTGCGCATGCGCGTGCGGCCGTACTACATCTACCAGTGCGATCTCATCACCGGCAGCGCTCACCTCAGAGCCAACGTGTGCAAAGGCATCGAAATCATGAAGCAGCTACGTGGCCATACCACTGGCTATGCGGTGCCGCAGTTCGTGATCGATGCGCCAGGTGGGGGAGGCAAGGTGCCCATCAATCCGCAGTACATCACCAAGATCGACGACGAAGCGATCCATTTCAAAAACTTCGAAGGCAAGCTCTATCGGTATCCGCTTAAGACCTACGGTCCCATCGAATCTGAGGACGATGACGACTGCAAGTGCGACGCTGAGGAGATCATGCTGTAGCAGTGGGCGAGCCGGGGAGAGCTCGCCGATTCGGCGCGCGAGCCCTTGCTCTGCTAAAGTTCGCGAATCACGCGACAAGGATTGCCCGCGGCCATAACGTTCGCGGGTATGTCTTTTGTCACTACGCTGCCAGCTCCGATCACGGCGTTTTCTCCGATGGTGACGCCGGGGCAAACGATGGCGCCTCCGCCGATCCATACGTTTGCGCCGATGCGAATCGGTTTTCCAAACTCCTTATAGGCTTTGCGGTCTTCGGGATCGGTGGGATGGGCAGCCGTGTAAAGATGAACCCCGGGGCCCAGCTTCACATGCTCCCCGATCTCGATGCGATTCACGTCGAGAAAGACGCAGTCGAAATTGGCGTAGAAGGCTTTGCCGACAAAAACGTTGTAGCCGTAGTCGCAGCGAAACGGCGGCTCGATGTACGCGGTCTTGTGGGTGCCTCCGAAAAGCTCCCTGAGGAGCTGGGCTCGCTGCGCGAAGGCGTTTGGAGGAGTGGCGTTGTAGGCGTGGATGAGCTCTCGGCAGCGAAGACGTTCGCCGCTAAGCTGCGGATCCATGGCCTGGTAGAACTCCCCCGCTAGCATTTTTTCTTTCTCGCTGCGCCTTTCCATCAGCCGGGAAGTGTGAACCGCTCGGATCCCATAGCAAAGCGCGAATTGCAGAGAATCGGTCGAGGGTCGACGCCTCGAAACGATGCAGCTTGCAGCTTGGCAGTTGCGGGAGGCATCGAGAAACGAGCTGGGCCAAGCGTACCGATGGGCGCAGGCCAGCGTGGCATGTTTTGTGCGATCGGGTTTCGGCATGGGGGTGTCACGGGCTATTTTCTTATCAACCTGTCTGTTTGGGGTCGTTTTCCTGAACAGCGCCGACGATCGCCCAAACATGGTCACCGTGGCCAGTGGAGCAGGGTTTGCCGCGACGGTGCAGGAGTTGGAGACGCGCCTCGACCGGAGAGGGTTCACCATCATGGCAAAGCTCGATCAGGCCCCACCCGACTCCTCAAGCAAGAGCCTGCTCTTCGTTTTCGGCCTACCCGATCGCGTGGATGAAGAGGGTTGGCTGGTGATGGATTCGCCGTACGCGATAGTGGTCTGGGAGACGGAGGAAGGGGAAACGAAGCTTTCGTTTGAACCGGGTCAACCATCAGACGCTGCAGGGGATACCGAATCAGTTTCTCGAAGCGCTTCGACGGATCTGTCTGCTTTGGTGGAAAACATAGGCCGGAGTCCGCAGCCGACCGTCAGAACCCCCGGCCCGCCCGCCAGTCCTAGCGGCCTGTCGGTGGTGAATGCCGACGCGCTCGGCGAGTGACGACTGGCAGGCTCTCGTTTTCAGCCTTGAGCCGATATCAGGTGTAGGCGCGAATCAACTACGCGAACGCTTTCGACTCAGTTCGTCGTCGTACATGGTGTCCACCCCGCTGACCGCTGCGGCGATGATTCCGTAGGAAGGGGCCAGAAACCAGCCGACGATGGGCACGAGCATCATGATCATGAATCCGGCGCCATTGCCCATGGCATGCCACTTATGTCGATAGGAATGGGCGAGACTGGACCGGATGCCGACGCGGCGACGTTCGAGTACCGGGTCCATGAAGCCGGCTCCCGCGAAGTAGGCTTGGATGATCAGCATGCCGACGAAATAGATGGCGGCGCCTGCGACCGGCAGGAGCCAAAGAAGCCAGCAGACCACGGTGAGAAACAGCGAAATGGCGAGGGTCATGAGGCTCACCATGGTGCCGCGATAGATGTCGTAGACCAGTCCTCCGACAGTGAAGCCAGGACCTTTGCTGCCGTGAAACTTCTCTTCCGCGGTCTCTGAGATGAATCCGATGAACGGGGCGTAGATGATCATCACCACGCTGCGATAGAGCAGAAAGGCCAGGTAGATCGCCAGCAGCCCCACGATGATGCTCAGCCCCCAGGCCGCCCATTCCGCCACCTCGGCGGGCAGCCACTTCTCGCTGATGAGCTCGCTGAGCTCTTGAACCCCAAAGAAGGTGCCTCCGAACAGTCCGCCGATGACCAAAGGAAAATACAGCATGCTGAGAAGTCCCGGGATGATGAGGTGCTTCCACATGCCTTCCTTCCAGACCAGATGATGGGCGTGCTTGTAGGCGCCGAGGCCTCGCATAAAGGGTTTGATCATACCGCTCTAGAATGGAGAAAAACGGGTTCTCTTGTCGACGGTTTCGTGAAAGCGGATTTCGCGGGACGCCCTGTTTCCCATTCGCTCGGGGGCATTTCTACCGACGCAAGCGCTCTCTATCTAAGACGGGCTGTCCGACGATCTCGGCGGATTTCGAGCTAGGGTGGCCTTCTTCAAGGCGTTTCCGATCGCCTCGCGCAGCTCGAGAGGGCTGAAGGGCTTGCGGAGAACGAGATCCGCCCCGGCGTCGATGCAGTCTCGCCGGGCGCTGGGCTGGATGTGGGCGGTTTGGACAAGAATGGGGCTCTGGACCCCATTTCTTCGAATCTCCCGAGTGGCCTGGAGCCCGTCCATTTCTGGCATGTTCAGGTCCATGAGAATGAGGTCGTAGGAGCGGGATTGCGCGAAGTCGACCGCTTCCGCTCCATTGGAGGCTCTGTCCACCACGCTGGCGCAAGATGACAAGGCTTCCGAAATGTATTCGAAATTTGGATCCTCATCCTCGGCGACTAGGATTTTCAGGTCGGCTTGATCTCGCCGGTTCGCGTTTGTCCGTTCCGCAGCTTTCTCCATCGAAGAGCCGCTGGGGAGGTAGGGCAAAGTGAAGGAAAAGCTCGAGCCCTGTCCCAGGGTCGAGCTGACTCGGATCTCGCCATTCATCAGTTCGACCAAGTTGCGCGTGATGGCCAGCCCTAGACCGGTGCCGCGGTACAAGCGCGACTTGTCCGACTCGACCTTTCTGAAGCGCTCGAAGATGTTGGCCTGATCTTCCTGCGAAATGCCGATGCCGGTATCGGAAACGTAGGCGTGGATCATCGAGTCGCCGTTCGGACTAGTAGCGATTCCGTATCCAAATCGTATGACGCCTTTGTCGGTGAACTTTGTCGCGTTGGAGAGCAGGTTGTTGAGGATTTGCCTGATTCTGGTGGGATCGAGCTGGGCGACCGCGTCTTGCTCGAAGGGGCTAGAAGGTTTTTCGTAGTCGATCTGAAGGTCGATCTTTCCGGAGCTGCGCAGGATGGTCCGATGGGCCGATTCCAGCTCCGCGAACAGCGCGTCGAGCGGTACGGACTCGGGCCTGATGGTGGCGGTTCCGCTTTCCAGGGTGGAGAGATCTAGGATGTCGTCGATGAGCGTTAGCAGCGAGTCGCTGCTGCTGTTGATGATCTTGAAGAAGGCCTGCTTCTCTTCTTCGGAGTGCTCGCGCTCCTGCAGGATGCTTAGAAATCCTATGATCGCGTTCATCGGAGTGCGGATCTCATGCGACATGTTTTCCAGAAACGATGACTTGAGCTGGTCGGCACGTCGTGCCTCCGCCAGAGCGACCTTGAGATCGCGGGTGCGTTGGTCGACTCGAAGCTCGAGATCCGCTTTGTTGGCTATAAGCTCTTCGTTTTGGCACTGGATCTCTTCGCGTTGGGCGGCGAGCTCCTCGTTGGCTCTGGCGAGCTGGTTGGTGCGGGCGGCCACCGTTTTTTCCAGTTTCTCATTTTGTATTCGGATGTTTCTTACACGAAGCCGATGGATTGCGGAGAGGAGTGAAGCCGCGAGCAGAATCGATGAAAAGCGAAACCATGCCGTCGACCAGAAGGGGGGAGTGATGGTGAAGGAAAAGGCGGCGTGCCCCTCGCTCCAGATCCCGTCGCTGTTCGCTGCCTTGACTTTGAAGGTGTAGTCCCCAGGTGGCAGGTTGGTGTAGGTGGCGCTCGCGTTAGCCGAGGGACGCGACCAATCGGGGTCGAAGCCGGCAAGCTGATAGCTGTAGCTCAGGCTATCGGGACGATTGAAATTGAGCGTGACGAATTCGAAGGCGAAGGAGTCCGTTTGATGCGGAAAGGATACTGGTGTATCGACCAGATGGGGAGGCGTTGGTAGCTGCCAGTCCGGCTCTTTCAGGTTCGAAAGCTTGGTGATGATAGGGGCGGGAGAGAAGGCGCTGTCGATGATCTGATTCGGGAAAAAGGTAGTTACGCCATTGATACCGCCGAAGTAGAGGCGTCCCGCTTTGTCTCGATGGGAGCTTCTGGTCAGGAAGTCGCTGGAACGGAGGCCGTCGTGAGCGCCGTAGCTCTTGCCGGTCCAGGTATCCGTATCCAAGCGCATCAGACCGCGATCCGTAGAGAACCAGATTTCTCCTGTGGCGGCATGTTCTATCGATCGTACCGATGTGGAATCGCCAATGGACAAGGCGGGATCGTTGGCGGTCTTGTAGGCGCGAAACGAGTCGGTTCTTGTATCGTATTTGTTGATACCGTCGAGCGTTCCAACCCATAGGGTTCCATCTTCGTCCACGTGCAGGTCGTACACTGGCACTCGACTGAGGCTGGATGGGTCCCGGCTTCTTGGCCGATAGTTGCGAAAGCGCTCCTGTATCGGGTCGAATCGGCACAAACCGGTGCCCGAGCCCATCCAAAGGACGCCTGCGTGATCCCGCACGATGCAAGTAGCCCAATTGTCGATCAGGGTGTTGTCGCCTTTGCTCGGATCGTTTTGGTACAGCTTCAGGCTGCCATTCGCCCGATCGTAGCGGATCAGACCTTGACCGTGAGCGATGGCCCAGAGCTGACCGGAGCCGTCTTCCGCGATGTCGCGAATGTCGGAGTATGGTGACGGGAGCACGTTTTCGAATTCGTTGCGAAGCGGATCGTAGCGCCGCAAGCCGCCCTCGAAGGAGCCAGTCCAGATGGTTCCGTCGCGAGTCGCCTTGATGAAATGGATGGTGCCCTGGCCCGGCCCTCTGGGATTGTCGGTCTGATAGGGAAACGAGAGCAGGCGTTCGCCATTTGCCCGGTCCAGAATATCCAGCTGACCGCTGAAATAGCCGATCCAGAGCCTGTCCTGGGAATCGGTGAAGAGGGCCGAAGCGGAGGTGTCGCTGATCGAGGTGGTGGGGCTTGGCTTGGGTCCGTAGTGGCTGAAGGCTTTGTGAGCGGTCGCTTTGCAGAGGCCGCGTTCGGTGCCGACCCAGAGATTGCTTTGTCGGTCGATGGTGGAGCAACGGGTCGCTCGGGAAGCGATGCTGTAGGGATTTGACAGATCGAATTGGTATTCGGCGATCGCTCCGGTCTCGGGGTGCGAAACGAACAGCCCCTGAGTGGAGGTCGCGATGATGGCGCCTTGCTCGGTGAGCGTGAGGTCGTTTACCCAAAGCTCGTCCGGAGCGAACGGATACTGGGAAAACGTTTCCGACTCGCGATCGAAGCTCAGGATCCCAGCGTGGCTGGTGGCGATGAGGATGACCTTGGTTCCGATCGGCTCGAAGTCTTCCGCGTATTGATAGGCCGAACGATCATCTTGGATTCGAGGGAGGGGAAAGTTCGCCGTACGACCGGTTTCGAGATCGAGCAGCGCGATCTGGCCGTTGGCCCCGACCAGCAATCGGCCGTCCGGAAGCCCCAGCAAACTGCGGATATCCGGTATTTGAATACCTACGAGCTGCTCGAAGGAATCGCCGAGCGGGTCGTAGCGATGCAGGGTGCCCTGTTGGGTTGCGGCGATAAGGCCGCCGTTGGGGAACTCGCAGAAGGCGGTGACGCGGTTGGATACCGGATTGGGATCTACCGTGGGATTTGGAACGTAGTTTTTGAAGGAGCGACTGGCAGGGAGGTAGCGAGAAATGCCTTCGCTGGTGCCGATCCATAGGCGAGACTTGGAGTCTTTGAACAAGGAGACCACGGCGTCGGAAACGATGGATGCCGGATCGTTGTCCCGACGGAAGAAGGTCGGGAAGTCTCGACCGTCGAAACGATTCAAGCCGTTGTTGGTGCCGATCCAAAGGAAGCCTTGGTCGTCCTGAAGGATTTGCGTGATGGAGCTGGTGGAGAGTCCGTCGGATGAGTCGAACGTTTCGAACCGCAGGTTCGCCAGCTCCAGGAAATCCGATGCTTGCAGGGCGATCGGGAGGAGGAGTCCGATCAGGAAGACCTTGACCGTCCGAGGCCTGAGGAGTTGGGGGAGTATACGCATGAACGGATCCGAAAGATAGCCACCCTAGCGTATTTGCCCGCAAGGGCAAGAGGCGGCTGGCGATACTCGTCAGGTGGGCGAGAGGGAGCGTCCAACGGACGTCTCGTCGGAGCCGAGCGCCCACATGATTTGCTGCGTTCTGCACTGTCCGTTCTTGCATGCCGCACGGGTCGGAGGCTTTCCCAAACGGGCCTGTGGCGGAGCGGAGCCGGATCGATCCCTGCTGCTCGTTTGGCGCGGATTGGGCAGAAGGTAGGATTTGATTATGAAAAAAGAACCAAGAGAAATCGAATTTGAAGTGGAAGACGGCCAGTGGGTTCGCATCGTGGGCACTGAGCTGGGCGAACCGGAAAAGACCCAGATTGTGAGAAGAGCCTTGGAGCTAGCTGCCGAGGACAATCGCCCCAACGCCGCCAACCGTCTCGACTACGAACGGGCGGCCCGGGAGTACAGTTCCGACGCCAAGCTGATGGAGCGAGGGGACATGGACGCGATCGAGGCTCCGGAAGCGCGAGATCCCCGCGAGATCCAGGGCGCTGGAAGGGTGCCCGAAACGGAGACGACCGATGAGGCCAACCAATCGGAGCAGTTGGCCCGCGAAGGAGTGGAGGACGCCGAGAGCGACCAGAGAGACGCTGCCCGAACCCTGCGGTAGCGAAAGAGAGAAATCCAGAAGGAGAAAGGAGACGAACGATGAGCGCTGTTGCAGAAAAGGAATCGAAGCTGCGTGAGCTTCGCGACTACGGCCAAAGCTATTGGCTGGATAACCTGACTCGAGAGATGATCGAGACGGGAGAGCTTGAACGCCGGGTGAACGAAGAGGGGCTGCTGGGTATCACCAGCAATCCCAAGACCTTCGCGGACTCGGTGAAGTCCGGCGATCGCTACGACCAGGATATCGAAAGGCTCGCCACTAGCGGGAAGTCCGACGTGGAAATCTACGAGTCGCTGATGATCGAGGACGTGAGGAACGGTTGCGACGCTTTGATGCCGGTCTATGAGGAAACGAGAGGCGGCGATGGCTTCGTGAGCATCGAGGTCGATCCTAGGCTGGCTCGACAATCGGAAGCGACCCTAGCGGCCGCATGCTCGCTGTGGGAGCGTGTGGATCGTCCGAATGTCATGATCAAGATTCCCGGCACTGAGGAAGGGTTGGACGCCATCGAGGAAGCGTTGTTTCGAGGCATCAACGTGAACATCACGTTGCTTTTCTCAAACGAGCGTTATCGACGCGTGGTCGCTCGCTACCTTTGGGCCATGGAGCGTCGCCTCAAGCATGGTCTCCCAGTCGACGGCATTGCCTCGGTAGCCAGCTTCTTTCTCAGCCGTATCGACAGTTTGGTGGACGAGCTGCTGGAACAGCGCGCGTTGCCCGCGTGCCACGATCACGAGCACATGGCGAAGGCCCTGAAGGGACATTCAGCCATCGCTCAGGCCTGCCTCGCCTACCGGAGTTTCCGAGAAGCCTTCAGCGGCAGAGCGTGGGAAGCCATGGAAGAGCGTGGAGCTCAGATCCAGCGTCCTCTGTGGGCGAGCACGAGCGTGAAGTCGGATGACTATCCCGATACGCTTTACGTGGACTCGCTCATCGCTCGCGATACGGTCAATACCATGCCTGAAAAGACCATCGATGCCTTCACCGATCATGGGGCGCTCGAAGCGGATTCCATTCGAAAGCCCTCCGAGCAAGCGGATCTCATCATGGAGCAGCTCGAAGCGATGGGGGTGGATATGGCTTACGTCGCTCAGCGGCTGGAAGATGAGGGTATCCAAAAATTCATACAACCGTTCGAAGACGGCTTAGCAGCGGTGTCGAAACAGGCCAAGAAGGCTAGGTCGAAAAAGAAGGCCTAGAAAACAGGAGGCGTATCCACAGAAAAGGTACGCGGCTATATGATGCCCTTTCGCCGCGTTGTGGCTTAGGCCTAGGTCGGAAAGGGCTTCCGGAATTCAGTTTATGAATCATTTCAAACGGTACATCTACCGCATCTTCATTCCGGCAGCGATCGTGGTGGCGTGCACGATCGTAGTGCGATTGAGCATGCAGCGCGAGTTCGTGCAGAGGAATGTCGCCCCCTCATCGTCCATGCCCGCTCCGGGAGTGACGGAAGGCATGGATTCGATGTCTGCTCCGTACGAAAAGCAGGAGAGGGTGGTGGAGAATCTGCGGCATTCGAAGGCGAAACTTGATCGATCGCTGGAATTGAGCAGCGAGCTGTTGAGCTCTCAAGAGGTAGCTGCGGCGCGAGAGGCGGCCAAACGCTTGTCTGACAGCATCGAGCGTCTGAGCTCGGCGGAGGCAGAAAACTGGGAAACGCGTCGCGCGACCGCGTTCGAGGATTTGCAGGCCTACGCCCGTCTTGTTTCTAGAGATCAAACCGCCAGCGCCGCAGCGGCGGATGGCTAATGCGGGCGATCAGCCCAAGGAAGTAAAAAAAGACGCAGGAAAAGCAGGCGCCGCAGGCGGGGGGATTTCGCTTTTTCGCAACGATTCACGTGAAAACGAAAAGCCCCATCCCTTTGCAGGATGGGGGCTTTGTTTTCGTAATACGATTGCCTGGTTAGAAAGACCCGGTATCTGATAGACGGTTACATGGTACTGAGGCGTGTCGTGGCGACGGCGCCTTCTGGCCTATCAAAAAGAGCGGTCGGGGACGGCTGGAGCCTAGCCCGCGTAATGCCAGCCGATGTCGGCGCAGGTGAGTGGCT
The DNA here is from genome assembly GCF_031127815.1 of Pelagicoccus sp. SDUM812003. NCBI lineage: Bacteria > Pseudomonadati > Verrucomicrobiota > Opitutia > Puniceicoccales > Pelagicoccaceae > Pelagicoccus > Pelagicoccus sp. SDUM812003. Next base: position 73,532 of record NZ_JARXHY010000016.1, on the reverse strand, counting down.
CTTCGTCGCTGTTCTGTTCAGCGTTGACCGCTTCTCCTACCACCAACACGTGTCCGCCGGTTTGCAGGGTGTCGACCACTCTGCATTCGATGTAGCTCAGGCAAAGGTTTAGAATGGGGGCTCCGGTGACGCCGCTTCGATGGCTGACGCCCTCCAGCTTGTCGTCCACCCGATGCTGCGGTCTCACCAGCTTGCGAGCGATTTCCTCTTGATCCTTGCTCAGCAGGTTCACGGAAAAGACGCCGTCGGACTCGATCAGCTGGTAGCTTTTGGAATCCTTCTGCACGGCGATCGCTAGCATGGGAGGATCGAAGGAGCACTGGGTGACCCAGCTGCCAATGAAAGCGTTTTCCTCGCCTCCCGAGCTGCCTACGCCGATAGCGAAAAGGTTGTAGGGGATCTGCCGCAACGTTTCGTGCAGGGCCTTAGGATCGTTGGTTTTTACGTCTGTTTGGTTCATGCTTCAAGAGGGTTGCATGGGCCGCGCCAGCGCTGTCGCGGCTTGGCGGCGAGAACCCGTCGAACGCGCAGCTGGCGTTCACCCCAGCTGCAAAGCGGTCGTTTTTTCTCCGTGGGTGAGCAAGGGCGAGTGTCGAGCGTCCTGCAGATTGCCGCGCGAAGCGGTTTCGCGGTGTGCAAGTTGCAGCGGCCGCCGCCGCTCAGTGGATGTAGGCATCGGTTTGCGACCAAGGCGCCGGGCGTCCGTAGTAGTCGTAAATCTCGTTTTCGTAGTCGCGGTTGATTGGCGTCTTGGGATCGTACTGCGGGGCCGATTCGATCTGGCTCCGCGAAAGGGAGATCTGGGCGCTCTTGCTGGCCCAGTCAAAGGTTTCGATCCAATCGATATCCACGAGGAACTTTTTGCCAGGCAACCAGTTGCGAGTCGCGACCACCAAGTAGGCGAGACGCCAGTCCTCGTCGTCGAGTATGAAATCCTCCACATGCCCGAAGGAGTCGTCGCGAGCGTCGATGGTGTAGTTTATGATTTCGTGGGCGGAGCGCAGGTGACTGTGCTCGATCTTTTTGAGCTCGGTCCGGTGCTGTTTTTCGACTTCGGGCGGCATCTGTGAGCCCATGGCGTCCGCGGAGGGATAGGTCGGTGTCGGACCAAGGCCCCAAGCGTAGGGACCGGCCCAGTAGGGATGGATCTGCGTGAAGTGCTTGGCGTACTCCTCCTCGTACTGAGCGGAGACCGGCTCGTCCTCCTCCAATCGGGGCGATTCCTCTATCTCTTTCTTGGTGAGACTGATAGGGAAATCGCGTCCGTGCCAGCCGAGTCCGGGTTGCTTGGCGTGCAGCGGACTGATGATAACCTTGCGTCCCGGCAGCCATTTTCCGGTATCCACCACCACGTAGCGCAGGCGCCAATGGCGATCGTCAAACAAGCAGTCCTTCACTTTGCCGATCGACCCATCGAGGGCTTCGATCGGGTAGCCGAAAATGTCTTTTGTGCTTCGTAGCATCGTAGTTAGGGGGTCGGGGGTTGTGGTTGGTGTTTTTTTGAGAATGCTTCAGGTTTTTCGTCGCACAGCTCGCGCCAAATCCGGCCGCCAGGCGGACGCGAAAAAACGCCCTCTCTGAGGAAAGGGCGTCGAGGGCGATTCCGAGCGCCTACGGGTTTCACCCGGGGATGGCGCCGAATGGGGCGATGAATCTTAGCGGATGGCCTCCGCGACGAGGTTCGATTCGGTTTTCGCCTCGGCGGTCAGCTTGCTGTCGGCCTCCTTCTCCTCGCTGAGCGAATCCTTCAGGATGGCTGCGATATGGGAGTGGCCCATTTGCTTGGCCCAAGTGAAAAGGCAGCCGTAGGTGGCGATTTCGTAGTGCTCCACCTTCTGTCCGGCGCAGACGATGGCCGCGTCGATCGCTTTGGTGCCACGGAAGGTTTCGAGCAGTTCGTTGGCCTCAGTCAGCAGGCCTTTGGTCGCTTGGCAGGTGCTGCGCTCCGGGGTTTCGCCCAGTTCCTCGAAGACGCGCTCGAGACGAGCGATGTGGTCCTTCGTTTCCTGCAGATGCCCCTCGAGGCTGAGCTTCAAGTCAGGGGACTGGGCAGCGTCGATCTTTTGGGGGATCGCTTCCGCGATGCGGTGCTCAGCGTCGTAGATGTCCTGTAGTTGGTCGATGAATAGCTTGTGTAAATCGGTGTCCATATGCGGGTTGTTTGCGGGTTAGTTTCGTTCGTCTTTCGAACAGCCAAAGCGGCTGATCGTCGTTTGGGAATTGGTTTTGCATAGCCCGCGCCTTCGAGCGCTGAGAGCCGACCTTTTTTCCGTGTCCCCGCAGTCAGTCGGGTCCGAAGCTTGTCATTCCGATTCTGATACAGGGTCTATGGGTAGTCGCTTCGTTGTATTTCGCAGAGGGACCTTTGCGCATTGCATAGCCCGACGGTCGGTCTCGGATGGCGGGTTTCTCAGCTGCTTGCACTGAATCGAGAGGGCGTTTGCGCCATGCTCGATGGCGCGTATCGTGCGGGAGTGGGGAGCATCTCGTGGTTCGTTCCTCCGCGGATCGCGTCAGGCGCGGCCCCGCGGGCAGCGCCAGCTGATGGACTGTTCAAGCTGGAAGGCATGCGTGGAGGTTCGATGTCGTCAGCCGGAATGTGGTGGGCGGAAGCGTGAGAACTGAAACTGAATGAGTTGGGAAATCATAGTGATGCTAGCGCTGCTCGTGGCCATGACGGTGTCGTTCGTGAGCGAGCGGATTCCAACCGAGTTGACCGGCATGACGGGTTTCGCCTTGGTCCTTTTGCTGGGAATGCTTTCGCCGCAGGATGCTTTGGCGGTCTTTTCCAATCAGGGGCCGATCGCCATCGCGGCAATGTTCATCATCAGCGCCACTTTGGAGAAATGCGGGGCGATTCGGATGGCGGCGTCCTCGTTGCAACGCCTGCCCAAATTGCCTATTGTAGCGCTGCTACCGATACTGACCATCAGTGTGGCGGCGATCTCCGCCTTCATCAACAACACCGCGGTGGTAGTCGTCTTCCTCCCGATCGTGATCAGCCTGGCCCGCCGCATGGAGTTAAGCGCCTCCAAGCTGCTTATTCCGCTTTCCTACGCATCGATCTTCGGCGGCACGTGCACCTTGGTGGGCACCAGCACCAATTTGCTGGTCAGCTCCATGGCCAGGGAAGCGGGCAGGGAGCCGTTTGGCATGTTCGAACTCGCCTGGGTCGGCCTGCCGCTATTGATGGCGGGCATGCTCTATCTCGCGCTGGCCGCCCCGAAACTCCTGCCGGATCACGACCTGCTGACCGATTCCTACGCGGACGAGAATCCCCGCGAGTACATCGTCGAAGCTTTCGTTCAATCGGGCTCTCCGCTGGTCGGGGTGAAGGTATCAGAGTCGACCTTGGCGGAAATGGAGCACGGGCGTGTATTGGAAATTCACCGACATGGCGTTCCCATGAGACGAGCCCTGTCTCAGGTCGAGCTCAAGTCGGGCGACCGTCTCCTGCTCGCGGTGTCCCCGCAGGACGTTCCCTCGACCCAAGAGGAGGAGGGCATCGACTTGCGTGGTTCGTTGGGCGATGGTCTGGAAGGGATCACGCAATCGCAGGGGGTGATCGTGGAAGGAATCATCAGTCCGGACTCGAAAATGATCGGCAAGACGCTCGACCGGGTGGAATCGCTGGAGCGGCTGGGACTTGTGCCGCTGGGGCTGAATCGGCGCGAGCGCAGCATTCGCAGCGACTTGGAAAGCGTGACCTTGGAACAGGGCGATACCTTGCTATTGCTGGGAACGGCGGAGGCCATCGACGAACTCGGCGAACTCGATGACATCATCGTCCTGGACAAACCGTCCGTGGTGATGCCCGCTCGGAGAAGGAAGCTGCCGATCATCATCGCGGTCATTGCAGGAGTCATCGCTTCCTCTTCGATGGGGCTGATGCCGATCGCGCCCGCCGGAATCATCGGTTGCGTCGTTCTCTTCCTCACTGGCTGCATCACCCTGAAGGGAGCCTACGACTCCATTCACTGGCCGATACTGTTTCTCATCTTTTCCATGCTGGGCGTAGGGGCGGCGATGGAGAGCACCGGAACCAGTCAGCTTTTGGCGGATGGCATGGTTTCCGTGGTCTCAGGCCTCGTATCGGAAAGCTGGCAACCTTTTGCTCTTCTGGTCGCAGTGTATCTCATGACGACGTTGTTGACCGAGATCCTGTCTAACAACGCCGCCGCCGTTCTGCTCGTTTCCTTATCCCTGGGCTTGACCGAGTCCATAGGCGTGGACGCCAAACCTTTTCTGGTCGCGATCTCTATCGCCGCCTCGGCGAGCTTCGCCACGCCGATCGGGTATCAGACAAACACCTACGTTTACAGCGTAGGCGGGTATCGCTTTGTCGATTTCTTTAGAATCGGTATCTGGATCAACGTGATCGGTTTCGTTGTATCGATGATCGTGATACCGATGGTGTGGGAATTCTAGGTCGATATCAGATAAATGGCAGCGAACGCGAACGCCCCCGAATCATGCCGGCTGCAGTTCCTCTTCGTCCGTTTCAATGGGCATGTCGGCCTGTTTCCAAGCGATCCAGCTTCCGGGGAGCGTACCGACCCGTGTGACGCCGACGCGTTTCAGAACGCTGGCCGCGATGCTAGCCCGAAAACCGCTGGCGCAGTAGGTGACGACGGGGCGATTGGGATCGAGACGGTCCAAGGCGTTTTCAGCGATCTCCGGAAGGAAGAGGTGCTTCGACCCGGGGATGAAGCCGTTTTCTCGCTCGCTGGCGGAGCGCACATCGAGGACTTGCAGGGCGTCGCGTTCCCGATGGAGCTGCTCGACGCTGTAGGTCTTGATAGAGCTGATCGGCTTGCCTTCCATTATCCAATTCATGATGCCGCCTACAAGGTAGCCCACCACGTTGTGGTGCCCGGTTCTCCAGAGCAGCGCGCGGACCTTTTCCAGGTCCGAATCCTTTTCCAAGACCAGAATCAACGGCTCGTCGAAATTCAGTGTCCAGCCGGACCAGACGGAAAGCTCGCCTTTCGCTTCGATGTTTAGCGAGTCGGGAATGTGGGCGCTGGAAAAGGATATGGACGATCGCGTATCGAGGACAGTCGCCTCCTTCTCACGTATCCAGTTTTCTAGAGTGGATGCGTCCATCGCTTGCGGAGTGTTGGTGTACGTTCGTGAATTCTTGACGCTACGGTTGAGCATCTTGAGCGGTCGGTAGTGACTTGGCTCCTCGGGAGCGGCTTTCAACGTTTTCTCGATGAATGCGTCTTTGTCAGCGACAGCGAAATACGGGTTGTTTTTTCGCTCGTAGCCGACGGTGGAGAACATGCGATCGCCAATGTCCGGACCGCAGGCCGAACCCGCTCCATGACCGGGATAGACCATGATTCCGTCATCCAAGTCGGCGTAGAATCCATGGATGCTTTCGAAAAGCTGTCCCGCAAGTTTTTGCGTTTCGTCATCTCCGAGCAGATCAGGGCGGCCCACCGAGTTTACGAAAAGGGTGTCCCCTGAGAAAAGGGCGAACGCGGTGTCATTGGATCCATGATACGCAAGATAGGTCAAGTGCTCGGGAGTGTGTCCTGGCGTGTGGCGAGCCACCAACCGCAGTTCGCCGAAGCGGTCTTCGCTGCCATCCGACACTTTTTCGTGCTTGAAGTCGTAGTCCGCATCGCCCTCCGAACTGACGCGAATGGGCGTCTTGCCTCCGAGGCGCTGCTGCAGGGCCAGCGAGCCGCTCATGAAATCGGCGTGAATATGCGTTTCGTAGATCGCGGCGATCTTCAGCCCGCGATCCTTAGCGACTCGAAGGTACGCGTCGCAATCCGGTCTCGGATCGATCACCGCCGCTACGCCCTCGGTGTCGTCGCCTACCAGATAGGACAGTTGAGCGATTCCTTCCGCATAGATCGGTTCTACTATCAAAGCCATCGATTTGCACTCCTTTCTCGTTCTTCCGAATAGGTCGCATCGATTGCGCCATCATATCGCAGGTGAGATTTCGACCGACGTGCAGTGCAGATTGAAACGCAATGAAAGGAGAAGCTTGCGCATTGCATGCCAATTCAGCGCTTATTCCGCCTGGATGGTTGTGGCGCTGCTCATGCACCATGTCATCTAATCGAAAATGTCGACGGGTCGCCGCAGGCGTTTCGTACAGGAAACGACAAGTATTGGGAAACCCACTACGAAAATTGGAATAGAAGGAGAAGGAAATATGAGCAAGCATGCGACAATCTACCGAATGGTGACGGAGGATCATCTGTGCCCCTGGGGCATCAAAGCCAAGGACCTGCTCAATCGAAACGGTTACGAAGTGGAAGATCGCCACCTCGAAACGATGGAGGAGAACGAGACCTACAAGAAAGAGAACGGCTTCGACGAGACGCCTCAAATCTTCGTGGACGGGGAGCGACTAGGAACCTATGACGATTTGCGCGAGGAACTCGGCAAGGGGCCGGATCCCAAGGAGGGCAAGACCTATCAGCCGGTGATTGCGGTTTTTGGAGTGGCAGCCGCCATGGCGGTGACCACCACTTGGGCAAGCTTAGGCGAGTTGTCCTTGATCCGAGTGGCAGAGCTCTTCATCGCGTTCAGCATGTGCGTGCTCGGTATTTTGAAGCTGCAGGATTTGAAGTCGTACGCGACCGGTTTCGTGCAGTACGATCTAGTAGCTCGCCACTACGTGCCCTACGCCTACGTCTACGCGTTTATCGAGGCCGCAGGAGGGGCGCTCATGATCGCTTCTATCGCCACTTTGGTGGTCGCGCCCATTGTCTTGATCGCAAGCTCCATCGGGGCAGTCTCCATCATCAACGCTGTCTACGTGAAGAAGCGCGATCTGAATTGCGCCTGCGTGGGCGGGGGAAGCAGCGTGCCGCTGGGCTTCATATCGCTCAGCGAAAACCTGCTGATGATGGCCATGGCGATTTGGATGCTGGCGAAAACGCTGTAGCGCCGCGGCGGTCATTCCTCGGAGCTTTGTGCCAGAAACTCGTCGAGCAGGCGCAGTTTCTGCCGGAGGTCGCGAACGAATTCCGGGCCATGCGTCTTGCTTAGGGCGGCTTCGAAGGAGTTGGACGAATCCAACAAGGCATTGAGCACACGGTTACCCTTGGCGGTCAGCAGTACCAGCTTCGCTCGCCCATCTTCCGGGTCAGGCTTCAAACGCACGTACCCCGCCTTCTGGAGCGTGTCGACCAGATAGCCCATGCTCTGCTTGGTCATATCGGCCATTTCCGCCATCTCTGTGACTCGGTTGCCCTCAGGACCGATATTGCGGAATACGGCGCTGTGCGAGGGGCGAATGTCCCCGAAACCGCGATCGGCCAAGGACCCGTAAATCGCCTTGGAGAGCTTTTGATACGGAGATCTTAGACTGTAGCCCAAAGAGCTCGATCGCTTGGTGTAGGTTTCTTTTTCGGACATGAGCGAGCAGTCTTGACATAGACAGAAGTTCTGTCGATAAAAGACAGGAAAACTTACTAAATGGGCCTGCTCGCGTGGAGCGGGCGATGAAATCGATCGGCTTATGAAAGACGCAATTTTGGTTACGCGCAGGGACGAAGTCCCTTTGTTGAACGTGCTTGGAGTTGGGGTCCAGGTTCTCCTCGATGAAAGGGATACCGATGGGCAAGGAGTGGTCGGCTTGTGCGTGTGCGAACCGGGCGAGGGTGCTCCTCCGCACACCCACGATCAGATCGAGCTTTTCTACGTGATCGAAGGGACGGTATCCTTTTTCGATGGAGTGGATTGGCTCTCGGCGTCGCAGGGGGACGCCGTAAAGGTTCCGGCTGGACGGGTGCATGGCTTTCGCAACGATACTGAGGAAACGGTCAGATTCTTGACGATATCGTCGCCCGCCGCCCATGCCCGATTCTTCAGGGAAGCGGATGCGACGTTTCGTAGTGGAAAAATGGATCCGGACGCAGTTGGTTCTCTGTGCAGATCCAATGGTATCGCCCTCGCGTAGCCACTCGTGCTCTTGGCGATGAAAGCGCGGTTCTGGGGCATCTACGTTTTCACGATCGTCGCGACGTCTTCCGTTTCAGCGGAACCGATCGCGCCGGTCGTCTACGATCAGCTGCACGCGGATTCGGACGTGTACGAGCTGTTTCACAACATCGAGATCTACGAACCGTTTGGACAAAGCTTTCGGCCCGGCTTCGGAGCGGTGGATTTCGTGGACCTTTGGTTGCTGGACATCGGGAACTGGGAAAGCGAAGAGGGGAGTCTTGTCAAAGTGGTCCTGCGGTTTGACGATCTACAGGGCGAGATTTTGGGCGAGAGCGCTCCCGTCCGCGTCCCTAGCGGCTACGACGGCGTTTTGCGATTCGTATTCAGAAAACGGATTCAGACTGAATTGGACCAGCGCTATTTGGTCGAGCTGATTCATCTGGAAGGCGAGCCCGCAGCGGCCCGGAACTACGGCGAACTTTTTTCTCCCTACGAAAGAGGCAGCTTGTTTTTGGGCGGAAGGGAGTCGCAGGCATCGGATCTATGGTTTCGCACTGGCGTTGTCATCGATACCATCGATGTCATAGAAACCGCCGTTGATCGCATGGTTTGGGCGGGGGTGACTCCTCTTGTCTTCGAGGTTTGGGGCAGCTCCGATCTTAGGCGGTGGGAGTTCGTGCAATACGTGGCCTCGGAGAGCAATGTCTACGAATTCGAGTTTCCAAAGTGGTCCGGGAAGGCGCGTTTTTTCCAAGCGCGCTTCTCCCAGTAGGAGGAAGCAACGCTTGGATTGTTCGTTTCGAGGCCGATAACCTGCCGCTTGCGGCTGGGTCGTTGCGGCCTCCTGTGGTGGATAGGTTCCTAGTCGCTGTCGGACTTTTCGAGGATGCCGACGATGGCGGTGTCGTAGTCTTCGTAGGTGGTGTAGCGCCCGCGCACCCAGAGGGCGATTTTGTCGAAGTCGTGATCGCGCGGGACGATGGGACGGATGTTATCGACCTGGGCGTCGTGAGTGAGCTGCTGGAAGGTCCAAGAGCCGTCTTGGTAGGTTCCCCGGAACATCTGGTAGCGGCCGGTGGCGTTGGGCTTTCCGGTGGCGGGGTCGACGTCGGTGGAGAGATAGATTTGGTCGGTGTTCTGCGGGTCGATGGCGATGCCGCCGGCGTAGTGTTCCTCGCGGTCGTAGAGGTGGGTGCCGGCGTAGGCGATTTGGCGTTGTGTCCACTTTTTGGATGCGTCGTCCCAGCGGGCGATGCGGTAGCGCAGGTCGTTGCCGATTTCGTTATCCACGGAGTTTATGAAGGCGACGACTGGGTGTCCATTCTCGTCGTATTCAAGATCCCATACCCAGCCGCGACCGGCTTCGGTGCCGTCGTAGATGAGGGTGGCTTCGGAGGGGACCAGCGGCTGCTCTTTTATGTCTTCCAAGGTGCGGATGAGGCTGCCGTCGCTCTTGTGGAAGGCGCCGTCCTGGTAGTACATGTGGTAGACGTTGTTTTCGTGGTCCTTGCGCGGGTGGGCGTCGGTGAAGATGAGGTCGATGCGGTCTTGGCCGTTGTTGCTGTACTTGACGTAGGGGCGGGTCCGGTCGTTGCCCGAGCGCACGAGCTCGATAGGTTCGCTCCACGTTTTTCCGTTGTCTTCGGAAAGCACTAGGGTCGGGTTCCAGCCGATTACCCGCATGAAGTTGAAGACGCGTCCGTTCTCTTCCGAGAGCTGCACGAGGTTGTTGTAGGTCGTGTAGGCGGGGGCTTCGATGGCTTGTTCCTCGGACCATTCCACGGTGCGCCAATTGTCGGGCCCTTTCTTTTTGCCGTGGCGGGTGTACCACACGGGCTCGAGGTGGTGCTTGGAGTAGGCGGCGAGCAGGTCGCCGGTTTCGAGCTCGATGATGGCGGGGTTGTTGTGGTCGTCCTTGCTCTTCCAGCTACTCAGGGGCATGGGCTGGTAGGCGAAGGGGCTTTGGGTGAGAATGGTGCTGTAGTAGTCGATTCGGCTGACGCCTTCCGAGTCGATGGAACCGATGTAGAGGCCGGCTCCGTCGTAGAGCACGCGTTCGTCGTTGAACCAGGTCCAGACGCCGTCGCGGGCGAGCGTCTTGATTTCGTAGGGATCTTCCAGCGCCGCGAAGTCTTGGTTGTCCAGGTCCATCTTGTAGAGTTCGCTAGCGGCCAGCAGGAAGGCGCCGTGGGCGTAGTCGATGGAATCGCTGGGGCGAACGTGGGCAGGGCCCCCGGCGACGAGCTGGGCGTAGCCGAGGCGGCCGTCGGTGTTGATGCAACCGACGAGGCCTTCCCAGGCTTTGAGCGCTACGGGCAGGTAGGCTTGCTTGTCGAGGAAGCCGCGGTTGATGCCGCCGAGCAGGCCGTAGGTGAAGAAGGAGGTGCCGCTGCTTTCCTTCGACGGTTTCCAGTCCGGATCGTTGAGGGCAGGGCGCCAGAGGCCGTCTTCCTGCTGCAGGTCGACGAGGGCGCGGGTCATTTCGACGAAGAGGTCGATGTAGTCCTGGCGGTGGGGATCGTCTTCGGGCAAGTGGTCGAGAAGGCGGATCAAGCCCGCGTAGACCCAACCGTTTCCGCGGGACCAGTAGACGGGATTGCCGTTGGGCGTCTTCTTATCGAAGTAGGTTTCGTCGCGAGCGAAGAGGCCGTCGTCTTCCTTGTAGAGGAAGTCGACCGTATCCCAATAGAAATCGTTCAGCAGGTCGAGGTAGCGCTGGTCTCCGGTCGCTGAATACAGACGGGTGAGCACTGGCGGGGCCATGTAGAGGGAGTCGCACCACCACCAGACGTTTCGACCGGTGAAGGGGCGGCTTTCGTCGCGCCAGACAGCGTGGCCGAGCTGCTCGCGGCGAATGGTCTCCTGGGTGAAGTAGGGCTCGAGCGCCGCCACGGTGTCGGCGATCATTTCGGGATCCTTCTCGTCGAGGTAGACGTCGAGGAAAGTTTGGGCAGCGCAGATGTCGTCGGCGAAGAAGTGGTTTTCCGAGAGCTCCCAGTCCGCGTTTTCGCACCAGGCGATGGCTTGGCGGCGAAAGTCTTCGTCACCCGTGGCCTGATACGCGGCGTAGAGGCCGGAGTAGTAGGTGCCCGCTTTCCAGTCGGTGCGAATTTGACCGCCGAAGTCGCGCTCCTGGTAGTCGGCGACGCGGAGCATGATCTCCTTGACCGAGTCGGGACGGGTGAGGATTTGCTGAGCGGTATTGATAGGCTCGGCGGAACCGAAGGCGGCGAGGCCGAGGGTGAGTGTGAACAACAGTGAACTTCGCATAGGGTTTAAAAGGGTGATGTGACCGGGGTGGGCTCGATGAGCTACAGTTACGATGAACCTGAAGGAAAGGGAGTCAGCAAAATTTTGGAAGTTAATCAAACTGTTTGATTAATTACGGAACCGTAACAGCTTGATGCGATCCGTCCCTAATTGCCATCTTGCTGCCCTGCCCAGTCAACGGCAGGCCAGTGTGCCGACAGGGCTGTGCCAGTGATCCAAACCCTATCAAGAATTTTTTCTGAAAATGACAAAGACGCGTCGATCCCTCTTTCGCGCCAGCTTAGCTGGCTGTTTCGTTTCAATCCTGGCAACGCTGTCGAGAGCCGCGTTTCCCTCCGCCGAGCCGGATCCCATCAATTTCGGGTGGCGCTTCGCGGAAGGGGAAAACGCCAAGGCGATGCAGCCGGGCTTCGACGATTCGACCTGGGAAGCGGTCGACTTGCCGCACGATTGGGCGATCCACAAGAATTTCGATCCGGAGGGCGATCCGAATACCGCAAAGCTGGAATGGAAGGGCGAGGGCTGGTACCGCAAGACTTTCAAGCTGCCCGCCGACGCCCGCGGGAAGCGGTTGCAGTTTCTCTTCGACGGCGTGATGGCCAACCCGACGGTCTACCTCAATGGCGAGGCAGTCGGATCATGGATCTATGGATACAACTCCTTCCATATCGATGCGACCGATGCGGCGAACTTCGGCGGCGAAAACGTGCTGGCGGTGCATGTGGATACCCAAGCTCACCACTCGCGCTGGTATCCGGGGGCAGGCATCTATCGCAAGGTCTCGATGCGTCTGGTCGATCCGGTGCACATTCCCTACTGGGGAGTCGCGGTCACGACGCCCCGAGTCGAGGGCGATGAAGCGTCGGTGCAGGTTGACGTGGAGTTGGCGAACGAAACCGGAAAGGCTCAATCCGCTGAGGTCGTGGTGGAAATCTTGGACCCGCTGGGCGAGGTAGTGCGAGCGGAAACCCGAGCGGTAGAGGTGCCGGTCGCTGGAATCAAAGCAACTCTCCAATTCGAGCTCGATGCGGTCAAGCGCTGGGACGTGGAGCACCCGTACCTTTACACGGCGAAGACCGCTATACTCGCCGATGCAGGAATGTCAGACAACTTGGATACGAATTTTGGCATCCGCACTTACGAATGGACGGCCGACGACGGGTTTCACCTTAACGGGCGACGCGTGGACTTGCAGGGGGTGAACGAGCACCACACGCATGGCATGCTGGGAGCGGCGTTTTTTCCGCGAGCGGTGGAGCGCAAGTTCGAGATCCTGCGGGACATGGGCGTCAACGCCCTGCGCACTTCGCACAATCCGGAAGCGCCGGAAGTTTTGGAGCTGTGCGACCGTTTGGGAATCGTCGTCTTCAACGAGCTCTACGACAAGTGGGATCGTACCGGCGGGGTGGATGTGGATACGGCGACCTTCGTCAACGAGTACGCGGAACGCGAGGTGCGCAACTTCGTGCGACGCGATCGCAACCATCCGTCGGTGATGCTTTGGTCGGTGGCCAACGAGGATGGCGCAGTGCTGACCAACCGCGATGGGAAGTCGGCGGAGCACGTGGCCAAGATGGTCTCGTATTTCGAAAAGTACGACAACACCCGTCCCACCACCATGGGCTGTCACGTGGCGAGCGGAGCCCGACGCGAGTGGGGAATCTTCGAGGCGCTCGACAGCTCTGGTTGGAACTACTCCCAGCGCTACATGAACTTCCGCAAGAACTACCCCGAGAAGCCGATCATCTACAGCGAAACCGCATCGGCCTTCGGCACCCGCGGCCACTACGAGCTGGATCTGCCCGAGTCGAAGATCGATTTCGGCGACGACGGATTTCAGAACGGCTTCATCCTGACCGCTGCTCCTTGGGGAGACATCCCGGAGCATGAATTCGAGCGCATGCGCAAGCACCGTTTTCTCAATGGCGACTTCGTTTGGACCGGGTTCGACTACCTCGGCGAACCGACGCCCGCTCGTGGCGTGAATTCGCCGCCAGAGCTGAAACTCGAGGCTCGCAGCAGCTATTTTGGCATCGTCGATCTGGCGGGACTGCCGAAGGACACTTTCTACCTCTACCGCAGCCAGTGGAACAAGGCGGAACGCACGGTGCGCCTTTCCCCGCACTGGAACTGGTCGGAGGGCGATCAGGTGCCGGCCATCATCTATACCGATGGCGACGAGGCGGAGCTGTTTCTCAATGGCCGAAGCATCGGGCGGAAGTCGAAGGTCGACCCCGATCAGATGCAGACCGCGAATATCGCGTATCAGAAAACCAGTTACGCTAGCAGCTCGCAGGTGGTGCAGGACCAAGGTGGAAACGTGTTGACGGACAATACCACCGACAAGGCCTTCGACGGAAATCCGAACACGCGCTGGGCCGCTGCGGATGGGACCACGCCGCAGTTTCTGAAGGTAGACCTGGGAGAAGAGCGTTCCTTTAAGCAGATCCGTATCCAGTGGGAGAGCGCAGCGGAGATCTACGACTACGCGGTCTTGATCTCGAGCGATGATGAAAACTGGACCCCAGTGGGCGGCGAGGAGAGCCGTATCGGCGAGCTCACTACTATCGAGTTCGATTGGGTTGACGCCCGCTTCGTGAAGCTGGAGGTGAACGAGATCGAAGGAAACCGCTGGGCGAGCGTGCGGGAGCTTGAGGTTTTGGATAAGGAGACGGCCAACCGAAATCCCTACTACGACGTTGTCGACGCCTATCGTATCCGCTTTTTCGATATTCCCTACGAGCCTGGCGAACTGAAGGTCGTGGCCTATCGTGACGGACAGCGGATTGGCGAGGACGTGGTCCAGACGGCAGGGCCCCCGGCAACGCTGGAGCTCACGCCCGACCGAAGGGTCATGAAGGCGGATGGTATGGATCTCTGCTACGTGGCGATCAAGCTGCTCGACGACGAGGGCCGCCTGTGTCCTTGGGCCATGGACGAGCTTAGTTTCGAGACCGAAGGGGCTGCCACCTTCATGGGGGTCGCCAACGGAAACTCGATCGGCTTCGACGCCCTCACGGACGAGACCCATCCCTTGTTCTACGGACAAGCGGTCGCGGTGCTGCGGAGCAAACCCGGTGAGGCCGGACGAGCGACGCTCACGGTGAAAGCGGAAGGCTATCCAGAGGCGAAGGCCGAGCTGCTTTTCGCCGAATGAACGATGCTCCATTCCGGGGCGAACGCTTTTTTTTGAAGAAAACTTGTCCAAAAACTGGGAGCGGTCGGAAGTAGATATGAATGGTTGAATCTGGAAAGCAGGGCGACGACGCGTTGGAGCGGCAGCGATTCCTTTCGCTTTTTCTGCGAAGCGAGAGGGAAATCTTCCGCTACGTGGCGGCCCTAGTGCCCAATGCTTCCGACGCGGAGGATATCGTCCAGCAGACGGCCATCGCCCTTTGGGAGAAGTTCGATTCCTACGACTCGACCCGACCGTTCACCCCGTGGGCCTGTCGTTTCGCCCTCAATAAAGCCCGTCAGTGGACGGAGCGACGCAAGCGCTGGCAGGCGTTGCTAGAGAATGGCCTGGCCGAGGAAATCGTGGCCCGACGTGAGGAGCTGAAGCCGCAGTTGGAGCGTCGCTTGAGCCGGTTGGAGGGCTGTTTGGAAAAGCTTCCCGAGGACAAGCGGTCCTTGGTGGAAGGCTATTACTACAAGCGCCAAACTATCGAGGCCTTGGCGGAAGCGTCGGGGCGGACAGTGGAAGCGACTTATAAGGCCTTGCAGCGCGTACGCCAGTCGTTGCAAATGTGCATCGAGGGCGCGAATCGGACGGAGGGGGCGACATGAAGCTCGCATTTCCGTCTCCAGAATTTGATGACGCGGTGGCGTCGGTTTGCCACGGCGAGGCCGACGAGGCTCTGTGCCGGGCCCTGAATGAGCTGTTGCGAAACGATGCGTCAGCGCTCGATGAATACATCTTGCGGACCGAACTGCATTCGCGGCTGGGGTCCGATGAGGACTTGTTCGTCCCCGCGAACCAGCTCGCGTCAGAGGAGACCGAAAGCGAGGAGCTAAGGTTTCGCGAGAGGGGAGACCTCGATTCCGACGCGTCGCCGAAGCGTCAGCTATGGTGGGCTTGGGGAGTTGTGGCGGCCTTGCTGGCGCTTGCCGCTTTGGGCGTCTGGCAAAGCGGGATTCGCGAGCAAGCGCCTGTTTCGCAAGTCGGCAGCCAAGCGGTAGCGATGCTGGACCGTACGGTTCGCGCTCGATGGGCGGATGCAGAAAAGCATCCTGTGGCGGGCGATCCTCTGGAGCCGGGGTGGCTGACGCTCGAGTCGGGCCTTGCTCAGATCGTTTTTTACAAAGGGGCCCGTTTGATCGTGGAAGGGCCCGCGGAGATCAACCTCCTCGCCCCGAACCACGTTTCCGTACGAAAGGGTAAGATCACTGCTGACATACCATCGCAGTCGAGCGGATTTCGCATCGATGGACCGCATGCCAGCGTCGACGCCGCTGTGGCAAACGTTGGCTTTGAGGCGGAGGGCAGCGGGACAGCAGTTCACGTGTTCTCCGGCCAGGCCGCGGTGCGTCCAGGGAACGCTTCTGCCGAGGAATCTGTCGAAAGCGGTATCGGAATTTTGGTGACGGAGACAGGGGATGTTCAACGGATACAGCCCGACGGCTCCGCGTTCGCGTCTCTCTATGATTTTCACGCGGAATCCTCCGCGGCTCTGGCGCTGCGCCGGGACAACTGGGAGGTGATGGGCGAGCGGCTGAATCAAGAGGAGTCGCTGCTGGTACGGCTGGATTTCGAGCAAGCGAGCCCGTCGCGTTGGGAATTGCCCAACCTGTCCCAGTCAAGTTCGGTGGCGGAAAAGGCGTCAGTGATTGGGTGCCAGTGGGGCAGGGGACGCTGGCCCGGAAAGCAAGCCATCGAGTTTCAAAACGTGAACGATCGGGTGCGGCTGGACGTGCCGGGCGAATACGATTCTCTGACCCTTTCGGCTTGGGTGCGGGTGCAGGGATTGGATCGCGAATTGAATTCCCTTTTCATGAGCGACGGCTTCGTGGAAGAGTCGATCCACTGGTTGCTTCGCGACGACGGTGTGCTGGGGATGACCGTGGTCGGGGACCAGCCGGGAGACTACCAGATCGTTGCCAGCCCTCCGGTGGTCGAACTAAATGACATTGGAAGATGGATACATCTCGCAGTTGTCATTGATGGTCGCTCCCGTCGTGTTTCACATTTCGTGAATGGGCAGGAGGTCGATCGCGAAGCTTTGATGATCGAGCCGCCGTACCGCGTCGGTCCCTCGGAGCTGGGCAATTGGTCGGCTCGCGGGTTTCCCGAGGACGACCCGTTTATGATTCGCAACTTCAGCGGTTCGATGGACGAATTTTGCCTTTTCAGCCGAGCGCTCGCTCCGGAGGAAATCGAGAAACTTTACCAGGAAGGCCGACCGGACTTGGACCTTTTGGCCTTTCGAAGGTGACAGCTCTTGGCCTCCCTCTCGGGCGCGTGCGAGCTTCCCTCAACCCCTAAATTTCAACTCCCGCCAACATACCCCACTACGTTTCCTAAACCTCGAAAAGTACCCCATATGATGAAGAAGAGCCTGCCTATCCTGTGCTGTGTCGTTCTTGCTTCGACGGCGTTTGGCGCCAGCGAAGCTGCGCTTAACCCTAACCAAATCAGCCTCGATTCCACGGCTGCCCGCGAACGGCAGACCTTCGACTTTGGCTGGCGGTTCTCCCTCGGCGACGAGCCGAAGGCCAGTAGCCCTGGTTTTGACGACGAAAGCTGGCGTTTTCTGGACCTGCCGCACGATTGGAGCATCGAAGGTCCGTACGACAAAGACGCGCCGAGCGGCGGTTCGGGCGGCTATCTTCCCACGGGCATCGGCTGGTATCGCAAGACCTTTACCTTGCCGGAAGAGGCTCGCGGAAAGCAGGCCCGCATCCAATTCGACGGCGTCTACCAGAACAGCACGGTTTGGATCAATGGGCACGAGCTCGGCACGCGGCCCTTCGGCTACGCGACCTTTCATTACGACCTCACGCCGCACCTCAACTACGGTTCCACGCCCAATGTCATCGCCGTCCGGGTGGACAACTCCGATCAGCCGAATAGTCGCTGGTACTCGGGGTCTGGCATCTACCGTCATACTTGGCTGACCATCACCGACCCGCTGGCGGTCGCCCCATTCGGTGTTTACGTGACTACTCCTGAGGTTTCCGCCGAGGCGGCAACCGTTCACGTGCAGGCGAGCGTACGCAACGAACGCCCTGAGGGGACGCGCTTCACGTTGCATACTTCGCTTCTGGATTCGCGTGGCGAGGCGCTCGCCCAGAACGTGGAGGAGGTATCCGCTCCTTCCGAGATCGCTGCGGGAGGGGAGCTTGAACTGGCCGCGACTTTGCACGTTCCTACGCCGCGTCTTTGGTCTCCGGATACGCCGGAGCTTTATCGGGCGAGGACTGAGCTGCGGGTCGATGACGTGGTGGTCGATTCGGTGGAAACGACCTTTGGCATCCGTGAGCTCGTCTACGACGTGGATCGCGGCCTGCTGATCAACGGCGAGCAGGCCAAGCTCCGCGGCATGTGCCTGCACGAGGATGGAGGGGCAGTTGGCACAGCGGTACCCGAAGCGGTACTCGAGCGTCGTTTGCGACTGCTGATGGAGATGGGCTGCAACGCGGTGCGGGCGAGTCACAATCCCATGGCTCCCGAGTTCTACGAACTTTGCGACCGGCTAGGGATGCTTGTGATGGACGAAGTGTTCGACGAATGGACGGTGCGGAAGCCGCAAATCAAGTTTGGCTACTCCGACATCTTCGAGGAATGGTTCGAACGCGATGTAGTTGATTTTGTCCGACGCGACCGCAACCACCCGTCCATCGTGATGTGGAGCGCCGGCAACGAGATCGGCGAGCAACGCTCCGAGGTCGGAATCGAGGTACTCGGAAAGCTCATAGAAATCTTCCATCGCGAGGATCCTACGCGTCCCGTCACGGCGGGCTTGGACAATGTCTTCAATGGTGATGGCCGGGCTCCGGAGGCATTCACCGAATTGCTCGACGTGGTTGGATACAACTACCCCGATCGTTGGGGGGACCGCCGCGAGCTTTTGCATTCCGATGACCGCCGCGATTTTCCGGAACGCAAATTCGTCCATACCGAGAGTACGACCGCTCGCGGCACTCGCGGCGAATACACCTTTGGTCCGCTGCTGGGCGGAGGGTTTTCGTTCGCGGAAAGACGGGTGCTGCCGGGCAAGGGACCGGAGGCCGCGCTCTACCTCGACGATACGGTGCAGGCCGAACGGATCTGGAGATTCGTTTCGCTCAACGACTACGTGATCGGCGACTTCGGCTGGACGGGAATCGACTACCTGGGCGAGGCACGCTGGCCACGAAAAGGGGCCAGCCCGGGACCGCTCGATACTTGCGGCTTCAAGAAGGACCAGTTCTATTTCTATCAGAGCATCTGGACCAGCGATCCCATGGTGCATCTGTTGCCGCACTGGAATTGGCCGGATCGCGTTGGCGAGATCGTACCGGTCGTGGCCTACACGAATTGCGCGGTGGTTGAACTGTTTCTCAATGGACGGAGCCTTGGCCCGAAGTCGCACGAGTTTCCCGCCCAAGGGACTGAAGGCGGCTGGGCCAGCTATGCCAAGACCGTGATTCGCCCCACCACGGGCGACATGAAGCTCGTTTGGGACGTGCCCTACGAACCCGGCGAATTGAAGGCCGTCGGCTACGACCGCGACGGAAACGTGGTTGTGACGGAATTCGTGCGGACGGCTGGCGACCCGGTCAAACTGGAGGTGACCATCGACCGCGCGTCGATAGCCGCCGACGCCCGAGACGTTGCCCACGTCACTGTACGGGCCCTCGACGCGAACGGCGTCTTCGTTCCGCTTGCCGACAATCAGCTGACCTTCGAGCTATCCGGCTCGGCGAAACTGATTGGCGTAGACAATGGCGATCTCGCGAATCACGACAACTATCAGAGCAACAAGCGACCCCTCTACTATGGAATGGCCCTTGCCTTGTTGCAATCCACGCTCGAACCCGGCGAAGCGCGACTCGTGGTGAGCAGTCCCGGCCTGCCGGATGCATCGGTCAGCCTAGCAATCGGCGACTAACCTAAACTTTTAAGTATCTAAAAACAGACTACATGCAAATGAGAACGATGATTCGCAGCTATCCAAGCGTTAGGTCCGTCATTACGGCTTCGGCTGTATTTGCCGCAACCGTGGCGAGTGCCTTTGCGGGCTCGCCCCAAGAGTTTAACCACGATCCCGATCTCGCCGCCCTCGGTGTGAGCGCTGCGGAGATCGAGCAAACGGACGCGCTGCTGCAGTCCTTTGTCGACGACCAGAAGCTCAACAGCGTAGTGGGCTTCGTGGCGAAGGATGGCGACGTGCTTTATAAGAAGGCCTTCGGCTTGAAGGATGTGGAAAACAAGGTTCCTGCTGAAGAGGACGACTACTACGTTCTCATGTCGCAGACCAAGGCGGTCACGACGGTGGCGTTTATGACCTTGGTGGAGCAAGGGCTTGTCTCGATCCACGATCCCGTGTCGAAATTCTTTCCCGAGATCCCGGACGAGGTGGTGACGGAGGTTCATGAGGATGGGACCTACGAGACGCGGCCAGTGAAAACGCCCATGACCTTCGTGCATCTGATGACGCACACCTCGGGCTTGGGCGCGGGCAAGGTGCGAGATATTCGCATGGCAGAACGCAAGGGCGACGATGCTCCGGCTGGCTTTGGTGGTAGGATGCCTGACAAGGTGCCTAGCGGCCAGCACAGCGGGGGAGGCAATCCGGAAGCGAAGTATCTCGAAGAAGAAATGATCGCCCTGGCCAAGTACCCGCTCGGGTTCGATCCGGGCTCGAAGTGGAACTACCACGTGAGTTCGAATATGCTGGGCTACCTTGTGGAACGCATATCCGGAAAATCGCTACAGGAGTACGTGAGGGAGACAATCCTCGAGCCCTTGGGCATGGACGATACGGATTGGTACTACGAGCCGGAGGCCTTGGATCGTTTTGTGAAAGCCTACCGCTCCGTGGACGGAAAGCTGGAGCCCGGCACCAATATGTACAGCGAAGGCACGGTTAGCGAACAGCAGACCTATGCGGAGGGAGCGATTGGCTTGAATGGTCCCATCGAGGACTATGCGAAATTCTGCCAGATGTTGCTCAACAAGGGGATCTTCAACGGAAACCGTATCCTGAAACCGGAGACGGTGGAGCTGATGACCATGATCGATCGTTTGCCGGAGAATAGCGGCGCGGAGGAAGGCTTTCAATTCGGACTTGGGTTCGAGATACACGAGGAGAAAAAGCCTGCTCCTGCCGTTTCGGACTCCGCATTCGCCTGGGGCGGCATGCTGGGCACGGCTTACACCATCGATCCGGAGAACGATATGGTGACGTTGTTTTATACCAACATGTTCGGTCTTGAGCCGCTGTATCCAAAATTCATTGCCCAAGCCTACGAGCTAGCGGGAGTGTCGGAATCCGGAGAAACGGTTGCAGAGGTTGTGCTGGAGGAGGGCGGACGTGGCCCGCATCCTGCGATCGTTACGGAGGACGCGTCCTTGCCGGGGATGACGATCTACCGGCCGAAGGACTTGTCGGCTTTCGGAGATTCCGAAAGGCTTCCCATCCTGCTTTGGGGAAATGGGGCCTGCGTGAACACGACGCAGGAGCATAAGCTCTTTCTTAACGAGATCGCTTCGCACGGGTACCTTGTACTGGGGATTGGCTTGCTGGACCGGCTGGATCTGCGCGACGATCTCGCCAACCAGAAGACGCAATCGAGCCAGCTCCTCGAGGCCCTTGATTGGATTCTCGAAGAAAACGAAACCCAAGGCAGTGTGTTTTACGGCAAAGTCGATCCGGAGCTGGTGGCGTCCATGGGCATGTCCTGCGGCGGCTTGCAGGCGATCGAAATTTCCGGCGATCCGCGTATCCGGACTACGGTGGTTTGCAACAGTGGCGTGCTGAAGGATCCATCTCCCATGCGCGGAATGCCTGATCTGAAGAAGGACGCCTTGGAGAGCTTTCACGGTCCGGTTCTCTACCTGATGGGCGGTCCGAGCGACATCGCCTACAACAACGCCATGGACGATTTCGCCCGTGTGCAGCACGTACCGATTGTCATGACCAACTTGGACGTCGGCCACGGCGGCACCTACGCCCAGCCCCACGGAGGCGAGTATTCACCTGTGGCGCTTGCTTGGCTCGATTGGCAGCTCAAGGGCGAGAAGGCCGCGTCTAAAATGTTTCTCGGAAAGAACAGCCAGCTGGCTCGCGACCCTGACTGGAGCGTCGAAGTGAAGAATTTCGATTAGACTCTTTTCGTATCTGAACCCCAAGTACAGGAACCACCCCATGCGCTACCTCATCATAGGACTTTTGCTTTTCGCCTCCACTATCCTGAAGGCGGGAGCCCCGCCGATCCCGGGGGATTGGACGAGCGGCTACGCTTACGCGAACGGAATTCGTATCCACTACTACCGGGCAGTGCCGGAAACGGAAAAGCCGGTCATCGTCATGGTGCACGGGGTGACGGACAATGGCGTGTGCTGGTCGACGCTCACGTGGAAGCTGCAGGAGGATTACGATATCTACATGTTGGATACGCGCGGGCACGGCCTTTCGGATCCTTTCACGCCCAGCGACGACGGCGACACCTTGATCAAGGACGTGGTGGAGTTCGTGCGGGTAATGGACATCGAAAAGCCGATTCTCATGGGGCATTCCATGGGAGCGGCCACGGTGATGCGCATTGGGGCCGAGTACCCGGATCTGGCTCGGGCAGTGGTCATGCTCGACCCGTTTGTGGGTCGTCGGGGACCGCCTCCGGGAAGCCGCGATGAAGATGGCGAGGCCCCGGCCCGTCGTCCTGGCCCGCCGGCTCGCGAGCCGAATCCGGAGACCTTGTCGTTCAGCATGCACAACTCGCCGGAGTATCTCGTTGCCCAGAACAACTACAGCTACGACGCCCTCGTGGCGAAGGCCCGCCGCGACAATCCGCGCTGGAATCTAGCGGATTGTCAGTATTGGGCGCTCTCTAAAAAGCAGTACCACGGCGCCTACAGCGATCAGGCGTGGCAGGCGATGTCCGGAAGCATGCGGACCGAAGACGCCTTGGCTGCGATCCCAGTTCCGACCCTGATCTTGAAGGCCGATGCGTCCCCTGAACAGCGCCAGGCGCACCAAGAGGCTGCTAAGGTGATGCAGAACGGGAAGCTCGTGCACATCGACGACTCGGGTCACAACCTGCATCACGACCAGCTCGCGAAAACCACGGAGGTGATGGTGGACTTTTTCTCCGAGCTGAAGGACTAATTGTAGACTATGAAACTAACCTACTTAATCGCACCCGGACTTATGCTGGCATCCCTCGCCGCAGCGGAGCCAGTCCATGAAATGACCGTCGATACCGGCGCGTCGAACGGCCACATCAGCCGCCATATCTACGGACACTTCGCCGAGCATCTCGGCCGGGGCATCTACGACGGATTTTGGAAGAAGGATGACAACGGCGACTACATTGTGCGCGACGACGTGGTGGCAGCCATGAAGGAGCTGGGCGTGCCGAACCTACGCTGGCCGGGCGGCTGCTTCGCCGACTACTACTTCTGGCAGCACGGCATCGGTCCGAAGGAGGATCGTCCCACAGTGGTCAACAACCTCTGGGGCGGCGTGACGGAGGACAACTCCGTGGGCACTCACGAGTTTCTGGCGCTCTGCGAAGAGTTGGAAGCCGATCCGATCGTGGTGGGCAACGTGGGCAGCGGCACCGTCGAGGACATGGCCAATTGGTGGCAATACATCAATCACCCCGGCGAGAGTCCCATGGCCAAGCTGCGCCGGGAGAACGGTCGCGAAGAGCCATGGAACGTCAGCTTCTGGGGCGTGGGTAACGAAAGCTGGGGCTGCGGCGGACACATGCGTCCCGAGTACTACGCGGACTTGTATCGCCGTTTCTCCACCTTCTTGCACGGCTACGGAGACGTGAAGCCGTTCCGCATCGCCACCGGACCTTCCGGAAACGACTACCACTGGACGGAGGTTGTCATGGAGCTCGCGGGCGACCGCATCGACGGTCTCGACCTGCACAACTACACGCTCGACGGCACTTGGGCCAAGAAGGGCGAAGCGATCGATTTCGACGAGAGCGGCTGGTTTCGCATGATGAAGCGGGCCATGGATATGGACGAACTTATTACCAACCATTCCGCGATCATGGACGAATACGATCCGGAAAAACGCGTTTGGTTGATCGTGGGCGAGTGGGGCACCTGGCACGAACAGGAGGAAGGCTCGACTCCCGGGTTCCTGTATCAGCAGAACTCGCTGCGCGACGCCTTGATCGCCTCGACTATCCTCGACATCTTCCACCAGCATCTGGATCGCGTGAAGATGGCCAACATCGCCCAGACCATAAACGTGCTGCAGGCCATGATCCTCACCGATGGGGAGCGAATGCTCAAGACGCCGACGTACCACGTATTCGATCTCTACAAGCCGCACCGCGAAGCGACCGCGCTGGCATTCGAGCTGGACCGCGGCGAGTACGAGCGGGACGGCGAATCCATTCCAGCGATCAGCGCCACGGTTTCCCGAAACGATGCTGACCGTATCCACGTGAGCCTGACAAACATCGATCCGAACGAAGCCCGAACGGTTGAGCTGAGTTTCAGCGAACTCGATGGCATGTCAGTCAAGTCGGCTCGCATCCTGACCGCAGAGGAAATGAATGCCCACAACACCTTCGACGCTCCCGACGCCTTGGTTCCTGTCGTGTTCGACGGCGCCAAGGTTTCCAACGGCAAGCTTGTTGTTTCACTGCCGGCGAAGTCCCTCGTGACGATCGCTATTGATTAAAAGGAAATGTATTCAACCGCTGAGGACGCGGAGATCGCTGAGATTCTATATTGGGTTCAATTCTCTGCGTTCTCCGCGAACTCTGCGGTTTATAAAAATCTCCGACCTCAACCCCTGTTGACTTATGCTCCTTAACCGAATTCCCCATTTCTGCCTGCTGCTCGCTTGCGCTTGTGGTGCTTCTCTATCTGCCCAGGGCGATCTCGTGGTGCAAACTGCGGCTGGACTGGTCGAAGGTGTGCAGGAAGATGACCTTCGCGTCTTTCGCGGCGTTCCCTTTGCCGCTCCACCGGTAGGCGAGCTTCGTTGGAAGGCCCCGCAACCCCTCGAACCGTGGGAAGGTGTGCGGCCGGCTAAGGAGTTCGCCAACGATCCGTATCAAGGCGACGGATCGGGTAATGTGGGCGAAGACTGTTTGTATTTGAATATCTGGACACCTGCCGAAACCGCAGAGGAAAAGGTTCCAGTGCTGGTTTGGATTTACGGGGGCGGTTTCTCTTTTGGCTCCACGTCCATCCCGGTGCACAACGGCGAACACCTCGCTCGCAAGGGTGTGGTGTTGGTCAGCATCAACTACCGCGTAGGACCGCTGGGCTTCCTGGCCCATCCGGAGCTAAGCGCGGAGTCGCCGCGTGACGTTTCGGGAAACTATGGCTTGCTGGACCAAATTGCCGGCTTGCAGTGGATACAGGAAAATATTTCGGCTTTCGGTGGCGATCCTGACCAAGTGACGATTTTCGGCGAGTCCGCGGGCGGCATTGCGGTGAGCATGCTCTGCGCGTCGCCGGAAGCGAAAGGACTGTTTCACGGGGCGATCTCGCAAAGCGGCGGCTCCTTCGGGCCGACCCGGCCCACAACGTATCCGGGAGAAAACATGAAGACCTTGGCCCAAGCGGAAACGGCGGGTGTTGCCTTCATGAAACGAGCGGGTGCGGAATCGTTGGCCGAGCTGCGCGAGCTCGATCCCAGTGCCATGCCTCCCGGTTTCGGAAGCGGGGCGGCCTGGCCGATCGTCGATGGCTGGGTCATTCCGGATGATCAGCATGTACTGTATGAGAATGGAGAATACAACGATGTCCCGGTGCTTGTTGGCTACAATTCCGACGAAGGGCTAAGCTTCCCGTCGGGTAGGACGGCGGAGGAGCATATCGCCAACGTGGAGAAACGCTATGGACCGTTCGCGGATCGATTGCTGGAAGCGTACCCGATCGATGGTGACAGAATCGGGCACGCGGCCCGCGGCCTGATGCGCGATGCTGCGTTCGGTTGGCAAACCTGGAGCTGGGCGAAACTGCAGGCCGAGACTGGCGAGGCTCCGGTCTATTTCTACTATTTCGACCAACATCCGCCGCGAGATGGAGAGTCGCCGGAAGCCGATCATGGAGCTCCTCACGGTCTGGATGTGCCTTACGTTTTCCAAACCTTGAACCGCGAAGACGAAAGCCTCACCGAAGACGATTGGGAGCTGTCGGATACGATGGCGACCTACTGGACGAATTTCGCCAAGCGCGGCGATCCCAATGGCTCAGCGGTGCCCCAGTGGCCGCAGTTCACTGAAGAGCAGGAGAAGGTCATGGTATTGAAAGAGTCGTTACAGGTTGGTCCGGTGCCCGATGCCGATGCCCTCGAGGTGTTGGACGACTATTTCGA
Source organism: Pelagicoccus sp. SDUM812003 (assembly GCF_031127815.1). Classification (NCBI taxonomy): domain Bacteria; kingdom Pseudomonadati; phylum Verrucomicrobiota; class Opitutia; order Puniceicoccales; family Pelagicoccaceae; genus Pelagicoccus; species Pelagicoccus sp. SDUM812003. The sequence continues at coordinate 47,847 of NZ_JARXHY010000016.1, read as the reverse complement.
ATGGCGTCGCACTGAGGAAGGCAAATCGTGGGCCAAGTAGAAAGGCGGAATAGACGCGTATGATTCGAATCTTCTTTTTTTGCTTACTCGTTTCCTTCGTCGCCGTGAGCGACAACTTGCGAGCTGAGGATGATCGGGATAGAGGAGGGGACTTTGAAACGGAATTCGTCTACGAGGCGCATGTCACGATCGGCGAGATCGTGGAGGTGGGCGAGACGTCCAAAAGCATCCGTCGTTACATCCCGATAACAGGAGGCCGCTTCGAGGGACCGCGACTGAAGGGGACGGTCCTTCCCGGCGGCGCGGATTGGCAGACGGAGCGGACAGATGGGGGGATCGAACTGGATGCCTTGTATTCGATGCGTTGCGACGATGGAACGGTGATCATTGTTCGAAATCAAGGGATCATCTCGCCAGGTGGATCGTATCTGAAGACCACCCCGACGTTTACCGTCCCCGACGGACCGCACGACTGGCTCGACGACTTTTTGTATTTTGGAACCGTAAGCGGTAGCGAAGAACCGGATACAGTGGTGATTCGTGTGTATCGCGTAAAATAAACCTCGTTCAGACAAGCGAAAATCTCACATGAACTACCCCAAAGCCTTTCTCAGTCTCCTAGCAGGAACGCTCGTATGTTGCGGCATGCAGCGTTCGTTGTTTGCCGAAACGAAGATTTCCAAGCCCGGCGTTTACCAAGGCTACAGCGAGGCGATCTATGCGGACGATTTTGATCTCAGCTCGCGCTACATCGAGATGAGGGATGGCGTAAAGATAGCCATCGATATCTATCGTCCCAAAGATAAGGAGACGGGCGAGGTCGTAGAAACGCCCTTGCCGGTCGTCTGGATGCACACGCCTTACAATCGCAGATACAATGGGAGCAAGGACAAGCTGACCGTCGAAGACTACGCGGGCAGCGCTATCGAGCTAGTAAAATATGGATACGTAGTGGCTACGGCTGACTTTCGGGGGCTGCATGCTTCCTTTGGGCACAACGAAGGCTACAACCGCGGCGAGTGGGTGGGTCCCGCCCGCTACGACGCCTACGACATTACGGAATGGCTCGCTGACCAGCCATGGAGCAACGGGAACATCGGCATGTGGGGCTGCTCCGCCACAGGCGGCAGCCAGATGCAGGCTGCGACCACTGCGCCGCCGAGTTTGAAGGCCATGTTTCCCATGAGTTTCGAGTTCGATGTCTACGACTTTCGAGGCGCGGGCGGTATCGTGGCTCCGAGCCGTTGGACGCCGAAGCCGGGAGATCCTCCGCCGCATGAGGTTCGCGACAGATTGGCGGCTCCGGTGGACGAGGACGTCGACGGTTCGCTTCTCGAGGCTGCCAAGGCCGAGCACGAGGGCACGATCGAAACCGTCGGACACATTCCCTTCCGCGACGGCTATTCGCCAAACCTCACGGACGACAGCGCCAAGCAGTGGTGGATCAAGAGCAGTCCCGCAAACTACTTGGACGAGATCAACGATTCCGGGATCGCCATGTACATGGCCGTCAACTGGGACGAAGGCTACACCAAGCCGGGACCGTTTTTCGCGATCAACAATTTCAAGGTTCCCTCCAAGTTCATTGTAGGCCCTGGAGTCCATTGCGATTGGTGTCCGGCGAAAGAGATGACAGGGCTCGATATACTGACCGAGGAGCTCCGTTTCTTCGACTATTGGCTGAAGGGGATCGATAACGGCATCATGGACGAAGATCCCGTATACTATTTCACATATAACGCTCCGGAAGGGGAGGAGTGGCAATCGGCCAAGGCGTGGCCGTTGCCGAATGAAAAGCGCGTCGATTTCTATCTCGGGGAGGGCTCGCTCAGCCGCTCGCAGAAAACGGAGGGCGAAGGTAAGGACGAAACGGTAGTGATTTATGAATACAGTCGCGGAGAGATTCCGCTGGGTTCCTTGATCTACGAAACCGAGTCTTTGCAGGAAGCCGTGCAGGTGACCGGACACCCAACGGTGAATCTGTGGGTGTCATCGACGGCGACGGATGGGGATTTCGTGGCTACGCTGCGAGACGTCGCTCCGGACGGTTCCGTAACGTCCTACAACACGATGGGCCAACTGCGAGCATCGATGCGCAAGCTGGCGGAGCCGCCCTATGATCGGCTGGGATTGCCGTATCACCGTTCCTTCGAATCAGACGTTCAGCCATTGATTCCAGGCGAACCGGTTGAACTTTCGTTCGACATCTTGCCTATCTCGATAACTTTCAAAGAGGGCCACAAAATCCAGCTTGTGGTCAGCTTCGTGACCCGAGGCACCCCTGAACTCGACCCCGCGCCCGTCGTCACTCTCTATCGCGATTCAAATCACCCCTCTTATTTGACGCTGCCAATCGTCGAATAGTGTCATTGCCAAGCCGATACGGAAAACTGTCATCATGAACCACACCCTACAATCACTGCGAACGTTTTTATCCCGCATTTCTATGGCGGCCTTGCTGGCCGCGCCTTCCAGCCTTCTTGGTGCCGGCGCTTCCGACTACGCGATCGGCGCCGACGTGTCGTTTCTTGCGTCGGCGGAAGAGAGAGGAACGGTTTTCAAGGATGATGGAGTCGCCAAGCCGGGCCTTGAGATTCTGAAGGACAACGGCTACAACTGGATACGCCTGCGGCTGTTTCACACTCCGTCCAACTCCGAACGCTTCCCGTTGCCCAACGATCTTGAATACACCATCGAGCTCGCGAAAAAGGCCCACGATCTCGGGTTCAAGTTCCTGCTGGACTTCCATTACTCGGACACGTGGGCGGATCCTTCGAAGCAGTTTCTGCCAAAGGCATGGGAGAACCTCACGCACGAAGAGTTAGTCGAAGCGGTGTTCGCCTACACGCGTGATACGATCGTTGCCTTCCGCGAAGCGGGCGTAATGCCCGACATGGTGCAGAACGGAAATGAAATCACCAATGGCATGCTCTGGCCACATGGCAAGTTGCCGGAAAACGAGGACAATTTCGCGGAGCTCGTCCAGGCAGGAATAAACGGCGTTGATGCGGGCCGGGGGAACTTGCCTCGTCCGAAGATTATGGTGCAAGTCGAGTCGAGTGGCAACAAGGCGAAGACCAAGCGTTTCTTCGACGCCCTTTTCGCGCGTGGGGTTGACTGCGACGTGCTCGGCCAATCGTACTATCCTTGGTGGCACGGATCACCGCTCGACCTGCGCGAGACGCTCAACTTCATGGCTCTCGAGTACGGCAAGGAAGTCATGGTGGTCGAAGCGGCCTATTGCTGGCGTCCGACCGAATATAAGGAGCATCCCGGACCGTTTCCCGAAACGCCAGAAGGCCAACGCGAGTACCTCGAGACCGTGCACGAGATTCTGCTCGATGTGCCCAATGGACTTGGAACCGGCATTTTCTGGTGGGAGCCCATGGTCCACATCCGCCCAGGCAGTACCGGCGGCATCGGCAGCCGTGGCATGTTCGACGACGAAGGAAACGCATTGCCGGTGATGGACGTATTCATTAAGTGGTCACGTGGAAAGGTGCCGCAAGATACCGAAGGCGGTGATTGATTTATCGATTTGTTCGACAAACAAAAGTCGGCGTCGTAGGCGAAATTCGTCAACTTTTCGTCTCGCGAAGATCTGGCAGCGAGTAGGTCTGGAATGCGAAGATCATAAACGGTTTGACAGAAGGAGCCGGGAGTGGGATGGGGTCGATCGCTCGGCTCTCATTCGAGGGCTTTTCCGAATGTGATTTTGAGATACGCGTATATGGCTCGTTCCCTGAAGTCTCGTTTGCTGTATCCAGTCGATAAGACGCTGTATCGACTTTCAGCTGCGCTTGCGCTGAGCGTGGCGGCGGTCCTCTTGAGTGGATGCGGCGACGCAGGAGAGAGCTCTGGGGAGTCGGAGCGTGTTGCCGATTCCGTATTGGGACTTGGATACCTGAATTGGAGAACCATCGGCGATCCAGTGGAAGGGTTTCCGTGGGTGACGGATATTGCGATCGTTGATTTGGATAGCGACGGTCTTGTCGATGTCGTTTTCACGGAGGGGCGGTTGAACAAGGTTGCTTGGATTCGCCAGGTGACGCCGGGAGTTTTCGCGGAGTTCGTCATAGCGGAAGGAATCGCGGGAGCCGCTCACGTGGAGGCTTGCGATCTGGATCGGGACGGAGATTTGGACCTTCTGGTTGCGAGCATGGGCATCGTGACGCCCAACGACCAGAAGATCGGCTCGGTGATCGTGCTGGAAAACGACGGCAACCAAAGCTTCAGCGAGCGCGTTCTGGTCGAGGGAATCGATCGAGTCACCGATGTGCAAGCGGGGGATCTCGATGGAGATGGCGATCTCGATCTCTCGGTCGGAGCGTTTGGCTATTTCGAGGGAGAGGTCTTCTGGATGGAAAACTCGGGAAACTGGGAGTTCGAAAGCCACAATCTTTTGAGTCTGTCGGGAGCCATTCATACGCCGGTGGCGGATGTGGATGCCGATGGTGATCTAGACATCATCGCCCTGGTTTCCCAGGACTGGGAGGAGATCTACTTGTTCGAGAACCGAGGCGATGGCAGCTTTCAGGCGAGAGTGCTGCATGGGTCAACCAACAAGGATTACGGAAGTAGCGGTATTCAGTTAGTGGATATGGACCAGGATGGTGACGTGGATATCGCGTACACGAACGGGGACGGATTTGACTACGCCACTCCTGGGGCGAGGCGCTGGCATGGTGTCCAATGGCTGGAGAATGATGGCGCAGGAGACTTCACCTTTCATCGTATAGGCGATCTGTCCGGAGCCTATGCCCCGTCAGTGACGGATATCGACGGGGACGGAGATTTGGACTTCCTCGCTACGAGCGCTTTCAACGATTGGTCGGACTCCTCCGCAGTTTCGTTGGCCTGTTACGAGAACCTCGGTTCAGGTCGCTTCGAAAAGCGCATCTTGGCCCACGCTCCGACCCATTTGATCACCTTGGAAGCAGGCGACCTCGATGGAGACGGTCGCGACGAGCTGGTGAGCGGAGGATTCTATTTTTACCCTCCTATGGAGCACGTCAGCCGAGTGAGCGTTTGGGATCGGGACTAGAAAGTCCCTCTAGGCTGTCTCTCATTTGACGGCGCTTTTGGTTGTTCTTCACGGAAATCGAGAGGGGTATTGAACGTTTTCTGAATTTGCTTGATTTCGTGAAAGTAAAATAGTTTTACTAAAAATCTAACAGATCACTGATGCGCGTTCGACTTTCGCACCAGTGTCTTTCTTCTCCGAGCCGATCGAACCTAACCGCTCGCAGAGCGCCCCAGCATAAGAAAACTACCCTAATCACCCCCAAGGCGACGAACGCTGTCTGGATTTCGATATCCTCGCAAGGCGCTCGTTGACGCCTGTTATTAAACAATCTAACTAGATATGAAACTGATTGATAAACACCCCCACATATCGCGATCGCTTGCCCGAAGGGCGGCTATCGCTGCCCTCGTATCGGTCGTGCCACTCTCAACAGGTTGGACGCAAACCGATGACGAGGAAGAGGAAATCTTCACGCTGTCTCCTTTCGAGGTGAGCGCGGACGAGGACCAAGGCTACCGTGCTAACAGCACTCTGGCAGGCAGCCGTATCAACACCCAGCTGAAGGACGTCGCCGCTTCGATCAGCGTAGTGACGGAGGACTTCATCGAGGACGTTGGCGCTGCCGACTTGAACGACATTCTCGTTTATACTTCGAACACGGAAAGCACGCTTAACTACACCAACGCGGGCGGAAACGGGACGCAGGACTTCGTATCTGACAATCCGAACATCCAGAACCGTGTGCGTGGATTGGGGAACGCCGAATTGACGCGCGATTTCTTCCGCTCGATCGGCGGCAGCGTCGGCATCGACGCCTACAATCTCGAGCGTGTGACCGTCAATCGCGGCCCGAACTCCATCCTCTATGGTATGGCTGACCCAGCTGGTGTCGTGAACTACATGACCAAGAGCGCAGTGGTAGCTGAAGACAGCAGCGAGCTGTCGCTCCGAGTCGGATCGAATTCGGATTTCCGGTCCACCGCGGACTTCAATCGGGTGCTGATCGAGGACAAGTTGGCGGTGCGCGTCCTTGGACTCTGGGCCGATCGCGGCTATCAGCAGCAGCCTGCCTACTACCACGACAATCGGCTGAACCTGGCGACCACTTACAAGCCTTTCGAGAACGCCACCTTCAAGCTGAACTACGAAGTGGTGCGTCAAGAGCAGAACAATCCGAACTCCATCACGCCGATCGACTACGTGTCGGAGTGGGTCGAGCAGGGAAGGCCGGCTTGGAACGCGGCGGAGCAGCTGTACAGCGAGGCTCCCGAGTATCTCACCCGCCCGCAGAACGTGGGCGCCGTAGCGATCACCGACTACGATGGAAACACGGTTCAGTTCCTCACAGGAGGCAATGACCGCTGGTTCACCGGAGTCGTGCAGCAGCGAGGCGACGCGGACAACTACACCTCGGTGGCGTTCTCCGACAACAAGATCGCTCCCTTCCACGACATGAACCTCAACCCAAGCTTGCGCAACCACGACTTCGAGGCCCTGTCGCTCAGCTGGGACCAGAAGCTCGCGGAAAACCTGTATCTGAATATCGGATACCTCAGCGAGGACTACGAGGAGGACACCCAGCGCTTCACTTGGGGCTTCCAGATCTGGGTGGATAACAATTCGCACTTCATGGACGGCACTCCGAATCCGCACTTCGGCGAGACCTACGTTCCTCAGAGAACGCTCGACAGCAAATCGATCCGCAACGCCGACAACGAGATGCTGCGCGGCACGCTGACCTACGAGCTGGACTTCCGGGATCGCAACAAGTGGCTCGGTCGCCACAACTTCACGGCGTTGGCGGAGCGCCAGGAGACGGGAAACACCAATACGGTTTTCAACGAAATCCGTTCCGAGCTGGTAGACTACCTTCCCACGAATAACCGGGTAAACGAGGACTTGTGGCAGATGACCCGCATCCGCTACCTCGGCGGCACTGCTGACTCTCAAGCCACCATCGCTCCGGGCGTTCCGGACCTGACGCCATCAGGCGTGCCCAATCTCTATTGGGATGCGGACGCTGGCGCCTGGGCGACGGATAGCTACAGCTCGATGTTCACGCCAAAGCGTCGCGATGTTCAGGCTGAAACCGTCGATTCGACTGGTTTCATCTGGCAGAGCTACTGGCTCGACGGGAGAGTAGTCGGCACTGCAGGCTGGCGCGACGACACTCAGGAGAAGGCTACGAATTCCTACACGGCGCTCGGTGATGACGGATTGCTGATTCTCGGCGACTCCGCGGGAGAGCCGGCTGAATCTGGCGGTTCTACCACTACCATGGGGGTCGTCGTTCACCCGCTGGATTGGTTGAGTCTGCACTACAACGAGTCGGAAAACTTCCGTCCCGCTGCCACTCAGGTCAACATGTTCGGCGAATCCGTGCCGCCTCCGACAGGCGAGGGCGTGGACTTCGGCTTCGGGCTCAACCTGCTCGAGGGCAAGATGAACCTGCGCGTCAACTGGTACGAGGTCGAGCAGAGCAACAATCGTCTGCCTTGGGGGCCTCAGATGCGCCTCGCCCAGTGGGAGCTGCTCTTCATCGACCGCGTCGTGATGCCTGACGTGGCCGCGCTTGAGGGTGTGCCTTATACGCCGGTTTCGCCTCTCGAAGTGGGTGACATCAATATCGTATCCACGTCCGAAATGACTTCCGAAGGCATGGAGATCGAGATGATCTACAACCCGACAGAAAACTGGCGCTTCATGGCCAACGTTTCTCAGCAGGATGCCGTTTCCTCCGCTATCGCTCCGGCCGTTACGCGGTTCCTCGAAGAGGCTCTTCCGTATTGGCAAAACCTCGACGGCGGTTCCGTCTGGAACAGCGAATTCACCTACTCGACATGGGGCTTCGAGGGCAATCCGTCAGAGTTCTACGACGCTTTCCCAGCCTTCTCTGCTGCGACCTACCGGGCAGCGGAGGGTACCACCAATCCCCAGCTTCGTGAATGGCGCGCCAACGCCATCACTAACTACACCTTCACCGATGGCGCTATGAAGGGCTGGAACGTTGGCGGAGCGCTGCGTTGGCAGGACGATGCGGCGATCGGTTTCCCGACCATCAACAATGAAGCGGGTGACGTGATCGGGTTGGAGCTCGACAGTCCCTATATGGACGAAGCCACTCTCGACGTCGATTTCTGGATCGGATTCGACAAGAAGATCATGGGCGACCGTGTGGACATGAACATTCAGTTGAACGTGCGCAACCTCACTCGCAACGAAGGGTTCCAGGCGATCAACGCTAACTCGGACGGCGAGGAGACTGGCTTCCGTATCGAGTTTGGTCCCACCTGGACCATGCAAACGACGTTCAGCTTCTAACTCTGTTTTATCTTTGCGGTAGGCTGCCCAGGCATAGGGGCTTGGGCAGCCTTTGTCTTTTCGCAAAACGAGGGTCTCCTCGCGAGAGGCGAGGTTAGCTAATTTGTAGTCCTTCGCCTTTTTTCACACATGACGTTTTGATAGCCTGCGAATCCCCGATGCTGCATTCAAAATCTAAACCACTCCTTTTCGTTTCCCTCGCGATCGCTGTCGCGCTGGCGGTTGGTCTATTTTGGGGCGATGCCGATGGCAGGTCAATTCGTTCGGCGCTACCGGAGCGTCCGGACACCGAGGGCTTTCCGGCGGCATTGGATCAGCGCTTGGACCGGGTCGAGAGTCGACTCATCTGGCCGTGGAACGACCACGCTCAGTCGGTGCTCGAGCTGTCGGGCCTGTATCATATAAATGGATTCAACGAGGAAGCGTTGAGGTGCTACGAGCTCGCCTTGAGTTTTGAAGAGGTCGAAGAGGATCTCCTGCTTTATCGTCGGTCGGATCTGGCGAGTCAGATGGGCAACCTCGGTCTGGCGCGGACGTCCTTGCAGCAGTGTTTGGAGAAGTCGCCTTACTATCTGCCGGCCCGACTCAGATTGGCTGAACTTGAATACAAGTCGGGAGACGCCGATCAGGCCTTGGACCGATATCGTAGCATTCTCGATACGCACGAAACGCAGCCGCATGCTTTGCTGGCTATCGCTCGGGACCAGTTGCGAGAAAACCGTATCCACGAATCGATTGTTACTTTGAAGAAACTGGTGTTAGCGAATCCTGACTTTTCGGACGGGTTCTCGCTGCTTAGCCAGGCTCTGGATAGAGCGGGGCAAGATCAGCTCGCTGCGGAAATCCGCGAAAACGCTCCTCGTCGAAAACCGTCGCCTCTAGCGGATCCGTGGCTCGATTCGCTGATGGACGATTGCTACGACAGCCAGCGGCTCAGTTTCGTGTTCGAGAACCACCTCAAGGCCGGCGATCTCGATCGCGCTTTAGAATTGGTGGACCGCATGGAAGCGATCCGCCCGAACGACCCTCAAGCGTACCAACAAAGAGGATACGCGTTCTACCAGGTGGGCCGCTACGAGGATGCGGCAGACGCTTACGAGCAAGCCCTAGCGTTTGGTGGAGATCCTTCCACCGTTCGCTATTTTCTCGCTGATGCCCTTGCGAGAGGGGGATTGAACGGGCGTGCGGAGTCTGTGGTGAGCGAAGAAATCGCGCGGACTGGAGGAGATGCAGACCTCCTAGTCTTGATGGCGTCTCTCGCCGAAAGAAGGGACAGCGGTGAACAAATCGGCTGGCTAGAGAAAGCCTTGGCGAAGGATCCCTATCACATTGAAGGAAATCGCCAGGTTTCCCGGCTCTATTGGAGTTTGGGAAAGCGAAAGGAATCGATTCAGGCCCTTGAGCAGCTGCGTCAACTGCTGCCGCAAGACCTTGCTTCGCGAGTCATGATCGGCCGATATGCTCTCGAGGTCAATCAACCGAAGGATGCCATCGATCCGCTGCAGGAGGCGGTGGAAATCGACCCGGAGAATCAGGATGCCAGCGCCTTGCTCGCTTTGGCTTACTTGCGTTCAGGAAACGAGCAAGCTCGCGCGGGCGCCTTCGAAGCTGCCATCCGATTCTACGATCGAGCTATCGATGTATCGGCAGATGGCGAGGAAGCTTACCTGAATAAGGTTCAGCTTTGCCTGAAACTCGAGCGTTACGATCTGGCGGAAGCCACTGTATCGAACCTGATCGAGCGGCGACCTAACGACCCGGTTTTGTATGTAAGCCTTGGGGACGTGAGAATGGCCTCCGGAGATTTGGAAGGCGCGAGGGCTAGCTGGAAAGAGGCTTTGCAACGTAGCGAGGGGAACCGCGAATTGCTCAGGGTTATCGAACAGAGGCTCAGAGAAAACGGCTAAATGAAGGCGAGCCTTTCAACTTTGATTCGGACGTTTCTTGGCGTCGGAATGTTGGTGTATTCGTTGGATGGATTCGCCCGGTTTACCAACGTGAGCGATAGCGTGGGAATCGACTATCTGCACGCAGCTAAGGAGGAAGTGCCGAGCAACCAGGAGTTGGGTCTTGATCGAGTGACCCACACGCCGGTTTCAAACCATGCTGGCGCTGCCGCGTTCGACGCCGACGGCGATGGGTGGACGGACTTCGTGGCGGGGCGATACAACAAGCCCCCAGTGTTGTTCATGAACCAGCGGGATGGAACCTTTGCCGAAGAAGGATCCGCACGAGGTCTGTCGGTGGCGCTGGACAGCGGCGCCTTCGCCGCGGGGGACTTCGATGGAGATGGAGATACGGATCTGTTCGTGGTGCCGCACCGGGGCGAGCGCTACTATCTTTTCATCAACGATGGGGCGGGCTTTTTCACCGAGGAAGCCACGCAGCGGGGCGCAGCAGTTCCGACGAGCGAGCTTCCGCACGAAGGGCACAGCGTCGGTTTGGTCGATTTCGATTTGGATGGATACTTGGACGTTTACGTGAGCGAGTGGGGACCGGATGCAGGAGTGGAGCCGGAGCTGCACTCCGTATTGTTGAGAAACGAGGGGGCGGAAAATCCAGGACATTTCGAGAACGTGACCGTTGCCGCCGGACTGGTGCAACCGGAATCAGGCGTGGAGCGTCAGCATGGTTTTTCCACTGGTTGGGCCGACTTTGACGAGGATGGCTGGCCGGACTTGGCTTTGATGGCGGATTTCGGAGGGAGCCGCTTCTACTGGAACCGCGGGGATGGAAGCTTCGCTGAGGGCACCGACACGGCTGGAGTTGGCTTGGACGAGTTCGGCATGGGGATCGCGATCGCGGACTACGACCTGGATGGCGACTTGGACTACTACGCCACGTCGATCTTCGACCAGAAGCTCTACGGGGAAACCGGAACCAATACCGGAAACAAGTTGTATCAGAATTCTGGATCTAGACGCTTTTTCGAAGTCGCGAAGGCCGCCGGAGTGGATCGCGTCGGATGGTCGTGGGGGGCTGCATTTTTCGAATATGACAACGATGGAGATCCGGATCTGTTCGTCACAAACGGCATGGATTCGGCGGAATGGGAGGTCTTCTTTTATCAGGACGCTCTCGTCGATCCCACCACTGTCTTTCAAAACGACGGCGCGGGACGGTTTAACGATATCACCGCCGCGTCGGGAGTCGGGGACAGGGGATATGGCAAAGCCGTGGTGGTGCTCGACTATGACAATGACGGTGACGAGGACGTGATCGTCACCCAAACCTTCGGCAAACCGATCATCTATCGCAGCAATGCATCCGAAAACGGAAAGAAGTGGATACGCTTCCGCTTTCAGGGCGATCAGTCGAATCGCGACGGAATCGGGGCGGTAGTGCGAGTGACCGATGGAGAAAGAACGCAGACGGGTCTCTACAATCCGAGCAACGCCTACATGGGGCAACGCGAAGGCGTATTGCATTTCGGACTTGGCGATGCCGGCGAGTCGGTAGATTCGATCCAGGTGGTTTGGCCGAGCGGCATTAGACAGGATATTGAGAACCTGAATACGAACGAAGTTCACGTGATTGTGGAGCCGGATGTCGAGCTGCTTGCTCCCATCATCGAAACACAGCCCATTGGCGGGACCTTCGAGGTGGGTGAGCGCTTGGAGCTTTCGCTAGAGGTTTTGGGCGGGACTGGCGTGACGGTAAGTTGGGAGAAGGATGGCGAATCTATCTTCGGGGCCGATCGCCAAGATTTTGAGATAAAGCGCTTGCAGCCTTACGATGCCGGTGTCTATCGGGCTCGGGTCAAAAACGCGGCGGGAGAAACCCTGACCAAGGAAGTGATAGTCGAAGTGACGGTCGATCTGCAGGATCACTCCGTCGCTCGTTGGTGGAACGAGTTCCTGTTGGACGCGATTCGTAAGGACTTTCCCGCCCCCACCATCCATGGGCGTAATTTGTATCACCTATCCGCTACCATGTGGGATGTCTATTGGGCATACGAAGAGGACGGCTGGGAACGTGCGCAAGCTGTCTTTCATCAAGAGGCGCTTTCCGAAGCGGACTGGTTCGGCGATCGAATCGCCGCCCAGCGCGAGGCGATTAGTTACGCGTGCTACCGTGTATTGAAAAGACGGTACCAGAACAGCGTGAGTAGCGAACGGATACGGTACAACATCGACTGGCTGATGGAGCGCTTCGGATACGACCCGTCCATTGAGACGACGGTAGGAAACGCTCCTGCGGCGGTGGGAAACCGGATTGCGGATTCCATCCTCCAGCAGACGCTAGACGACGGCTCGAATGAAGCGAATGGTTACGCGGATACGAGCGGCTACGCTGAGGCAAACGAGCCGATGGTATTCAAATTGCCCGGCGCAAATATCGACGATCCGAACCGCTGGCAGCCGTTGGCCTTCGATTTCCGGGTCACGCAAAATGGCATCCCTAGCGAAGAGAAGGTCCAGAGCTTCGTGGGGGTCAACTGGCGAGAGGTGGACACCTTCGCGATCGAGAAGGATAGCGGCATTACCATCGCTTGGGATCCAGGCCCTCCGCCGTTGTTTGGCACGGAAACGCATGACGCGTTTGTCGATGCGGCGGTGGAGGTTATTCGCTATTCCTCCCTGCTGGATCCCGCTTCCAGCGAGATGATCGATATCTCGCCTGGAGGGCTTTTGAACAATCCTTTGGGAACGAATGACGGCGAGGGGCGTAGTGTAAATCCGGTTACGGGCCGGCCGTACGAGCCAAATCTGGTCAGGCACGCCGACTATGGTCGGATCCTGGCGGAGTTCTGGGCCGATGGACCGGCCTCGGAAACGCCGCCCGGCCACTGGAACACGCTTTTGAACGAAGTGAGCGAACACCCCTCATTCGAGCGAAATTACATGGGGCTCGGAGAGGAGATGGACGAGCTCGAATGGAACATCCAATCCTACCTCGCTTTGAACGGAGCGATGCACGACGCCGCGGTGGCGGCTTGGACCCTCAAGCGGCAGTACGACTATTCGCGGCCCATCTCGATGATCCGTTGTTTGGCAGGTTTCGGTCAGTCGAGCGACCCTGACGGACCGAGCTACCATCCAGACGGATTGCCGCTGATAGACGATTTAATCGAAGTGGTTACACAGGAGAGCTCGGCGCAGGGAGAACGTCACGAACACTTGGCGGCGGAGGTAGGTAAAATTGCAATACGAGCCTGGGCGGGAGAACCCGCGGACCACCACTCGCAGGTAGGCGGGGTCGATTGGATCCTCGCGGAAAACTGGATGCCGTATCAGCGTAGCACGTTTGTTACGCCGGCGTTCGCAGCTTACGTTTCCGGTCATAGCACCTTTAGTCGGGCTGGCGCGGAGGTCATGTCGCTATTGACGGGGTCGCCATTTTTCCCTGGCGGCATAGGGCAGTACACTTTTCCCAAAGGCGATTTTCTCGAATTCGAGTACGGCCCCAGCGAGGATGTCGTCTTGCAGTGGGCCACCTATTTCGACGCGGCGGATCAAGCCGGGCTTTCTCGCTTGTACGGTGGCATTCACGTTCGAGCCGATGATTTCATCGGGCGAACCTTGGGCGCTCGAATTGGAGTGGAAGCGTTTTTGAAAGCGCATTCTTTGCGGACAGGTGGAAGCGAAACGGGCGCCTTGGCTCGCTCGCTGATCGGCATGTCCACAGTCGCGGGAACGGATGGACGTTTCGTCGCTCTGGAATTCGTAGACGGAATCTCGAGGCCTATTGCGAGAGCTAAGAGTGTTGCCTCGGCGGAAGCTGAAGATCGAGAAGGGCTGTATTTCATTTTCAACGACAGCGGTTCAGGAGAAGGGACGGATTCCTACCAAATCCTCGCTCGCGCGGACGGGCTTACGGATATACTCATCTCTGGGCCGGTTGGTCGGAGCGAAGGCGTGTCCGTGCGCTTTGAAGTCGAAGGCGGAGAGAATCGTTTGATCGCGATTCGGGCATGGTCGAGCGAGGACTCGGTGTCGACATCGACCATCTCTCTTTGGCAGTCAGGGTCGGAATCGGAGACGTTGCTGGCCTCGAACAGCTCGAGAATTCAGGGCGATGTCGACTCGATCGTAGAAGTGTTGGCGTTGCGAGATGGAATGAGCCCGAGCGAGGCGGCGGAGTTTACCGCAGCCCTCGTCACTCCGATCGGTCCCGGCAACTATCGCGTCGAAGTCACGGGCGAAGGAGCAGCCGACGTCGCTCGCCTCGAAATCGAAGAAGTGAAATGGTAGCAAAGCGAATAAAGTATTGTTTTAACAATGGTGAAATAGTTCAATCGCCTACGAAACATTCGAACATGCTGCAGCCGGATTCCTCTCAGCTTTTCCATATTTGACCCGAACATCCCAATACCTCTGATCTCCATGCTAGAATCCGACACACCTTCGAATACGGGTCCCAAAGGCCCAATGCCACGAGGCGAGGGCGAAGACCGGGCCACAAAGGAGGAGGACAAGGTCAGCCTGGGCGAGAAAACCGCTTTGGGGTCGGGCTATTTGTCATTGTTTTTTGGAAACATGGCTGTGAACAGCCTCGCCATGCCGGTCTACAATATGACGCTGCATGTGAGTCCGATCCTCCTGGGCACGGCGCTGTCGATTCCAAGGCTTTGGGATGCCATCACGGATCCAGCGGTTGGATACATCTCCGACAACTTGCACACGCGTTGGGGCCGACGCCGCCCGCTCATCGTGCTCGGGGCGATCCTGCAAGCGATCGCTTTTGGCATGATTTGGATGGTGCCGATGGATTGGGGCGAGAAGGCGATGGCTGGGTATCTCCTTGGATCGCTGCTGTTCTTCTATACCTGCTACACCATTTTTGGGGTGCCGTTGACCAGCTTGACCTTTGAAATGACGCCTGACTACAAGGAGCGCACACGAGTGACCTCCTTTTGCGGGTTCTTCCATAAGATCGGCGAACTCGGCTATTCGTGGCTGTTCCCTCTGGCGACGTTGTCGGTTTTCGGGAGCGTCATGTATGGCGTTCGATTCGTGGGCTGGGCGGTGGCGATTCTGCTGTTGGGCTTGGTCGGGATCTTGCCGGGCATCTTCGTCAAGGAGCGCTATTACAAAGTCTCTAAGAAGCAGAAGAAGGTGAAGTTCTGGTCGAGCGCTGCGGAGTCGCTCAGGAACAAGGCCTTTGCGGTGTTGGTCGCTTTGACCATCTGCCAGATCGTGGCCGGCATGTTCGCATCGAGCACGGACTACTACTTGATCGTGTATTACATGTTCGACGGCGACATCGCGGAAGGGTCGCACTGGAAAGCGGTGCTTTCGACTGGATACGCGATCGTGGGAATCGTATCCATTTATCCGATAAACTGGCTTTCGAATCGCTATGGCAAGAAGACCGCGCTGAACGTGATCTTTGCCATGGTCTTGCTCGGGTCGATCGGGAAGTGGGTGCTGTATACGCCAGGCAATCCTTGGAAGATTTTGATCGACCCTTTGTTGTGCGGACCTATTTGGACAGCCATCGCAGTGCTGCTTCCTTCCATGGTAGCTGATATCTGCGATGACGACGAGTTGAAGCACGGACAGCGACGCGAGGGCATGTTTGGCTCGGTGTTCCTTTGGATACAGAAAGTTGGCTACTCGCTCTCCATCTTTGGCATGACGATCGCCTTGCAGGTTTCGGGCTTCGATGCGGAGCTCGGGGGGGACCAATCCTCCGAGAGCATTCTCACCTTGCGACTATTCCTCGCGGTTTCCACTGCCTTGTGGGCAATCCTTGCCATCGTCATTCTTATTTTCTATCCCATAACACGCCAGCGAGCATACGAGACAAGGGACGCTCTTGAGGAGCGTAGGGGAACAGTTTAGCACCGTAATGAAAAAAGCAAAAACAGTGAAAACGAACGATAGCGGTACGGCGAAGAAAATAACGATCTACGATTTGGCGAAGTACACTGGGTTTTCACCCGGTACTGTGAGTCGGGTGCTGAACAACCGAGACCGCGTCAAGAGCGAGACGCGTGAAACGATTCTGAAGGCGGCCAAGGAGCTGGATCTAAAGCCTCAGGCATCGGTTCGTTCGCGGCAGATCGCGATCCTGACGGATCCTCGGTTTTCCGACCGGGTGGAAGGCTACGCGGCAACCTTGTCCGCTCACCTGTCCTTTGCTTTGTCGCGAAAGAAAATGGGTATCGTGCTGCCTACCGATCCATTTGAAGAGCTACCTGGGCTGTTCCTGGATGGCATCGTCGTCGTCACCTATGATACGAAGCTGCTCGAGTTTCTAAAGGAATTCGAAAAACGGATACCCATCGTATATATGGACAAGTTCGAGGTGTCGGAACGGCAGTACTGCATCTTTTCCGATCACTACAACTCCGGCTATCTGGCAGCGAAGTATTTCATCGAGCATGGAAAGAAAAAGCTGGCCTGCTTCGGAGGAGAAGGGCCTGGATTCGAACAGCGACTCCTGGGATACCGCAAGGCGATAGAGGAGGCGGGGCTAGAATACGAGAATCGCATGATGGCGTCCGCAAGCTCGGGCCGGGATTCGGCAGCGGTGACTCGTATCGTCAGAGGTGGCGCGGATTGTATTTACGTTCCGGGTACAAGTCTGCAGGCGATGGAGTGCATCCATCTGCTCACTTACGTGATGGGGCTTCGCGTGCCTGAGGACATAGCGGTCATTGGCGGCGAGAACGAAGGGATTTCAGAGCTCATCAATCCGCCGTTGACGGCGATAGAGGAGCCTTTGGGGGAAATGGCGGAAACGGCGGCTGAGATGCTGGATAATCTAACTTCGGGAAAGAAGGTCAGCCAGCGAGCGGTCAAGATGCCAGTGCGGTTGATCGAGAGAAATTCCGTATAGGGCGGGTAGCATTGGCTTACCAATCAAGTCGCAGACCGAAAAGGATGGCATATTTCAGAGAGCGCTTAGTCGACGGGTGGTCGTTTCGAATCTTGGACCAAGAGGACGGGCCGTTTCCTGTCTTTTTGCCGCACAGTCCTTTTGTAGCAGACTTGGATGGCTGTGGGCATTGGCAGGGGCTTTGCGAATATACGAGAACGTTGAAGGTCGGGATCGTTGAGCCGGACACGCGGTACGTGCTCTACTTTGGCGCGGCGATGCATACGGCTGAGATTGCCATCGATGGTGAATGCGCTGGGTCTCATTCAGGTGGATACCTGCCATTCGAGATCGACGTGACACGCTGGCTGGCCGACGGTCGCGAGCACATATTGACAGCTGTGCTCGACAATCGCGACGATGGAGATGTGCCTCCAGGAAAGCCCGTCGACGAGCTCGACTTCTGCTTCTATGGCGGATTGTACCGCCATGTCGAATTGCGAGCTTATCCGTCGCTTCACATTTCGGACCCGATTTCAGCAGGAGTCGTCGGAAGCGGAGGGGTGTTCGTTCGTACTGGAAATTTGGATGCGAAAGAGGCGACCTTATTAATCTCCGCCCACGTGGTGAACGATTCGAATTCGGATAGAGCGTTCGTCTTGCGCTACGCCATAGAAAATGAGCAGCGAGAACTTGTCGTTTCCGGAGAAATAGAATCAGGAGAGGTACCCGCGGGGAAGGACCAGGAGTATTCCTTTTCCGCCAAGGTCTCCGATCCTGTCGTTTGGGATCTCGCGTCACCGCATTTATACACTATCGCAGTGGAGCTAGTATCGCCTAACGGTAGTCTTATCCACCGGGTGCAAGAGCGTTTTGGCATTCGTCATATCGCGGTATCTCGCAGCGGAGGTCTGCAGCTGAACGGGAAACGTATTCGTCCTCGGGGTACGAACCGTCATCAGGACTATCCAAGGATCGGATACGCTCTTTCGGACGCGGCCCAGTATCGCGACGCGAAACGAATCAAGGAGGCAGGCTTCGACTATGTTCGGCTTTCCCACTACCCGCAGTCGCCGGCGTTTTTGGATGCTTGCGACGAGTTGGGGATCTTGGTGATGAACTGCATTCCAGGCTGGCAGTTTATTGGAGGAGACGCTTTCCGAGAGGCGTGTTACCAAAACGCCAGAGAGCTGGTGCGCCGGGATCGAAATCATCCGTGCGTCATTTTCTGGGAGCTTTCGTTGAACGAGACAGAAATGGATGAGGCGTTCATGACTGAGATGATGCGCATTGGCCACGAGGAGTACCCCGGGGACCAGATGCTTGTTTGCGGTTGGATTGATCGATTCGATGTATTCATCCACTCCCGACAGCATGGGAAAATTCATACGTGGAAGAACGAGGACAAGGCCCTCGTTATCGCCGAGTATGGCGATTGGGAGTTCTACGCTTCGAACGAAGGTTTCGATCAGAAAACTGGAGCTGGGCTATTGGCGGATTGGAGCAACAGCCGAGCCTTTCGTCGCGAAGGCGAGCGCCGCCTGCGCCGGCAGGCCCATAACCACATCGTCGCGTTGAACGACACCCTGTCTTCCCCCGCGGTCACCGACGGCCTTTGGTCGATGTTCGACTACCCGCGTGGATACAGTCCCACTCGGGCCGCGTGCGGGGTCATGGACATTCACCGATTGCCGAAATACTCGTATTTCTTCTTTAAAAGCCAGCGCGCTCCCAGCGAAGGAAGCGAGAGGTGGAGCGGTGGACCTATGGTGTACATCGCGTCGCGTTGGGTGGAAAATTCGATCCTCGACGTGCTTGTGTTCAGCAATTGCGAGGAGGTCGCGTTGAAGCTCAACGATGAAGAGTTTGGTCCTCTTGAACCTTCGCGTACCTCAAACAACCAGCGACTTCCGTTTCCACCTTTTCTCTTTCAACTCGAGAAATTCGAAAGAGGCGCTCTGGAAGCGGTTGGTTTCATCGGAGGCGTTGAGGTCGCCAATCATCAACTGGCGACTCCAGGGGCGCCTTCGCGATTGACGCTGCAGATCGCCGACGAGGGAATCCAGGGCGAAGAGAGCGAAACGGATGTGCTTTTCGCTCACGCTCGCGTAGTCGATGAAGACGGAAACATCTGTAAGACGGCGATGGATACGGTCGCATTCGAATGCGGGTCGGGAGTCGAGATCGTCGGGCCGAAGGACGTGCCCTGCGAATCCGGCGTGGCATCGGTAGTGCTCGTTCGCCATCCGGGATGCAAGTCGTTCTCCCTATCCGTTAGCAGCGTGGGGCTCGCAGGGGCGAAGTCTGTTTACCCAGAGAGCGAATCGGTTATTCCGCTTGGGCAATCAATGATCTCCAGTGATTTCGCAGCTAGGTCTAGGAAGGAGAGCCCGCTCCGGTAGCGGAAATTGGGTACGACTAGCTGACGCTCGAAGCTTAGGTTCGCTATATATGAGGCGACACGGCTGGACCATTTGCAGACTCTGTTCTCGCAGCCAGTTCGGATGGATAGTAGCGATACAAGGCTATGCACACCATGGCGATGATGGCGTAGGGGATCGAGAACGCGAGAAAGAGAGCGTTGTCCAGTCCGCGATGCTCGGATAAGGAGCCGATTGCTGTCGAAATGCCGGCTAGGCTCAGGCCTTGGCATAAAGACGCCATAATGGCGAAACTTGCGCTTCGTAGGTGAAAAGGCACTACGTTGGCCAGCATCGGTAGAACGCATCCCGTGAAGCCGACGGGAAAAACCGTGCTGACCAGAAGCGATAGCGTCCAAAGGACGCTGGTATGCTGCCAGTCGGGAAGAAACAGGATCACGTTGAGACTGGCGAAGATCGCGGCGTAAGCCTGCAGGAGAACGATTCGTCCCTTGCTTGGGCTGACACGTTCGAGTAGGTCGCCCAATACGCCTCCCAGCAGGGCCCCGAAGAACATGCAAATCTTCATCGCTCCCACAAGGGCGCTCGCTGAGGCCAAGGTCTGGCCCCGTAGCTCAACGAGGAAGGTCGGCATGAATACAGGCATCAACATGCCGGTGGCTAATATGTGAATCAGTGTGAAAAGAATGAATACTGGCTTCTTGGTGACGGATTTGAATGCGTTCCATTCGAATTTCGGTTCGTTGCAATCTCGATTGGAACTTTCTACTCTCGATCGGAGCCGTTTGCCCAGCGCTAGGGTAATGGCGATCTTTACGGTTCCGAAAGCCATCAAGGCGTAGCGCCAGCCTTCTTCGAAACTGCCAAACCATCCAACCGCCAGGATGAAGCCCCCTCCAAGCAATCCCCGTACCGCTCGCATGGAGCCGAACGCCTTGCCTCTGTCGCTGGAGGGAAACACCGTGGACGCGATGGTGTAGGTTATGGGTTCCGCAGCCACGGTGCAGAGTATGCTGAGACTGTACAGAATCAGAAGCTGATCGAAACTGGCGACGAATCCGGTGCTGAATACGAGAACGCCGTTTATCGCCAGGGATGCGATCAGCATGCGCTTATGGCCGAAGCGGTCGGCGAGCATTCCCCATAGAGGGCCGAACGCTGCCCGCGACAGCAGATAGATCGTCGCGAAGGTTCCCAGTTGCTGGTGCGACAGGTCGAACTCCTGCTTGAGCATGGGAAAGAGAATCGTCGCGACGCTTATCTGGATCGAGGCAAGCGGGTAGACCAGAGAGATCAGGAAGATCGCTTCCCACCGGCGGGCTCGTGAGGGTGGCGTTTCTGAAAGCACTCGAATTAGGCTTGGGAAGGGCGCAGTTTGTGGGAAGCGGACCGACGCTCAAGCTTCGCTTTGCTGCAACGGCTCGAATTTCGCCAAAGCTCAATTGGCATTCGCAAAAAGACACGCGTTTGGGATCGATCTTAACCGGCGAGGGATTCTCCATAGAGTTTTTAACCCGTTTCTCTATCTATCTCCTCTCGTTCGGCCAACTGACCCCTTTCTTCGCAATGTGTAACATTACCGGGCTATTACCTGAGAAATCCCCCCGTAAGCGCTCGGTAGCCGAGTGCCCGCCGTGCTCAGTCAGCTCGTCAACTCCTAGGGGTCTAGACCGCCGAGTGATCAATCGTTTCCTTTAAGTTATAATGAACAGAAAAGTTAGAAATCGTCTCGTCACCCGCCTGGGCCGTTGGGGAACCTACTTGAGCGTCGCGACTGCGATCGCCGCAAGCGCCCATGGAGCGGAGCGTTCGGGAGGCGGCGCGTATATCGATTTCAACAAGAATGGGCAGATGGAGGTGTACGAGGATTCCTCGCGTCCTGAAGAAGCCCGCATCGACGACCTGATCTCACGCATGAATTTGCGCGAAAAGGTCGCCCAGATGACCACGCTCTATGGCTTCTCGCGAATCCTTAAGGACGAGGTGCCGACCGAGAAATGGATGGACCGCATGTGGATCGACGGGATAGGAAACATCGACGAGCAGATCAATGGAAACGAGGGCTGGACCCAAAACCTTCCGGATCCGGAAAACGATCTGCCCTGGTCGCGACATGCCGCGGCGTTGCGCGAGATCCAGCGCTGGTTTATCGAAAACACTCGCTTGGGCATTCCGGTAGATTTCACCAACGAAGGCATACGCGGGGTGATGCACTCCAAGACCACCAGCTTCCCGGCCGAGCTGGGCGTGGCCAGCACCTGGAACACGAACTTGGTGCGCGAGATCGGTCGCGTGACGGGCCGCGAAGCGAAGGCGCTCGGCTATACGAACGTGTATTCACCAGTCTTGGACGTCTCGCGCGATCCGCGCTGGGGACGCATCATCGAAAGCTATGGCGAAGATCCTTTTCTCGTGGGCGAGCTCGGCTTGCAGCAAGTATTGGGAATCCAAGAACAGGGAGTGGCCTCGACTTTGAAGCACTTCGCGGTCTACGGCGTACCGAAGGGCGGGCGAGACGGACATGCTCGCACGGATCCGCATGTGACCTGGAGCGAGGTGAACAACATCTATCTCGCTCCCTTCAAAAAGGCCATCGTACAGGGAGGGGCGATTGGCGTGATGTCGTCGTACAACGACTACGACGGCGTTCCCGTGCAGGCGAGCAAGCTGTTTTTGCAGGATATCCTGAGGGAGGAATGGGGCTTCGAAGGTTACGTCGTTTCCGATAGCGGGGCAGTGGAGTTTTTGTACGAAAAGCACCGCGTCGCCCCGACGCCGAAGGAGGCCATACGCATGTCGGTGGAAGCGGGCCTGAATATTCGAACGCACTTCACTCAGCCGGAAGACTATGCGAACCCGCTGCTGGAGCTGGTCGAAAGCGGTAGGATATCTATGGATACCATCGATTCGCGAGTGGCCGACATCTTGCGAGTGAAGTTTCGGCTGGGCCTCTTCGACGATCCGTATCGAACTGAGGATATCGACACCGACGCGGTCGTTCGATCGGAGGAGAATATGAAGGTCGCCCATCAGGCGTCGCGCGAATCCATCATCCTTCTGAAAAACGAGGGCGACCTGCTGCCGCTGGAGGGCGACTACGACAAAGTCCTGGTAACCGGCCCTATGGCGGACGACCAACGAGCTTGGTGGAGTCGTTACGGTTCGCAACGGATCGACTATGTGACGCCGCTCGAGGGACTTCGAAACTATCTGGATGGCAAGAGCGAGGTCATCCACGTCAAAGGCGTCGAGGCGGCGGATGAAAATTGGCCGCTGAGCGATGTCTACAAGGAGCCGGCTTCGGAAGAGGTACTTGCCGGAATCGAGGAAGCGGTGGCTGCCGCCCGGGATGTGGACTTGATCATCGCCTGCGTTGGCGAAACGGACGCTCAGTGTCGGGAATCGCAGAGTCGCATTAGCCTCGATTTGCCTGGCTACCAGAACGAGCTCCTGCAGGCCCTCAAGGAGACCGGCAAGCCCGTGGTGCTGGTCTTCTCGAACGGCCGACCACTCAGCGCGCAGTACGCAGTGCGCAATTTCCCAGCGATCGTGGAGATGTGGTTTCCTGGCGAGGATGGCGGCGATGCGTTGGCGGATGTATTGTTTGGCGAATACAACCCCGCCGGACGTTTGCCGGTCACCGTCGCCCAATCCGTGGGGCAGTTGCCTTACAACTTCCCCACCAAGCCGGGTGCTCAGGACGTGGACTATGGGCAGATTAGCGGTTCGCTGTTCCCCTTTGGACATGGCTTGAGCTATACCGACTTCGAGTATCGCGACTTGTCGTTGAGCAATGTCGAGGCGGCGGTCGGAGACGACATCGAAGTCGAGCTGACGATTCGCAACACGGGTGATCGCGACGGCGACGAAGTGGCTCAGCTGTATCTGAGAGACGACTACAGCAGCGCAACCACCTACGAGCGACGACTGGTGGGCTTCAAGCGCGTGCATATCAAGAAAGGCCAAAGCGTTCGCGTTTCGTTCACCCTCTCTAGGGAACACCTCGAGTTTTATATCACTGGCAAAGGTTGGGTCGTGGAGCCGGGGGGCTTCACGCTATACGCGGGAGCTTCTTCGGGAGACCTACGTCTAAGAGAGCGCTTCTCGATTGTGGACGAGGAAGGGACCGTTCCCGAGGAAGGCGAGATCAAGGAGAACTGGGTAGACCCTATCTAAAGTCAGTTCCTCGCTGAACATTTTTCCTGAGTCGATCGCCCTCTAGGTTATGGAATTCGGAAACGCTGAAAGCCGGCAGGCTACGCTAATGAAGAGTCTTTTTTGTGTGTTTGGTATAAGTACGAAAGAACGTCCCTGGGGACGTTTTGATCGGGGTAGTGGTCGTATGGGTAACGGCCACTACCTTTGTCGTGCCTCTCTCTGTCTCTTTGTCTTCCTTTGTGTTGGAGCTCTCGAGGGCGCCGACCAGAGGCTCGCTCTCAACTTCAACGCCGACTGGCGAATGGGCGTGGGCGAACACCAAGGGGCGGAACAGGTGGACTTCGACGACTCGCAATTCGAGGCCGTGACCTTGCCGCGAGCGTGGAATGAAGACGACGCCTTTCACCTCGATATCCATAATCACAGGACAGGTGTGGCCTGGTATCGCAAGGACTTCGTGCTGCCCGAGCGGATGAAGGAGGGCAAGGTGTACATCGAGTTCGAAGGCGCCCGGCAATTGGCGGAGGTCTGGGTCAATGGAGAGCGTGTCGGAGCCAATGAGAATGGAGTGATGGCGTTCGGTTTTGATCTAACCCGTTTCGTGCGACCCGCTCCAGAAAAGAACGTCATCGCGGTCCGTACCGACAACGCTTGGGACTACAAGGAGTTTGTTTCCGGTCAAGGCTTTCAGTGGGCCGACCAGAATTTCAACGCCAACTATGGTGGATTGGTTAAGAACGTGAAGCTGCACCTGACGGGAATCCTGCACCAGACCTTGCCTCTGTATTCAAGTCTTGGGTATACGGGCGTGTATGTCTATCCAAGCGACATCGACCTAGAAAACAAAACGGCGATGGTGAACGTGGAGTCCGAAGTCGTTTTCGAGCCGCGACGCGACCAGCCATTCGAATTTGAAATCGAAATTCGAGATCGCGAAGGTAAAACCATCTCCCTCTTCTCGGGAGGCGAATTCGTGGCTCCGCAGCGCGGACGCATCGTCGCCAAAGCATGCAAGGAAGTCGAAGGCCTCGAGTTCTGGAGCTGGGGTTATGGTTATTTGTACGAGGTGATCACTCGTCTGAAGGTGGACGATGTCGTCGTGGATGAAGTGAGCACCACTACCGGTTTCCGCAAGCTGGAGTTTCGAGATGGAATCGTTTGGCTCAACGGACGGGCTCTTCATATTAAGGGCTACGCCCAGCGCACTTCCAACGAGTGGCCAGCTCTCGGCTTGTCCGTGCCTCCTTGGTTGAGCGACTATTCCAATGGCCTTATGGTCGACAACGGCGCCAACATGGTGCGGTGGATGCACGTCACTCCTTGGAAGCAAGACGTCGAATCCTGCGATCGGGTCGGACTTCTGCAGATGCTGCCAGCGGGCGACTCCGAACGGGATGCTGTCGGTAGAAAGTGGCTACAACGCGTCGAGCTCATGCGAGACGCCGTAGTCTACAATCGAAACAACCCAAGTGTAGCAGTCTACGAAGGCGGCAACAAAGGAATCAGCGAGGAGCATATGCGCGAGCTCAAGGCGATTCGCGACCAGTTCGACCCGCATGGCATGCGGGCCATGGGCAGCCGCGAGATGCTTGGTTCGAAGGAGGCGGAGTACGGAGGCGAGATGCTTTACATCAACAAGAGCGCCGATATTCCGCTTTGGCAAAACGAGTACTCGCGTGACGAAGGCTTGAGAAAGTACTGGGATGAGTATTCCCCGCCGTATCATAAAGATGGTGACGGGCCTGACTATCGAGGTCGCCCAGCCCGTTCGTACAATCGCAACCAGGATTCCCATGCCATCGAGAACGTGGTGCGTTGGCATGAGTTTTGGAGGGAACGTCCGGGCACGGGACGTCGTGTGAACGCGGGCGGATTGAATATCATATTTTCGGATACGAACACGCACTACCGCGGGGCGGAAAACTATCGCCGCAGTGGCGAAGTCGATCCTATGCGCATTCCCAAGGATGGTTTCTTCGCCCACCAGGTCATGTGGAGCGGGTGGGTTGATCCGGCCAAGCCCGACGCCTATATCCTCGGGCATTGGAACTATCAGGAAGGCACGGTGAAGGATGTCTACGTCGTCTCCAATACCGATGCGGTGGAGCTGCTCGTGAACGGCAAATCGCTCGGCATGGGCGAGCAAAGTCACCGGTTTCTCTTTACTTTCAGGGACGTTGCTTGGGAGCACGGAACCATCGAAGCGGTGGGCAGGAATGCTGTTGGCGAGACGGTTTGCAGCGCCAGCCACCAGACCGTGGGCGAGCCTGCGGCCTTGCAGCTAACGCTGATCGGGCCGGACGGCGAGCTCCGTGCGGACGGAGCGGATGTATTTCTCGCTCAAGTAGAAGTCGTCGATCGTGACGGCCGCCGCAACCCCATCGCCCTAAACGAGGTCGAGTTCGAGTTGGAAGGGCCAGCGGAATGGCGAGGTGGCATCGCCCAGGGGCCGGACAACTATATCTTATCTAAAACGCTCCCCGTCGAGGGAGGCGTGAATCGCGTGCTGGTTCGCAGCGCCACGGAGGCAGGTACCATCACGCTCACCGCACGATCGGAAGGCTTGAAGTCGGCGACACTCGAGGTGAAGTCGCATGCGTTCCCCACGAACGACGGGTGGAGCCGTGCGTTTCCGGGAGAAGCCCTGAAGGGCGATCTTGCTCGCGGGCCGACACCACATGGTTCGTCGATCACGTGGACGCGTCGTCCGGTAGCGGTTTCAACTGCCGAGTCGAATAGCGATCTCGATCCGAAGCTTGCCTATGACGACAACGAAGCGACCGCATGGATCGGCAAGAAGCCCATCACTTTCGAGCTCGCGAGAGAAGCGACCTTGAACGAGATCACCATGAAGGTGGGAGGCTTCCGAGCCCGCAGCTATCCGATCCGAATTCTGGTCGGCGAGAAGGAAGTCTTTTTCGGGGCGACGTCGCGAAGTCTTGGATACATAACGCTTCGATTGAAGGAAACGACTGGTCGCTACGTGACTATCGTGCCGCTCGAAGGAGGCGAGGCGATGGACGCGTTTGGCGAGCTCACCGAGCTAGTCGATCAGGGCAACGCCCGGACCGGCGAGGAAGACGTAGGCGAGAGCGAGCTGTCCATCGTGGAGATCGAGTTTTACGAGGAGCTGCGGTAGACGAAATACGGGTGGAACGCGACCTCCGGGCGCGTTCTCGCTCGGGCATGGCGGTGAGTCGCTCGGCTTTGCGAAGCGCGTGCCCGGGGGTCCCGCGCCACCTTTTACGAATTCTCG
Organism: Pelagicoccus sp. SDUM812003; assembly: GCF_031127815.1. Lineage (NCBI taxonomy): Bacteria > Pseudomonadati > Verrucomicrobiota > Opitutia > Puniceicoccales > Pelagicoccaceae > Pelagicoccus > Pelagicoccus sp. SDUM812003. The sequence goes on along the minus strand of NZ_JARXHY010000016.1, from coordinate 20,939 downwards.
CTTTGATTCGCGCTCTTGCGGAACTCGGTAGGCGTCATGCCAACTTCGCGCGTGAAGGAGCGAATGAAGTGGTGTCTACCGGAGAAGCCGCATTCGTAGGCGACCGTGTCGACTTTTTGGTCGGTGTTTAACAGCAAGTGCTTGGCGAAGTCCGTTCGCAGGCGGGCGATCTCTGAAGACATGGTGAAGCCGAGCCGATCTCGGAATGAGATCTGAAGGCTTCTTGGGGAGATGCCCACCATCTCGGCGATGTCCTTCACCTTGAGGCGTTCCCGGTAGCGTTCTCGGATGATCGCTAGCGTCCTGCGGGTTAGCTCATCTTCGACGGCTATAGTGTCGGTGGATTTGCGTTCGGTGACGCCATCCGTTCCGATGGCGTATTCTGTTTCTGGAGGCGCTTCTCCGCGCATGAGTCGATCGAGGATCACCGCGGCTTGGTAGCCTTGCTCTTCGAATCTGCAGCGTACGCTGGAAAGCGGGATCTCGGTGTGCTCGCAGAAGGCTTTGGAATCGTCCGCACCAACGATGGCGATTTCGTGGGGAATCGTGTAACCTGCTTCGATGCAGACCGTCATGGCGTCGTGGGCATTGAAATCGTTTGCCGCCATCAGCCCGATCGGTTTCGGCAGCTGGCTTAGTTGATTCTTTAGCTCGGAGCAGGAGACTTCGTAAAAGCGTAGGTCCGACTCGAGGACGATCTTTTTGAAGCCTTCGAGTCGTTCGCGCTCCAAGGCGTTGTCAGCGCATTTCACATACGCGAGATTTCGAAACTCACGCGAGATAAGATGGCGAGCGCCTTCTTCGCCTACTTTGCGGTGGTCGTTGACTACTCTTGCGCCGCTACCGTAGTCGCCAAATTTCTGCAATCCAACGCATGGTAAGCCCGAATCGTGAATGAGGGAGACGAGGTTTTTAAGAGGGCGGGTGAACCCGGGGTTTGCGATGATGCCGTCGCCTCGCCACGGCGTGATGAATTGGTCTGTATGGGTCCAACGCATACGACTATCCAAGATCCAATTGTTTTCTGTCGCAAACCTCGCCACGCCATCGAAAACCCGCTCCTCCCACCAGTACATCGCGAGGAGGACACGTTTCCGTTTCGAGGCGTTGTTGAGTTTGATCGGCATAGGTTTCGAGTAGTCAGTAAACTAGGAGCAGAGAAACGGTTTTAGGATAGCCCGGGTTAGACGATTAGGCGGGCTTGCTGAATGGCTCGCCGCTAGCGGATCGATGGGTTTGGCGGTAGCCTCGAGGCGACGATCCCATGATTCGCGAGAAGCTGCGGCTGAAGTAGTAGGGATCGTTGAAGCCGCATTCGCTGGCGATATCAGAGATCGGGTTCGACGTGGTCGCCAGCAGGTCCGCGGCATGTTGGATACGCTGACGGATCAGGAAATCGATCGGGGGAAATCCCGTCAGGCGACGAAAGATCGCTGTGTAATGCGTTACGGATACACCGGCGCTCGCCGCAAGCTCGGCAAGGTTGTGCGACTGCATCCAGTGTTTGCGGACAAGCTCGATCGAGGCGCTCACACGCTCTTGAGCGGAAAGGGCGGTGCTGCTCTGAGCGCGACGACGGGATATGGAGGTCAGACAAGTCCTCAAGGCTGCCGCCGCGTCGAGCAGTTCGGGCAAGCCGTAGCCAGCAGCAAGCGAAGAGTGAATTCGATCCAAACCAAGGGAATCCAGCCGATCGGCGGACGTATGGCAACTCGCTAATGGGGTTCGTCGGCCGGTGGCGTGTTCCAGCCAGGCGTCCGCCTCCTTCCCAGTGAAGTGCACCCAGGCGATCGACCAAGGGTCATTTTGGGTGGCGCCGTAGAGATGCTCGTGCTTTGCTCGCAGTCCCACGATATCGCCGCGGGCGAGTTGCTGGCGTCGCCCGCCAGCTTCCGCCCAGCCTGAGCCTCGCAGGCAGACGATCAGAACATGGTCTGAGCAGCCCTCGGGACGACTGATGAAATGTCCTTCCGCCCGAGGAAAGAAGCCCGCGTGCGTCACGTGCAGTCCCGCCAGCAGCGGGTGCGTGGCCATGCGCTGCTGTTGGGCTTCCGGAACCATCAGATGGACCTGGCCCGAGAATCCGTCCTGTCGCCGCGCGATCTCAGTCATAGTGTAAGATCGTGCAGGTTTTCCAGAATTCCGTCCATTGTCAATCTTCCGAAGTTCGGGTAATATCGTCGCTGTTCCCCGCTTCACCGTACCCCGATAAATCTCTAAGGAGTAACCGCCCATGCCCTGCGACTATCGTTCACCGACGTCTCAATCCGTATCCGTAAGCCAAGAAACGGCAGAGTTTCCGACCTATCTGCCGAAGACGCCGGACCGCCATCCGCAGTTTCTGGAAAAGCGCGTTTACCAAGGCTCGAGCGGGCGCGTGTATCCGCTGCCGGTTTGCGATGCCATCGAGTCGGAGGTTCAGCCGAAATCATGGGAGGTAGTGTATATAGAAAACGAATACTTGAAGGTGACGATCCTGCCCGAGCTGGGTGGTCGTATCCACCGAATCTGGGACAAGATTCGCGAGCATGACCTGATCTACTATCAGCCCATGATTAAACCAGCGCTCGTCGGCCTAGCTGGACCTTGGGTAAGCGGCGGCATCGAATTCAACTGGCCGCAGCACCACCGTCCCTCGACCACTTTGCCGACCTTTGTAGATATCGAAGAAGAAGAGGATGGCTCGGCGACGGTTTGGCTTTCGGAGCACGATCCCATGGCTCGGATGAAGGGCATGCATGGAGTTCGGCTGCAGCCGGGCATTGCTCGGGTGGAACTGCGAGCGCGTGCCTATAACCGCACGGACGATGTGCAGACCTTTCTTTGGTGGGCCAATGCCGGGCTGGAGGCTCATGAGCAATATCAGTCATTTTTCCCTCCTGACGTGAGCTATGTGGCCGACCATGCAAAGCGGGCTATGAGCACCTTTCCTTTGTGTGACGGCTCGTATTATGGCGTCGACTATGCGGAACGCGCTAAAAACGGTGTGCCCGCTCACGAAACGCCTCGCAAGTATTTCCCTCCCAAGGACAGCGAAGGAAATACGCCCGCTCCCAACGACCTTTCCTGGTATGCCAATATTCCGGTGCCGACCTCCTACATGTGCATGGGGTCGACAGGCGATTTTTGTGGCGGCTACGACCATCGCGCCGGTATCGGCATCGTACACATCGCGGACCACCACATCGCCCCTGGCAAGAAGCAGTGGACCTGGGGAAATCAAGAATTTGGATACGCCTGGGACCGCAATCTCACGGACGCTCGCGACGACGGGAGTCACCCGCCTTACATCGAACTGATGGCGGGCGTGTTCACCGACAACCAGCCGGATTTTTCCTTCCTCCAGCCGGGCGAGACTAAGAAGTGGAGCCAGTTCTGGTATCCGATCTATGACATTGGCGTGCCGCGTCAGGCCAACGAAGAGGCGGCGGTCGATTTGCGCCTGCCCGAGAAAGGCCGCCGCGCGGAGGCTCGGATTTCCGTGACACGTTCTTTGCCCTCCGCTCTGGTGCAAATCGTGGCAGCGGATGGTCGTCTGTTGGCAGAGGAAACGGTCGAGCTGCTTCCGTGCCATGCGGGAATCGTGCAGCTTAACCTTGCCAAGGGTTGCGATTTGACGGATTTGCAGCTTGTGGTGCGAGATGGCGATGGAGCGGAGATTATCCGCTACCGGCCGCAGAAAACGGTTCGCGAGGAACCGCCCGCCCCGGCTGAGGCTCCGCCAGCGCCGGAGCAGGTGGCAAGCTCGGACGAGCTGTACTTGATTGGCCTCCACTTGGAGCAATACCGCCATGCTACACGTTGTCCGACGCTGTACTGGCGGGAGGCGCTGCGTCGCGATCCAGGAGACAGCCGCTGCAATCTTGCATTGGGACGTTGGCGACTGCGCAGAGGAGAGTTCGCCCTCGCTGAAGACCACTTTCGGGCCAGCTTGGCTCGGCTCGTTTCGCGCAATCCGAATCCCGCAGACGGCGAAGCCTACTACCAGCTCGGACGCTGCTTGCGGTTTCTCGATCGCGATGAGGAGGCCTATGCCGCGTTCGCCAAGGCGTCCTGGAATCAAGCCTGGGAGGGCGCGTCCCAACTGGCGATGGCCGAGATCGAAATCGGTCGAGCACGCTGGGCGGAAGCGGACGTCAACCTCACCCGTGCCCGTCGCCTCGATGAAGACAATCTTCGCGTCCGCAACCTGCAGGCGATCGTTTACGCCCGCTGCGGTCTTGAGAACTGGTCGGCGTCGACCTTGGAGGAGATTCTCGAAACCGATCTGCAAGACGTCTGGGCGGCTTGGTTGCGGGATGAAGAGATTCCGGACGACAATCAGCTGCGACTCGACGTGGCGCACGACTTCGCTCGAGCAAGCCTTTGGCTGGAAGCGTTAGAGGCGCTGGAAACAGCTACTCCTGATCCAGAAGGCGGCTCCGTACCGATTGTTGAATACACGCGGGCCTGGCTGAATGAGAAGTTGGGCCGATCCGCAGAGGCGACTCGCTGCCGCAAGGCGGCCCGAGAGGCGAGCGCCGAAAGGTGTTTCCCCGCGCGCTTGGAAGAGCAAACCGTGCTGCGAGCTGCGATCGAGGCCGACAACAAGGACAATCGAGCCCATGCGCTGCTCGGGTTCTGGCTTTACGACCGACGCCGACATGAGGAGGCGATCGAGCATTGGGAAGCATCGGTGAGTATCCATAAAGAGGATGCAGTCGTTTGGCGATGCTTGGGGATCGCTTACTTCAATATCCGCAAACAGCCCGACGAAGCTCAACGGGCTTACGATCAGGCAATCCAATGCGCACCGTCAGACGCACGGCTCCATTACGAGCGCGACCAGTTGTGGAAGCGGCTCGGACACAGTCCGGAAAAACGTCTCCAGGCTTTGAACAAGGTGAAGGAATGCGTTGGCCAACGGGATGACCTCGTCGTGGAGGTGGCCGCTTTACTCAACCAGACGGGACTCCCCGAGGAAGCGCTGGAACTGCTTCAATCGCGAGTGTTCCAGCCGTGGGAAGGGGGCGAAGGGCTCGTTTCTCGCGAATACATGCGAGCTCGCATTCTTCTCGGAAGGAAAAATTTGAAGCGCGGCGACGCTCTCGCGGCCAAAGAGCATTTCGCTGCAGCCTTGGAGATTCCGAGGAACCTTGGCGAGGCCCGACATCTTCTGGTCAATCCTAGCGAGGCCCACTGGTGGCTGGGCGAAGCCCATGCCAAACTTGGGGACGACGCAGCGGCCAGAACCCATTGGCAGGCCGCTGCAGGTTTCAAAGGCGACTTCCAAGGCATGAGCGTGCGTCGTTACTCCGAGACTACATACTTCACCGCTCGAGCCAAGGAACGCCTTGGCCAGACCGAGGAGGCGCGCGAGTTGCTCAATTCGCTGCTGGAGTACGCTCAGGAGCTCGCTGAAACGCCGGCCTCGATCGACTATTTCGCCACCTCTCTGCCGACGATGCTGCTATTCGACGAGGACCTTGACCAGAGCCAGCGCTTCACCGCTCGACTTCTGGAGGCCCAGGCTCGGTTCGGTCTTGGTCAGAAGAAAGAAGCGGCCGAGTTGCTGGATACGCTTTTGGAAGAAAACCCCAGCTCCGCTGCGGCCGCTGATCTCAAAGCTTCCATTGATCAGGTTTAAACCGTCTCTCAACTCCAAAACTGAGCTCATGACTAAAATGCGGTTTCTAGCCGCTCCCATCGTTCTGACTTGTTTATCTATGATGTCCACCGCTCTCGGTTCTGCCGATTCCATCTCGCTCGCCGGTTCCTGGCGCCTGCAACTCGACCGCGACAACGCGGGCGTCGAACAACGCTGGTTTGCCCAAAAGCTCTCTGAAAAAATCGAGCTGCCAGGGTCTCTGCCGGGGCAGGGTATTGGCGATCCCATTACGGTTGAGACGCCCTGGGTAGGCAGCGTTTTCGATCCGTCGTGGTATACAGAGGACAAATACGCTCCGTATCGCGAGCCGGACAACCTAAAGGTGCCGTTTTGGCTGCAGCCGGAAACCTACTATTCCGGAGTTGCTTGGTATCAGCGAGAAGTGGAGATCCCTTCGGACTGGCGAGGCAAACGAGTGACGCTGAGCCTTGAGCGTCCTCACTGGAAGACCACCGTTTGGCTGGATGACGTTTTGCTCGGTTCCAATGACGCGCTCTCAGTCGCCCATGTTTACGAGCTGGGAGCGTCCGTGTCTCCGGGACGGCATGTACTCACCATTCGCGTGGACAACTCGGTGCAATTTGAGATCGGCGAGAACTCGCACTCCATCTCCGATCATACCCAAGGCAACTGGAACGGGATTGTAGGTGAGCTGACCTTACAAGCAAGCTCTCCGGTATGGGTGGAAAACGTACAGGTGTTTCCGGATGTGTCAGCTGGAAACCTTTCGGTGAGCGGCGTGCTGCGAAACGTGACGGGAAAACCAGTCGCCGGTTCGGTGGAGCTGGCCGTGAATGAGAGAAACGACGGTAGGGATGCCGTTTCTTTTCACTTCGATGGCGACGCTCAAGCATTCGAAACGATGTTCTCACTCGGGCCAGATGTGCAAACCTGGGATGAATTCAATCCAGTGGTGCATCAGTTGAAGGTGGCGGTCGCTACGGAGACTACGGTCGCGGAGCAGACGATTTCTTTTGGTTTGCGGAAGATCGATGCTATTGGACGTCAACTGACGATAAACGGTCGCAAGCTTTTCCTACGCGGCACGCTGGACTGCGCCGTGTATCCGCGTACTGGGCACCCGCCGCTCGATGTGGATTCTTGGCGGAGGGTTTATAGGATTATCCAGTCGCATGGGCTCAACCATGTGCGCTTTCATTCCTGGTGCCCGCCCAGAGCCGCCTTCACTGCTGCGGACGAGCTGGGGGTCTACCTGCAGGTCGAAGCGGCAACCTGGCCTAATCAAGGAGCGACCGTCGGCGACGGCAAGCCAGCTGACGCATGGATCGAAGCGGAGACGCAGCGCATCCTGCAGGCCTACGGCAACCATCCTTCCTTCGTGCTGATGGCGGCCGGCAATGAACCAGCCGGAGACAATAGCGACGCATGGTTAGACGACTGGGTGAAACGTCGTAAGACGGCGGACCCACGCCGACTCTATACCTGCACGGCGGCTTGGCCAGAGGTACCGCAAAACGATTTTCATATCCGCTCCGAACCGCGTATCCAGCAGTGGGAAGAGGGCCTGAAATCGCGCATCAACGCCAAGCCTCCGGAAACCCGCACCGACTATCGCGATATCATCGGAGAGCGCACGGTGCCGGTGGTGAGTCATGAAATCGGCCAATGGTGCGTGTATCCGAACTTTGGGGAGATGGATAAGTACACCGGTTACTTGAAGCCGAAGAATTTCGAGATCTTTCAGGAAACGCTAGCGGAGGCTGGCATGGCCGAGCAAGCTCACGATTTCCTGATCGCCTCCGGAAAACTGCAGACGCTCTGCTACAAGGAAGACATCGAATCGGCCTTGCGGACACCGGAAATGGGAGGTTTTCAGCTTCTGGGTCTGAGCGACTTTTCCGGGCAGGGTACCGCTCTGGTTGGCGTGCTGGACGCCTTCTGGGAGGAAAAAGGCTATGTTTCCCCTGCGGAGTTCCGACGTTTCTGCGCCCCAACGGTTCCGCTGGCTCGCTTCGATCGACGTGTCTTCACTGCGGACGAAACTTTGATCGCCGAGGTTGAGGTAGCCCATTTCGGGCCCCAGCCATTGAACGCCGCGGAAGCGACCTGGCGCCTGATCGATGAACAGGATGGCGTTGCGGAGGAGGGGGCGTTCGCTCCGACTGACATTGCCGTTGGCCACGGGAATGCCTTGGGTCGAGTCGAATTGCCTTTGGGAGACATGGTCGCTCCTGCCCGTTACCGATTTGAAGTCAGCGTGCCAACGAGCGAGGGCAGGGCAGTGAACGACTGGGGGATTTGGGTGTATCCAAGCGAAAAAGACGTTTCTGTCGAAGCTCCGAAGGGTGTGCTGATAGTTGACGCTTTAGATGCCGCAGCAAAGGAACGCCTCGAGGCCGGCGGCGTCGTGGTGCTGACCCTGCCGCCTGATCACGTGGCTCCCGATCCCGAGAATGGGCCCATCGCTCTGGGGTTCTCCAGCATCTTCTGGAACACGGCTTGGACTAATGGGCAGGCGCCGCACACCTTGGGCATCTTGTGCGACCCGGATCATCCGGCCTTCGCTGATTTCCCGACGGATTCCCACAGCGATTGGCAATGGTGGTATGCGGTGAGCAAAGCTGCTCCCATGATTCTCGACGATTTGCCGCTGCCGATTCAGCCGATCGTGCAGGTGGTCGACGACTGGGTGACCAACCGCAAACTCGCTTTGGTTTGGGAAGCCCGCGTTGGAACAGGGCGGCTGTTAGTGACAAGCATCGACTTTTCAGGTGAGCTCGATCCGGTGCGTCGACAGTTGGTGGCAAGTTTACTCAACTACGCGCAGAGTGACGCGTTCTCGCCCCAGCACACTGTTACGCCCGAAGCGGTACGAGCTTTGATCGCGTCAGAAACGAAAGCCCCCTAGGCATGACCCTTAGCGTATTCGATTTGGTTTTCTTCGCGGCGTTTTTCGTCGTCGTCATCGGCTTTTCCGTGTGGAAGAGCCGCGGTGGCAGCGATAGCAGCGACTATTTCCTCGGAGGACGCAGTTTGCCATGGTGGCTGATTGGCATCTCGATCGTGGCTGCCAACATCTCCACCGAACAAATGGTGGGCATGGCCGGGCAGGGCGCCGGCGATGTGGGCATCGCGGTGAGCCTTTGGCAGTTGGCCGGCTCGATTGGCGTAGTTGTATTTGCGTTTACACTACTTCCGCGATTGTTGAAGTCTGGCATCTACACGATCCCCGAGTTTCTGGAGTATCGCTACAACAGCTTGGCCCGAGCCATCATGGCGTTGATCACCGTGATCATCTACATCGGGGTGCTGCTCACCGCGGTGCTCTACTCGGGCGGCTTGACGATGCAAACGGTGTTGGGCGTCCCGTTGACGCAAGGCGTCTGGGTGCTCGGTGTGGTGGCGGCCTTGTACACGGTTTGGGGCGGCTTGAAGGCGGTGGCCTGGGCGGATTTGTTCCAGGGACTTGCCTTGTTGTTGGGCGGTCTACTTGTATTTGGTTTAGGACTACACGCGGTCGGTGGCTGGGAGTCGTTTGCGGAGGCCAACGAGGAACGGCTGCACATGATTCTGCCTTCCGATCATCCGGTGTTGCCCTGGACGGGAGCGTTCGCTGGCATGTGGATCGTTTTGCTCTACTACTGCGGGCTCAACCAGTTCATCGTGCAACGCACCTTGGCCGCCCGTACGTTGAGGGATGGGCAAGCGGGGGTGATCTTCGCTGGGGCGCTCTGGCTGCTGGTACCGTTTGCCATCGTATTGCCAGGAACCATGGCCTCGCAGCTCTTTCCGGAGGTCGAAGAGACGCCGGACCGGGCGTTTCCGTACATGGTGACGAATCTCATCCCTGCAGGCTTGCGTGGCTTTGTGCTGGCGGCGATTGCGGGGGCTATCGTGAGTTCGCTGGGCTCGATGCTGAATTCCGCGTCCACGATCTTCACCATGGATATCTACCGTCGCCTGTTTCGACCCAACGCCAGCCAAACGAGCCTGGTGCTGGTCGGGCGTTTGGTGACGGCGGCTAGCGTAGCCTTGGCCTGCTTTTTGGCGCCGCAATTGGCGGATCCGCGCTTCGGCGGTGTTTTTCAGTTTATCCAACAATTCCAAGGCTATATCTGGCCCGGAGTGGTGGCAGCTTTCGCTTTTGGCTTGCTGGTGCCCACGGCGCCGCCTGCGGCGGGGGTGTTCGCTCTGTTGGCCGGCCCGGCATTGTACGGGCTGTTTCAGGCCTTCGCCCCGGATATTCATTTCCTGCTTCAGGTCGCTCTGACCTTTCAACTCGTAGTGTTTGCCATGGGCTTCATCACCTTCGTTTGGCCACTGGAAAAACCGCGCGCGCTACCCGTGCGGGAGGATCTCGATGTGACGAGCTCGCCCAAACTCAAGCTCGCGGGCGGTGCGGTAGTCGTTGCAACTGTACTGATAATATGGATATTTCGATGAAAAAACTAATCTGTCTCGCCTCGCTAACCCTTTTCATGGCTTCACCTGAATTGAACGCTCAACGCACGTATTCGCTCGACCTTGACCAGCCGCTGCCGCCCGTGCGGCGTGGACACCTCGATCTGGGAGGGGAAAGCGTAACGGGAGAGCGCGTGTCGGTGAATAATCAATACATCGAGCTTAACGGAGAACCCTGGATTCCGGTAGTTGGCGAGATCCACTTCGCCCGCTATCCGGCGGAATACTGGAGCGAAGCCATCCGCAAGATGAAGGCTGGCGGCATCAACCTGATCGCGACCTACGTTTTCTGGAATATGCACGAGCGGGTGGAGGGCGAGTTCGACTGGGAGGGCGACCGCAACCTGCGTCGGTTTCTAGAGCTTTGCGAAGCGAATGACGTGCGAGCCATCGTTCGCATGGGGCCCTTCTGCCACGGCGAGGTACGCAATGGCGGCATCCCGGACTGGATCTACGGACGCCCGGTGGAAATACGTTCGAACGATCCCGGCTATCTTTTCTACGCGGATCGTCTTTATGGTCAAATCGCTCAGCAATTGGACGGACTGCTGTTCAAGGACGGCGGCCCAGTTGTTGGTGTGCAGTTGGAAAACGAATACCAGCACAGCGCCGCTCCGTGGGAATGGACCTATCCTGGCGCTCCCAGAGAGTTTACGGTGGCGGACCGCGATGTCGATGTGACGCATTATCAAATCACCGCGGGAGGGCCTGAGAACAAGTTTGCCGACGCAGGACGCGATCATATGGCGACGCTCAAGAAAATCGCTCGTTCGCATGGCATCGACGTGCCGATCTATACCGCGACGGGATGGGGCAACGCGGCGATCGTGGAAGAGGGAAGCATCCCAGTGACGGCCGGCTATGCCTATCCCTTTTGGGCGCCGCCCGAGCCATCTGACTTTTACTTGTTCAAAGACATTCGCTTGAACCCCGATTACCCTCCGATCAGCTACGATGCGGATTTGTATCCATCGATCCCTGCCGAATTGGGAGCGGGGATCTCGCTGACCTACAAGCGCCGGACTACGGTGCTGCCATCAAGCTTGGCGCCGTTGATTGTGCGGACTCTAGGCAGCGGAGCTAACGGAATCGGCTACTACATGTACCATGGCGGTTCGAACCCGGTGATCGACGGGCACTTCTTCAACGAGCAGTCCGGCGGACTGCCACGCATCAACTACGACTATCAAGCCCCCATCGGTGAATACGGCGAGATGCGCCTGCACCATCGGGAGCTGAAGCTGCTCCACCTGCTTCTGGACAACTGGGGCGACCAGCTGGCGCCGATGCCGTCGATTCTTCCGGAAACGAATGCGGATATCGAACCGAGCGATGTGGATACGCTGCGTTGGGCGGCCCGCACGGATGGGAAAAGCGGTTTCGTATTCTTGCACAATTTCCAGGATCATGTGGAAAATCATGATCTAACCGGCCTGCGTTTAGAGCTGGAAGGAGGTGACGATGAAGTAATTTCGTTCCCGCATGAGGGAACGTTCACTCTGAGCAAAGACGCGAGCGGCGTACTGCCTTTCAACCTCGGGCTTGACGAGCTGAAGCTGCGCACTGCCACTGTGCAGCCGCTGACCGTTTTGCAAAATGGCGACGAGACGCATTCGGTATTCATGACCGTCGAAGGCATGCAGCCCGAGCTAGTGTTCGAAGGCGATCAGGCTGTCCAAACCGAGCATGGCAGCAAAGCGCGAAAACGCGATGGTGTGACCGTGGTGACCGGGGGAGACAGCGAGCCGTTTCACTTCCGGTCAGGCAAACAGCATTTTCTGGTGATACCGCGGGAACTGGCGCTCACACTGGCGCACGCCGACGAGAGCAAGCTGGTCTTTGCCGACGCGGATGGATTCCCAGCTCCGGAGGGACTGGAGCTTCGCACGGTAGGGAAAACGTCGATACGCGTTCAGGTCTACCCGACGACTGCTGTCTCGCAGCTACGGTCGAGCCGGGGAACGGTGGAAGCCCAGTCCGCTCAGAAAAGCGGCTTTGCCGCCTGGCAAGTGAACTTCGAAGCGATAGAACCACCCATCAAAGTGCGCCGCATCGGCGAACGCCGCTTGGCGCTTTCCGTATCCGAAGAGGGGTTACAGACGGACGACGTATGGTTACGGATCCCATATGTCGGCGACCGCGTGGCGGCTTTCATCGGAGGCGAGTTGGTGGCGGACCACTTCTACTTCGGCCAGCCGTGGGACATCGGGCTGCGCAAGTTTGCGGACCGTCTGTCTGGTGAAGAAATGATTTTCGTGTTCCACCCAGTTCATCCCGACGTGACCTACCTGCAGGATTTGCCGGAAGCGGTGCAGGCGGAACTCGCGGAGCGTAGCAAGCCCTTGCTGCGAATCGAGAACCCGACTGCCCAAACCGAGTACCGCACCCGCTTGACCTTCAGTCAGTAGCAACGAACGATCCTTTGGGGCCGCCGCGCTTTTTACTCGTGTTCGAAACACGTTTTAAGACGTGTAGTGAAGCGGGACCTCCGGGCCCGCGCTGTTTGGTGAGGAACAGCTTCAGTAGCTCTGCCGATAGGTCAGCTGCCCAGTCCTTCTTCCGTCCTCGATCCCTGCGACCTGACAGGCACTGGACGAGCCCTCCTTTATGGTGTTCAAGCGCATTCATGAGCGTGCCCGGAGGTCCCGCTCCACCTTCAGAGGGGGGTGCGCCTGATTCATCTTGCCCGGAACGAAGGAAGCGATTTTGCTCGGTCTACCTTGTTTAAACAGTTTTATAGAATGAAACACAGTTTTGATCAGCTGGCGAGCGAGGGAAGGGGCAAGGATGTGTGATTGGGCTCGTCTCTTTCCTGGTCTTTGGCGCCAAGGTTGTTTAGCCGGGGGTTGCCTAGGAATAACGACGGCTGGACTAGCTTTGGAAACGGATGGATTCGTAGCAGTTCCCTTCGACGCACGAAGCGATTCGGTGGAGTCGAAAACCTTGTTTTCTGAACTGTCGCCCGAGCAAACCGGTATCGTCGCCCCGAATGCCTACGACGATCCGGAGATGTGGCGTTCTCGCTACAAGGAGTTTACTCAGGGACCGCTCGGTACGGGTGTGGCGCTGGGCGACTACGATGCCGACGGATTGTTGGACGTTTTTATCGTATGCAAAACCGGGCCGAACCGCCTGTTTCGCAATCTCGGAGACTGGCGATTCGAAGACGTCACCGATGAAGCTGGCGTGGCCGGGCCCGGGGATGCCTGGAAGACTGGCGTCTGCTTCGTGGATGTGAACAACGATGGCTGGCTCGACCTCTATGTCTGTCGCGTTGCAGCGCCGAACCTCTTGTATCTAAATCAAGGAGACGGGCGGTTTGTGGAAGACGCGAAAGGGGCGGGCCTCGGCCTGGTTGATGCGAGCGGCATGGCTGCGTTTGCCGACTATGACCGCGATGGTTGGCTTGATGTTTATATCGTCACCAACTTGGTAGACGTCGCCAGCGAGCCCGATGGTCAGCCTGACTACCTGTATCGCAATCGCGGAGACGGAACGTTTGAAGAGGTTACGGAAATAGCTGGCATGAGCGGAAAAGCCGCGGGGCATGCTGCCGTTTGGTGGGATCATGACAACGATGGTTGGCCGGATTTGTATGTGACGAACGACTACGGCTGGCCGGACCAGCTCTGGCGCAATCAGGGAGACGGGACCTTTCGAGATGTATTGAGCGAAGTCATGCCGCACATTCCATGGTATTCCATGGGAGCTGACTTGGGTGACGTGAACAACGATGGGCTGCTCGATTTTCTCGTCGCCGACATGATGCCACGCGACCGCGAATGGGATCAACGCACTCTGATCGCCCCGCGTTCCCGCATGGTGGATCCGGTCGATCCCAACGTGGCCCCTCAGTACATGCGCAACACCTTGTTCATCAATACGGACACCGGCCGCTTCTTGGACGCTGCTTGGTTGTCGGGCCTGGCGGCTACGGATTGGACATGGTCGGCGCTTTTCGAGGATCTCGACGAAGACGGTCTGCTCGATCTGCATGTAACCAACGGCACCATACGAACCTTTTGGGACTTCGACATGCGACGCGCCAGCCGGGTGGATGGCGCCATGATCGTCAGACGGCGTTTGATGGCGTCGCCGGTGCAGAAGGAGCGCAATCTCGCCTTTCGCAACGTTGGCGATCTGCGCTTCGAAGAGACCGGCGCGGCTTGGGGATTGGATCGAAAGGACGCTAGTTTCGGGGCCGCGTTCGGGGATCTCGATGGCGATGGCGATCTCGACCTCGTGCACAGCAACTTCGAAGGCAACCCGTCCGTCTATCGCAACAACGGGACCGAAGGCAATCGAGTGATTATCGACCTAAAAGGCTCCGCTTCGAATCGATTTGGAGTCGGCGCGACGATCCGGCTCGAGTCTTCTAAGGGGACGCAGGTTCGCCAAATCGCATCGGCGCGGGGTTACGCTTCCTCCGGCGAAACGGCAGCTCATTTCGGTTTGGGAGCAGACGAGCTCATCGCTCGATTGCAGATCGACTGGCCGAGTGGACAATCTCAGGTATTCGAAAATCTGGCTCCTAACCAACGCTATACCATCGAGGAGCCGGAGGGGGCATCTCGTCCGGTGCCGCCGTGGAAAGCTCAACCGCCTCGAACCCAGTTCGTCGAAGTGAGCCAGGCCTTGAAGCTGGATGTTTCGCAGCAGGAGCAAGACATTGACGAGCTCGCGACTCAGAGGCTGTTGTCGATGCGGCAGAATTCGCTCGGTCCTGGCATGGCGATCGGTGATCTCAATGGCGATAGAATCGATGACTTGGTCATTGGAGGAACCTCGACCGAAGGCGCGACTGTACTGCTCTCGCAGTCGGGCGGACGTTACGTGGAAACTCCGCTGCGATCGATTCATTCCCGGGCCGCGGTAGCAGATGCAGCGCCGCTGCTGCTGGATGCGGATGGCGATGGCGATCTGGACTTGATGCTGGCAAAAGGCGGTGTGGCGGAACCGGCCGGCTCCAACGCCTATCAACCGGAGCTCTGGCTCAACTCCGCCGGCAAAGGCTCGTTCAGACGGGCCGTGGATGGCTGGGCGCCTGTGTATCCAGAAAGCGCGGGACCCGTCGTGGCGGCGGACTACAATCGCGATGGTTTGCTCGACGTGTTCATTGGCGGTCGGGTGGTGCCGGGTGCGTATCCAAAGATTCCGCGCAGCGCCTTGTGGGAAAACAAAAGAGGACGCTTCGTGGACCGCGCGAACGCTATCGCGCCCGGATTGGAACGCGCCGGCTTGGTTCAGGGCGCCTTGTGGAGCGACGTAGACGGCGACGGATGGATTGACTTGCTGGTGGCAACCACCTGGGGCACCGTGCGATGCTGGCGAAACCTTGCCGGTCTGCGGTTCGAGGAAGTCACGGCTGAGCTGGGCTTCGATAAGAGGACGGGCTGGTGGACTTCGATCGCCGCGGGCGACTTCAATAGCGACGGACGACTCGATTACGCGGTTGGTAACCTCGGATTGAATACGCCTTATCAAGCCAGTCCTGAAGAGCCTCTAGTGGCGTTTTCGGGCGTTTTCGACGATACGGGTGAGCAGCATTTCATCGAGGCGGTGTGGGACGATGGCGAACTGTATCCGCGACGAAACCGGATCATCATGTCCATGGCTATGCCGTGGATTTTTGATAAAACCGATACTTTCAAAGCCTACGCTGAGGCGGCGTTGGACGAGCTCTTGCCGGAGGACGCTCTGGAGCAAGCCAGGCGTTTGCAAGCAGTCGAGCTGCGAAGCGGAGTCTTTCTCAGTGGCGACGCCGGTCTATTCGAATTTCATCCGCTGCCTACGCTTGCCCAGCTGGCTCCGGTCCATGGATTGATAGTCGGGGATTTCAATGCCGATGGACGCGACGATATCTGCCTGACGCAGAATACGTATGCCCCGATCCCGGAAAACGGTCGCTTTTCCGGTGGGCTGGGCGCCTTGCTGTATGGCGACGGCAAAGGTGGCTTCGATGCGGCACCGTACAAGAAAAGCGGATACGTGGTGCCGGGCGACGCCCGAGCTCTCGCTCCGATTGATCTGGATCGGGACGGTTGGCCAGAGCTGTTCGCAACGCGACACCAAGACGCTTCGCTGCTCTTCGGAAATACCGGAGTACAAGGGCGCGTTCCCATGTGTGTCACTCTCAAGGGACCACCCGGAAATCCCACCGCGGTCGGGGCGATCGTCATTCTCGAGCTGCAAAACGGAGAACGCTCGTTTCGCGAGGTACATGCTGGCGGTGGATACATGAGTCAGGGATCGGGCGCCTGCTATTTCGCTAGTTCGTCTGACAATCCTCCGAAACGAATCATCGTGCGCTGGCCCTCTGGCGAAGTCCGTTCTATCGACAACCCGCCTCTAGGCGGAATCATCTCGCTGTCCGCCCGCTAGGGAAACTCCATGATTCTTTTGTATCATTGAAGTCATCCTCCAACCTGTGAACGGCTGATTCGCGACCATTCCTAGAACCGAAACTCGAACCCACAACTTCATACTTCACATATATAACATGAAAAATTGGATACACTCTTTGTTTGGACTTACCTGTTTGCTGGCGCTGCCGTTTGCTGTAGCGCAGCAAAACGGCGACGCAGCGAAAGTGATGCATATGCCGGACATGCCCTTGCATGATCCCTTCATCGTGGCCTACGAGCCGACGCAGACCTACTACCTCTACACCCGCAACGAGCCTCAGCTCACTGGCGTGGATAAGCTCGGCACCATGGCCTATACTTCGAAGGATCTGAAAAACTGGTACTCGCCGAAAGTGGTATTCACGGTGCCGGAGGAATCTTTTGCCCAAGAAGGAAACTGGGCTCCGGAGGTGCATGAATACAAAGGAAAATTCTATCTCTTCGTGACGCTGCACGACAGCGACGCCTACCTGAAGCGTCCACCGGAGGCCTGGCGCGATACTTACGTGCGCGGCACCATCACCGCAGTTTCGGATACGCCGGACGGACCCTTCGAAATGCTCAACAAGGACGGCCCGGTGGCGCCAAAGGAACTGATGACCCTCGACGGCACATTGTACGTCGACCAGGAGGAGCAGCCTTGGATGGTCTACGCTCACGAGTGGCTGCAGCGTATCGACGGCACCATCGAAGCGGTGAAGGTGTCAGACGATCTTTCGCGGGCGATTGACGATCCTATCCACCTTTTCAAGGCCTCGGACGCGCCGTGGCTCAATCAGTCGATCGAAGTCTCCGACGCGGGACTTTCCTATGTGACGGATGGGCCGCAGTTCTATCGCACCAAGGACGACGTGCTGCTGATGCTTTGGTCGAGCTACGAGTCAGGCAAGTACGTGCAGACCATCGCTCGCTCGGAGTCCGGCACCTTGATGGGGCCGTGGGAGCAGCTCGATCCGCTGGTCAAGCGCGACTCGGGGCACGGCATGTTGTTTCACACCTTTGAAGGCGATTTGATGATGGTGGTGCACCGTCCCTTCTACAACGCCCGCGGCAAGCTCTTCGACATGGCCGACCGGGGCGACCACTTGGAAATCCTCCGCCAACGCGTCGACTTAGACGGCGATCCGGAATACGAAAATTTGCAGAGGGCCCTGGGCTTGGAGGAGTAGGTAGCTGATCGAGTTGGCCATCCTCCCAACGCGCCTCAGGGCGTGTTTCCAAGGAGGCTCTTTGCTGATTCGAAGCCGAGGCGAACCAGCGCTGAGCTTTCGAACGCGACATACCTAGGGAAGCCTACCGTGGATAGATGATTTTTCTCGGTTTTTTTATCGTAGATGGTGGTTTTTTCGATACTTCGGCGCATTGGAATTAGGAACGCGTCGACGTTGCTTTATCCCAAGGGTCGTCGCTCCAACTTACTACCTCAAAGCCTAATACCACATGACTGTATTCTCGGACGATCCATCGTTATCCGCGAAGCCTTGTCGGCGTTTCACGCCCGCAGTGATTGCCTTCGCGTCTTTGTTTTCACCCCTAACGTTCGCTCAGGAGGATTCCAGCGACGATGATATTTTCGAGCTGGACGAATTCATCGTCCGGCCCGTTCAGGCCAGCTTGGTCGAGGCGCAGGAGGTTAAAAAATCCGCCGCGCCCTTCGTCGACGCTATCGTCGCCCAAGATATCGGCAAACTGCCGGACAACACCGTAGCCGACGCTTTGCAGCGCGTGCCCGGCATTCAGGTGACTCGCGGCTCCGGCGAGGTCACGAGTGTCTTGATCCGTGGTTTGCCGAATCTTGCAACGACCCTGAACGGAGAGGAGATCTTCACCGGAACGGGTCGCGGCGTGACTTTGAGCGACCTGCCGGCCGACTTGATTTCCTCGGTCAATGTTTACAAATCGCGCACGGCCGATCAGGTGGAAGGCGGTATCGCCGGATTGATCGACGTACGCTTGCGCAACCCGTTCGATTTCGACGGCAGCAAGACCGCCGGCACGCTTCGCTTGATCCACGGCGAAGACTCCGGGGACACCAGCTGGGTGGGAAGCTTGATGAACAGCAACCGCTGGGAACTCGACGGCGGAGGCCAGCTCGGCGTGCTGGTCGCAGCTTCACGTCAGGACATCAAGTATCAGGACCAGACGATCTACAATTTCGAGTGGGGCAACCGCCCGGCCACGAACAGTGACGGCGATCCGTTAGTCTATCCCTTCAACTCCGGGCCCATCGTGCACCGTGGCGACCGGCAGCGAAACGCGTTTAATCTGAATATCCAATACGCTCCGAAGGAGAATGTGGAGTTTTACACCAACTGGCTCTACACCGGCTACCGAAACCAGTATCAAAACTACTTTTTCGTGGGTCTGCCATTCACGGGAGCGGTCGATTCCTTCGAGCCGTATCCAGGAACGGATGACGTGCCTGCCGTGCTGGAGACCAGCAATCACTTCCTGATTACCAGCACCCAGGCCTACGACGACAAGACCGATGGCTACAACGGCGTTTTCGGCGTGCGTACTACCAATGGCGATACTACCTTCTCGAGTGAGTTCATCTACAACTACAACAAGTTCACCAATCAGAATCTCATCATGGATATCGCCAAGGGCGGTATTCCGGAGGTACGGATGACGTTTCACCCGAACTTCGACGCAAGCTACCCGGGCTCCGACATTTCGGATCCAGCTGGCTACGGTCTCTGGGGCTTGTTCGACAACAACGGCTTCGCGGAAGGGGAATCGACGGTCTGGCGAGCGGATGTGACGCGCTTGTTCGGCACTCAGTTCTTCAACAAGCTTTCCGCAGGGGTGCGTTGGAGCGAGCGTGAGGTGGGCTCTCGCCAGTCGGATCGTGCGGACGTGGCGCCAGCGGACGGTCGCGGTGTGACAGCGGTGTCTTCCATCGACGGCCTCGGAGCGACGTCGCCAGACAATAGCTCTGGCCTCGATATTTCTCTCGAAAACTGGTATACGCCGAGCGCGGACTTCCTGTACAATAACGCCGACCAAGTTCGCAGCCTCTTTGGCCTGCCTCCGGGCCTAGCTCCGTTCAATCCAGCGGTCGCATTCGACGATACGGAAACGACCTACGCAGCGTATGTGCAAGCCGGATACGGTATGGATTTGGGTGAAATGCCGCTCGATGGTCAGATTGGCGTTCGCGTAGTGAAGACCGAGCTCAGTCTTCGCGGCTACGACGATGGCGTGCCGATTGACAGTTCCTCAGACGAAACTGAGGTGCTGCCGGTGCTCAACGGCAAGCTACAGCTCACGCCTACGACCTATCTGCGCGGCTCGTTTGGTCGCTCGATCACCCGTCCGGAGTTTTCGGATCTCAATCCAGTAGTGAATCTCAGCGGCCCGACGACTACCGGCGGGGGTACCGGCACTGGTAGCGGTGGCAACCCTAACCTCGGAAACGTGGAGTCCGACAACTACGATTTGAGCTTGGAACGCTACTACTCAGATAACAGCTTCTTCTCGATTGCAGGTTTCCATCGCGAGATCTCCGGTTACGTGTTTACGGATACGGAGGTCGAGACCGTCGACGGGGAGCAATACGCCGTGACTCGACCCCGCAACACCGGTAGCGGCAGCTTATCCGGCGTCGAATTCGGCGTGCAGCACTTCTTCGAAGCCGTAGATGGGCTCGGCATACAAGCGAACTATACCATCATCGACGGGGAGACATACGATCCGGTTGCTGATGAAACATTGGATCTCGCCAACGTATCCGAAAACTCGTACAACTTGATCCTCGTCTTCGAGCGCAACAAATTCTCGACCCGATTGGCCTATAACTGGCGCGACGCATACATCGAGGATTTCAATAACGTTGACGCGCCGGGAGGACCCGGGGGAACGGTTGTCGTAGATGCCACGGATCGCTTCGACTTTTCAGCGAGCTACGCGTTCAACGAGAACATGACGCTATCCTTGGACGTGACGAACCTCTTCAAGGAAGGTCGTCAAGACTACTTCGACGCCGTTGGTTCGCCGTACCCGAGAGACGCTCGAATGTACGATAGAACGGTTGAGCTAGGCTTCCGTTTCCGTTTCTAACGGTACCCAGTTTATTTATACGCAAAGGCGACCGCTGTATCGGTCGCCTTTTTCGTTCTAGGAGGAAGAGCGGGTAGGGCGGACTGGCCCAGTCCGCCGCTGGGCGCCGATGGAGCGGTAGGGTTTTTCGAATCCTGCAGCGCGGCGGTCTGGGCCAGACCGCCCTACCTTGGTCGTTCGGATGGATAGCGTTCGCTTGCTTCACTTGTATAAAGCTCACGAATACGGGTGCTTGATGCCGGACGGGTTTATCGTCCTTCTTCAGGCGTCACCAGCTCGCCGACGGTTGGCCAGCCGTCGTCGGTCCAGGCGATCTTGTTGATGCGGAGCTTCGCTATGGCGCGCTCGTGGGAGGCGTCGTAGGCGTGATAGACGAGGTAGTCGGTGCCGTCGAAGGTGTAGGC
>NZ_JARXHY010000015.1 GCF_031127815.1 Pelagicoccus sp. SDUM812003 | reverse complement strand
GGCGGTAGCCACGATACCGACGTCAAGGTTCCAGACACTGGTTCTACCGTCGCTCTTCTCGGATTCGGCCTTCTCGGTCTCGTTGGAATCGCTCGTCGCTTCCGCAAGTAGTCGGCTTCTGAGCTAACACTTGAAACTTTCGCCGCACGGCTTTGGCCGTGCGGCTTTTTTGTGAAGCGATTTTGACGTCGGTGCTTTGCTGAACTCTAGATCGGTTCTGTTTGATCTTGTCTCAATACATTGCCAAGGAGGACGTTATACGAAAGAACATGCCAGAAGCAGAGAAATGCATCGTGATACCTCATGGGTTTGAGGTGAATTACACCGTAGGTTTTGTAAAAGGCCTTCTGGCAAACGATATCCGCCCCCTTGTGGTGTCTTGCGACGACACACACGATGCCCTGATTGGACTGGGAGCGAGCTGCGTGAATCTCAGGGGAAGCAACGACGAAGACAGGCGCTCGGTCGAAAAGATGGCCAACTTGCTCTTATACTACTACCGTTTGAGTCTTCTCGTCCTGCGGTTTCGGCCAAATGCTATTCATTTCACAGGTATCTTTAGGAATGAATTTGTTCTCTTCGAGGCATTCTACCTTGGCATGCTGTTCAAGCTTTCGGGAGCTCGCTTTGTCTACACGGTCCACAATACGCTCCCTCATAGCAAAACCGACAGTCGACTGTTTCGCTGGGTGTACCGATGTGTCTACCGGTTTCCGGATTTCCTCCTCGCCAACACTCAGCGCTCTGGAAGCGAGTTGATTGATTGTTTTGATGTCCCTTCGAGGAGGGTGAAGCGCTTTTCACTCGGTCTGAATGAAGTCGTTCCGGTGAAAGGGATTTCGCGAGAAGAAGCTCGTGCCAAAATTGGTCTCTCCGTGACCAATAGGGTCGTCTTGTTTTTCGGCAAGATTGATGAGTACAAGGGATTGGATCTCTTGCTAAAAGCAGCGAAAGATATCCCTTTGGAGAATTTGAAGCTGGTTGTTGCTGGGACGTATCGAAGTTCCAGTTACAAAGAGAGAGTGCAAGAGCTCTTCAAAAGTCCCGATCTAGAGGGAAAGCTGGTGTTGAGAGAAGAGTTCATCCCTAACGAGGAGATCGAGATCTATTTCAAAGCGAGCGACGTTCTGTGCCTTCCCTACCGTAACATATATCAGAGTGGACTGGTGTTTCTATCGCCTGTCTTTGGGGTACCAATAGTCGCGTCAGATGTTGGTTCGATGGCAGAGTACGTAACGCCAGAAGTTGGAATTCTCTTCGAACGAGAAAACGTTGCTGATCTCACTAGGGCCTTGAAATCGTATTTTGCCAATTCGGCTCGATTCAAACCGGATGAAATTCGCGAGCTCGGGAAGAGATTCGATTGGGGCAACGTTTGTGGCCGAATCACCGATCTTTATTCGATCGGTGATCCCGTTATTTGAGCTTTTATTTGTTCTATTGATTTCGACCGTGTCCTGATGCCATGTCAGCAACACGATTCCGCATAGAGCGCCAGGCTTCTAAACATTTCCGAACCGCCCCAGCGATGCATGGGAACATTGTCCCAACCGACCAGCAACTTGCGGCTTCGGAAAGCGCCTGATTTCTGAACCCAGTTTGACGTGATCTCTTTGACTGTGTGATCGACGGCGGCATCGAGTTTGGAGTTTGTTCCCCTCAATAAGACTCCCAGATTGATGCACTCGGCGCAGTCGTAGAGTTCGCGCTTGTAAACCGTCATGCGAGGAGCGATGGCAAACGGTTTTGGTAGGCCATCTTCGTCGAAAAGGTGCTCAAGGTAGTAGTCGATTCCCTTTTCGAGGGCACGTTCGATCGCGGGGTTGGGAGCGAAGGTGTTCACCTTGATAAGCCCTTTCATGACGAAGCAGGTATGAAAGTGGTCGACGAAGTCTCTGGATCCGTCGGTGGCATAGGGCCAGGAACCGTCCGGCTTTTGCGATTCGAGCACGAAGCGTATGTTTCGATCCGCGGTTTCCTTGTATGCGTCTTCGCCCGTCAGTTTCCAGCCAGCATAGAGGAGGGCGGCTCGGTAGGAGCTTGCATTTACCACATGAGTACGGCCGTAGGGCATGTAAGTGCAAGTGGCCGATTCATCTCCGGTGGGCACGTCTTGGTAGTCCACGAGCGCGTGCTTCGCCACGGAGAGCATGATTTCGTGCCACTTGTCATTTCCGTCAATTCGGTGAAGGTCTCGAAAGGCTTCGAAACAGTAGGGCGTCGTGGTTATCAGAGGAGTGCCCGCCTCGATCGTAGAGTGAACGGTTTGCCAATTGAATGGATACCCCCAGCAGAACTCGGAGTACTTAGGGCAACGAGTGTCCTCGAGAACTTGGAGGAAGTGCTTTGACCGTTCAAGGTGGCTCTCGTTTTGCGTCAGTCGGTAGAGGGCAGCGAATCCCATGGCGAAGTGGGCGTCGGATATGGGTAGCCTCTGTTTGGGGAAATACAATCGGCGCGTCCATGGGAAGAACGCCTCACAAGCCACCATGGGAGCGACGGCGAGCGTACCGATCTTAGGGCTCTTGTAGTATAGGTTTTTTGCCGATCGCCCAACTTTGCTGGCGAAAAAATCTTGGTGGTCCTGTGACTTTTCGCCGAATCGGGAAAGCCAGGTTGAGTAGTTTTCGAGGACGGATAGGATCTGTTGTTTCAAGGCGCTGCGGTTCGAGTGAACTTAAGAGTTAGTGAGGAAATTGGCTGTATCCAGAAAACCGGAGAACATCCTCTCGATGGATCCGTTCTTCTCGATCTCCTCTTTCGCGTTTTTGGAGAATTTTTCTCTGAGGGCATCGTCTGTTAGTAGGAGCATCAGCTTTTCCTTCAACGAAGCTGTGTCGTTTTCGGCAACCATGTAGCCATTGATGCCATCTTTGAGGTATTGAATCTCTGGGGGCTGGAAGCAATTCTCCGTTAGCACAGGAAGTCCCCAATGAAAGGCCTCGTTGAGACCGAGACCGACCTCGCCGGGAATGCAGAAAAGGTCGGCTGCTTTGAACAGTTTGCTTACTTTCTCGTTTTTGGGATCGAAGACCTGGCCGAGATAGAGAATGTTTTCCTTCGAGATCATCGAGGGAATATCGTAGTCCATGGAGTCACCGACGATGACGCATCCAAGGTCTGGATCATCGATGCTATTGAATATTTCGATAAGGTGCTCAACTCGCTTGATGCGTCGCATTCTTCCCACAAAAAGAACATACTTCTTGTAGAGTATATTGAACTCCTGCTTTATCTCTTCCTTTGTTTCACTGATCTTGGGGAAGGCTGTCAGGTTGATGGTATTATTCGCTACGAAAAGTTTCGAATGATGCTTTTTCTTGATGTCTCCGATCTCATTTTCCGAGTAGAGCAGGATGGCATCGCTAAGCGAGTGCACGAGATGAAATGGCTTGTCGCGAATCCAACGGTGTTTCACTTCGAGATTAACACCCTTGTTCCAGTAGACGAACTTAATGCCCTTCGCCTTCAACCAGAGCATGAGAGGCCAGATGATCAGGTTTTTGAGATGCAGGAAAAGGAAGACAACATCGGGCTTTATCTTTTGGATCTCTTCCTTGTACCGCTTGAAATTGAAATCGATTTCCTGGTAGTCGAAGTCGATAGGGTAGGGATTGTTCTTCTGTGATTCGTCCGCTCTGACGAAAAGCTCGTACCCCTCTTCGCGGAAGCGTTGATGGAAATAGTTGTAGTTGGAAACTCGGTAGTGGAATACCTTGTTTGAGATGAGGAGAACTCGTTTCATAGTGTTAGGCTTATGGCTGTGGGATAGGCATGCTTTTGCTTTGTGTTAGTCGCCGAGAAGTCCTTCACTAAGAATGGTTTTGGCGAGGCCTTGGCCAACAAGATCGCAACCTAGAGGTGTAAAGTGACCGTGGGATTTTTCCCAGTAGAGTTTGGGGTTGCCTTCCACGTTTGAGAAAGAGCTCAAGGGTGAAAAAACTGGGTATGGGAGTTCGGTATTCGACTTTGGAAATCGAGACTGGAAAGAAGTTCTGCTTAGCCGCTCTGGGACATCGAGAACGAGAAAGTTAGCATTCCGCGTTTCGCACTCTTCATAGATTTCGTTCAAGATTGCTAAGCTAAGATCTTCTTTAGTCCAAGTGGGAGCCGTTGGGGCCGCTTTGGTCTTTTCTGCTGATTTCTTCGGACTTGATACCAGTAGTCGCTTGATGACTTTTGCAGCTTCTTCTCTGACTAGGGTGTAGACTTGGGAGTGAGCGATCAGGAACTCGTATCCTGGAATGTTCATGAGACGCTCTCTCGTTTTCATGGCGGGAAGGTACTCTTGAGAAGTCTGAACGAGCTCACCGTTGTCGATCGCAAAAAGTCCAGAGCGGATGTTGTCATCGAGGTCCGTCGGGTGCCAGCTTAGCAATACGAGATCTGGCTCGTATTTGAGGCCTTCTTCTCTCAACACGATGAGTTCCTCTCCATTGCCATGGCCTGAAGTGGCGAGGTTGATTAATTCTAAGGGCGTATCGAGTTCTGCTCGGAGATATTCGAGCATTCTTTGGCTAAACGTGTCCTCTAGGTTTACCCCATATCCCATTGCGAAGGAATCTCCTAATAGAACGATGCGTTTCGTGCTCGCTGGTTTCTCGTAGGGGATCTCGTTATACGAACGTATTCCTTTGGAGTTTGTTCTTATTTCGATATTATACTCTGCTGTTTTGTGGCGATAGGTCTTGTTTTCGCTATTTCCTCGGATTCCATAAGGCGTTGATTTGACGTAGCGAGGAAGCATGGGGACTGGAGAAAACAGTCTCAGAAATACCTCGCCGAAGAAGACTCCGTACAGAAGTAAGGCGAACGATAAAAGTATTCTTTTTGTCTTGCTCACGAGGTTATACTAAAATGCAAAATAGATGAAGTCTTGGCTGCTTCTGTTTGCTAGCGATATGATGCCCCAAAGGAGAAACAACCATATATTGACTTGAGCGAACCAGTGCCATTTGTGAGTCGGCTCCATATCTCGTTTGAAGTACTGGACTAACTGGAAGATGATAAGTGGCCAAATGTAGAAAAGCAGCGTGCCTAGGTTCTGGATCGCATCGGAAGAGATTTTAAGACTTGTGAAAATGGATTCGAGAAAAGTCAGAACCGTTTCCATGTTGCGCGCTCTAAAAATCAGCCAGCCGATACAGGTCAGTTGAAGCATGAAAAACCACTGGAAAAGCGCGGTTGATGCCTTCGTCTCTTTAATCCCGATATTCGGTGCGAATAATCGATAGGCTACAAGGATTCCCCCTTGGTATGCTCCCCAGAGTACAAAGGTCCATGATGCGCCGTGCCACAATCCCCCAAGCAGCATGGTTAGCATGAGGTTTCGGTAAGTTCCGAAGGAACCAGATCGATTTCCTCCCAGGGGAATGTATAGATAGTCTCTGAGCCACGAAGATAAGCTGATGTGCCAACGTTGCCAGAATTCCGAGGGAGATCTCGAAAAGTAAGGCAGTTTGAAGTTTAGCATGAGGTCAAAGCCCATCAGCTTGGAGGTGCCCCGAGCGATGTCGCTATATCCTGAGAAATCGCAGTAGATTTGAAAAGCGAATGCGTACACTGCGACGAGTATGCGAACACCGTCTTGCGGTGTCGTAAGGGCGGTATCAAGTTTGTCCCAAGGGCCGAATGTAGTATTCACTATGATTGCGACATTGTCCGCGATAACCACCTTTTTGTATAGTCCCCAAAGGATGAGCCAAAGTCCGCTCTTGATGTTTTCTATCGAAACGCTTCGAGGTTTCTGAAACTGGGGAAGAAGGTGCGCTCCGCGTTCAATTGGTCCGGCTACCAGTTGGGGAAAGAATGAGACATAAGTGGCTAAGTCGAGTAGGCTTCTGCAAGCCGTGAGTTTCCCTCGGTACACGTCGATCGTGTAGCTCATTGTTTGGAACGTGTAGAAGGATATTCCAACCGGAAGTATGATATTTAGAGTCAGTTCGTTAGGGGTGTACCCAAACGCGAGTTGAAGAAGCTCGGAAAGGCTGCTGGCGAAGAAATTGAAGTATTTGAAGATCCCAAGAATTACCAGGTTTGAGACGACGGATACTGTAACAAAGAGCCGTTTCCTCGCTTCAAGTGTAAGTTTATTCCCAAGTGGAACGAGGCAACTCGACACTACGACGGTTATCGACAGTCCGGCTATGAGAAACCTGTTTTCGAGAAGCGGTTCAAAAAGCAGCGTTAGGTTGAACTCGGCGAGTGATCCGAGCGCCGAAAAGTCAAGGCCGAGAAAAAGGGTGAAGGAGACAATGGAAAAGGCGCCAACTTTGATCCGGTCGCTCGCGTTGAATCGGTCGCCCTGAATTAGTCGCGCGCAGGAGTAGTCGAGCGCCGTGGAGATAGCGATGAGGGTCAAAAATCGTGGATCCCACCACCCGTAAAAAAAGTAGCTCGATATGAGCAGCAACGCGTTTTGGTAGCGAATGGATCGCTTGAGCAGCCAGTAGGCAAGCAGCACAACTGCGAAGAAGATGGGAAAGGCGAAGCTATTGAAGAGCATTGCTTGGGACTAATCGGCAACTGGCTAGAGTCAGGTAAGGCGTTTTACAACTAAATAGCTATCGGCAATGAATTCGTTTCATTGAGAGAAATCGAGTTTGGGACGTAGGGGTTGAAAATTCTATGAATTGAGATCTTAACTCTAAGTCTAAATGAAGTTTGACCATAGGGTTTGGGTAAAGTGTGCTGCCTGAGATCCGTTTACGAGTTAGCGATCTCATGGCGTTGGCTTCAATCGTGCTGACCACCGCAAAGATTGAGATCCTTTCAAGACAAAGACCTATGTGCGGCATAGCTGGCCAATTCAACTTCAAGACCAATCAACCTGTCGAACGGGAAACCATCGAACGGATGGCGGACACCATCACGCATCGCGGACCGGATGATTCGGGTATCCATGTCGATGGCGGTTTGGGGCTCGGCTTCAGGCGCTTGTCGATCATCGACCTCAGCAGCGCTGGGCACCAGCCGATGTGCGATCCAGATCAACGCGCATGGATCATTTTCAATGGAGAAATCTACAACTTTCGTGAGTTGAGGAAGGAGCTTCTCGAATTGGGGCATAGCTTCAAGGGCGGGAGCGACACGGAAGTCATTCTCCATGGTTACTTGGAATGGGGTGATTCCATTCTAAATCGGTTGAACGGGATGTTTGGACTAGCCATCTGGGATGTTTCCAAGCGTCGTTTGATCGTGGCTCGTGATCCTATGGGGATAAAGCCGGTGTACTACCATGTATCGAATGGATCTCTCCTTTTTGGGTCGGAGATTCGTCCCATACTCGCGGTTCTTCCAACGAAACCGAATGTGGATCCCGTCGCCTTTAATCTGTTTCTGAGGTATCGCTATACTCCAGCTCCCTACACGATTCACGAAGGGATTAAAAAGCTAGCGCCGGGCGAAGCTCTATATGTCGAGAATGGAAATTTGAAACGGCGTCGCTATTATGACTTTACGCCAAAACGCTTCTCGCCTCCATTGACTGACGACGAGGCTAAGGAGCGTTTGCTTCAGCTCTACAAGGACGCAATGGAGCGTCATCTTGTGAGCGATGTGCCCGTGGGACTGCTGCTAAGTGGAGGCGTGGATTCTGGCATGTTGCTTTCGCTCATGAATCTTTATGGCAAGAATTGGCCAACCTTCACGGTAGGTTATGGCAGCAGTTTCAAGGATGATGAGCTGGATGACGCCGCTGAAACGGCCAAGCTTCTTGGCTCGAATCACCACACGGTCCATATCGATCGAAAACGATTCGAGAGCGAATTGCCAAGGATCGTCAGTATTTTAGAAGAGCCCATAGCCTCTTCCTCGATCGTACCGATGTACTTTGTCAGCGAGCGCGCCCGCCAAGATGTCACCGTAGCCCTGATTGGCCAGGGACCGGACGAGCTCTTTGGTGGTTACAACCGTCACTTGGGGGTTGCTCATGGCGAGAAGTGGAGACGCCTGCCTAGCTTCGTTCGATCAGCCGCGGGAGCAGCGATTTCAGCTCTGCCCCGTCAGGAAACGCTCAAGAGAGGCATTCAGTCTCTCGACCAATCAGACAGGCTTGCCCGATACCGAGATGTATTCAGTCTAATGCCAGGCTCTCAGGTGGACGCTTTGTTCCAGGATGGCCTCGTATCGAGAGATCCCGGGCAAGTGGTTCTTGATTGTTGGTCCGAGTTGGAACCACAGATGGAGCACCTCGATGAGCTCGGAGGTTTTCAGATGCTTGAAATTCGTTCGTCGCTCCCGGACGAGTTGCTCATGTATGCAGACAAACTTTCTATGACGCATAGCTTAGAGCTTCGCGTACCCTTTCTTGACAGAGAAGTGGTAGAGTTTTCCCAGCAACTCGACGCGTCGATGAAAGTCAGAGGCCGCCAGCGAAAGTGGCTGCATAAGGAAGTTTGCGGGTCTTATCTGCCTCGCGAGATCGTGAACCGAAAGAAGCGAGGGTTTGCTGTCAACGTGGTCGACGACTGGTTCAAGTCTGAAGAACAAGGAAAGCATGCCGACTTTTTAGGGGACTCAAAATCACTGATTTTCAACTACCTAGATCATTCTGAGGTAGGAAAGTTAAGAAAAGCTCACGAGAGCGGTCGCCAAGATAACCACAAGCTTCTGTTTAGTCTGATTGTAATGGAAGAGTGGATGCGATATATGAAAATAGGTAACTAATACTGGAAGGATAATGTGATGTGTTTTCGCCTTAGTATACTGTTAATTTCGAGCTTCTGTTTGTTCTCCTCAGAGGAAATTTTAGCGGACACTGTGTTTTACAATGTAGTTTCACCTGGGAATGTAAATAGAAATGATTTCCAGGGTGAGGTTGGTGCATTTTTTTCCAACTTCTCAGGAGAGACTGTTGTTATAACGGAACTTGGTCGCTGGGTTCTTCATGGCAACAATCAAAGCCACACTCTTTCAGTATATGATCTCGAATCTGATGTTCTAATGGGGATGGTTGAGGTTGATTGTAAAGGAGTTAACGCTGGAGAGTTTGTTTGGGGGCGTCTCTCGACGCCAATCGAGGTCAGCCCTAATCAAGTCATCGCACTCATGAGTAGCGAGAGAAGCGGAGGGGACCAGTGGGTGAATGCTTATAGTAGCCCTAGGTTACCAGGAGGAGGAGAGTTTATCGGGAAAGAGGACATTGGCGCTTTCGGGAGCGCTACTCGCGTTGAAGGAGGAGAGCTTACCAGTACTGGTGGTTGGGGACTTACTCATGGTCACGTGTCGTTTAAGTACTCCTCGCCAGTTCCAGGGTGGACTAAGGAGGGGAATGTGTATACAACCAATGGGGAGTATTTCCAAATCCGTTCAGCGATCGAGGATTCTAGTTCAGGCGATATTATTGGCATTCCCGAAGGTCGATTCTTTTGGGATCGCGGTATCTCGATCAACAGACCGGTCACTCTTCAGGGGGCTGGAATTGGAGAGACGATCATTGATATTGGCAAGGACGCAACGCCGGGGTGGACCACGACTTTGATTTCTCTCACGGATGGAGCTACCCTGAAGGGGATTAGTTTTTACGATTCACCAGAAGCCAAAAATAATCTGTTTTCGACAGGGGCGGCTAAGGATTGGCGGGTGACGGAGGTTGAGTATGTACAACAAGGAGGACAAGGGGGCTATTTCGGATTTATCCAATATTCAGAGCGTGGACTAATTGATAACTGTGTAATTACGGGTGACGCGGGGAACGCTGAATTAGTGTTTGTCAGAGGACCTACGAATGCTTGGGATGTTCCGAATACTCTCGGGTCTTCGAATAATGTTTTTATCGAGAACTGTACTTGGAATGGATCGGGCTATGTCTGCGACGCGAATTCTGCCGCTCGAGTTGTCGTTCGATACAACACCATCAATGGTGGCATTAAAGTCGATGGTCATGGCGTTTGGTCGAATGGGGGTCCACAGCTCGGCGTGCGGCATATGGAGGTGTATGGCAATCGTTGGACTAAAACAGATGGAGCCTGGCCAGCCATCGAAATGAGAGGAGGAACGGGCATGGTTTTCGATAATGCTGCAGATGCTGAAAATGCCTCCAATATGGCTTGGTTTTATTTAACCGAATATGGGGTATTTAATAATAACGGAGCGTTTTATCCCAATTTTCAGACTCCAGCTGACTATCCGATTCGTGATCAGATTGGTAGGGGTATGTATCAAACTCCAGGGGATTGGCGTACTGCGGTAGGCCAACCGATGTACGTCTGGAACAATTTGAAGGGAGGGTCAGCGTGGCCTCTTAGCTACAAAGTAATTAAAGAAGAAGCTCTTAATCATTACAGGTCCCAGACTGGAGACGAGAATGCGAGCTTTGGCTGGGAAGATGTTGTACGCTCGGATCGTGATTATTTCAGGCAGGTCCACGGGGGGGGCTTTGATGGGTCAAGTGGAGTAGGTGTTGGAACTTTCTCAGAGATGAGGGCAATAGTGCCGACAAAGGTTGGAGTCGGCTTTTGGGTGACAGATAAGGGAGAGTGGAATGAGACAAATGGTGAAATGCCTGATGGTGAGTTGTATCGCTGGAATGGAAGTAGCTGGGCATTGCATTACGTGCCATATTTGTATCCGCATCCTGGTTTCGGACCTCGAGTGCCTAGCGATCCCAGCAACTTGAGGTTTAAATAGCATCGATCAGGCTTAATAGGCACCTTTTTTTTGGGGGGGCGATTATTTTACTTAAATAATATGGATAATGTAAAGCTTGGTGGCTCGGGGGAGGTTCTTCAGGGAGTTGGGTATAAAATCGAGATTAAACGATGGATTGGTGGGTTTGCGAATAATATAATTCAATTGTCTAATGCGGTCAATGTAGCTAAGGGAACAGCTTCACTGCTGGTGTTTCCTGAGCATTCTATATTCCGTTCGCGTGAATTGGATTTTCGGAGCTCTGAGAATGTTAACTGCGACAATAATCTGTTAGGCGATTTTTTTCTGAAGGAAGAGTGCTTTCAGTTTGCTTTAGACTTAGACTCCGAAAGAAGAGAAATCTTGTTAGATTATATACGTCCTTTGATCTTTACTGCAGAGCAACTGGAGCAAGTGAAAACTCCAGATTTGGCCTATGATTTGGTTATTCACGTACGAAGCGGTGATGTTTTCAGGGATGATTGGAAAAGCGAAGATGCGATCACTTCGGGAGTTCCAGGCTACGTACAACCGCCCTTAGCGTACTATGAGCGGATCCTTGATGGGGGAGATTACAAGAGTGTATTGCTAGTCACTCAGCCGGACATGAAGAATCCAGTTATCTCTGAACTACTCAAAAGGGATAATGTCTCTTTGAAGAAACATGGGGGGCGCATCGAAGATATTATAACATTTATGAGGGCTAAGGAACTAGTGATTGGCCATTCAACATTCAGTTGGTGCTCCGCTCTGATGTCGAGTTGTTTGAAGAGACTTCATCAACCTTGCTATTTCAAGATGAAAGGCGTGGATGGCATAGAGATTTTGAGCTACAGCTTTCCTGGTTACATCGAAAGGGGAGATTGGAATGCTAGCCCGCGGAATATGAAAAAGATGTTGGGCTATGGTGTGGACAACGTTCAAGTCCGATCCGATGAGGTAGTGCAAAAGGAGGAAGGTTCAGGCTCTGAATGTGGAGCTGTAAACTATGTTTACAAATACACCCCTCCACTCATTGTACGACTGCGCAAGGTTTTTAGGCTTCGGTCGAGGTTGAAGGTCTTGTTGCGCTGATTGTTACAAAGGGGCTGTGTTGTTGGCTGCATGGATTCTACTTCAGGCGGAAGCGTTGGGTACGCAATTTGCTAACTCCGTTTTTGTGCTGCCTACATTTTACATACACGATCAAACGCCCAAGTCTGTCTGGACATCAAAAAAAGAGGCCTGTGAGTTAGCGGTATGGGCATCTTGAGAGTCTATCTTGCGGTTTGTGTGGTTGCTGCCCATTCGGAGAAGGTGCTTCCTTGGGCTATGCACTCAGGCCGAGAGGCTGTTCAGATATTCTTTATCGTGTCTGGATTCTATATGCAGTTTGTCCTCGCTAGCGGAAAATATGGAAGCGTGCTTTCTTTTTATCGCAGTCGAATCCTGAGAATCTATGTACCTTACTTTCTTGTTTTGCTATGTGTGGTCGGGATGTCTTTTTGCTGGTGGGGCTTGGGCTTTGGCGGGTGGCTCACGCTCTCGCAGACGGTCGATTTGAGGGAGGGGGTTAGTTTTTCCAGCGCATTTGCGGCTTTCACTAATTTTTCTCTGATTTTCCAGGACTGGGTCATGTTCCTGGAATCTTCGCCAGAAGGTATGTTGCAGTTTTCCCAGAACTTTCAGAATAGCGAAAAACCACTTTGGTTATACCTCTGGATTCCGCAGGCGTGGTCTGTG
Organism: Pelagicoccus sp. SDUM812003; assembly: GCF_031127815.1. NCBI lineage: Bacteria > Pseudomonadati > Verrucomicrobiota > Opitutia > Puniceicoccales > Pelagicoccaceae > Pelagicoccus > Pelagicoccus sp. SDUM812003. The sequence continues at coordinate 148,889 of NZ_JARXHY010000015.1, read as the reverse complement.
GGGGTTGAGCTTGCTTTTTATGCTTTGGCTCCTGTTCTCGTTTCTAAACTATCTTGGAAGAGGGTCGCCTTGGTGGCTTTGGCCTCCTTGGTTTTGCGTGTTTGGTTCTACAGTATGACAGGGCTCACTAACGACCCATGGTCATACAGGTTCTTTCCTTTTGAGCTTTCTAATTTTTTGTTGGGGATGCTGGGGTGCCGTCTGATGTTGTCTAATCCTCTGTATTTCAGGAAGCTGAGAAAACGGTCCGCTGCTTTTTGCAACTATTTGGGGTGGTGCACGATTCCCTACTTTGGGGCTTGTTTGTTGCTGTTCTTGTTTGGACACACCCACCTCTCGTCTATTTTGCATCGCTCTTCAGTTGAGCATTTCGATCTCCTCGCTTGGGGGGCTGGGCAGTTGCTGATGGCATTGTGGGTTATAATCATACCGATTCTATTTACCCTGTCTCGTGATCTCAAGTGGGATAGGAATCTAGGTGAGTTGTCCTATCCTGTCTATTTGCTGCACTTCACCATTGCTTTGATTGTAGGGGCTTATTGCTCGCGTTTTAATGTGCCCATGCTGCAAGGTGAGTTTACGACTTTAACCGTGTTGGTTTTATCGTATCTACTGCAGCGGGTTTTCTTGCAGCCTTTTGAGACTTGGCGTCAGAGAGTTGCTGGGGGTTATTCCTGACCTGTCACTTGTCGTGATGAACCCGAAAGGCGCTAGCCAATCCTTATGCCAACGCCTGTTTGTTGGTCACTGTGCTGCCTTTTTCTGAATTCGTGCAATGATCTTTCTGCCAAGCTTAATGCCATTTGCTTCTATGGTCCTGTAGCTAATGTAAGAAATCGTTGCTGATAGCGCAAAAGCGGCTGAGAAAAATGCAATGAACCCTATATTCTTGTTTAGGTGAAATCCATCTGGAACGAAGGTTTTTAGCAAATCGATTACTAGGAAATGGCTTAGGTACAGGCTGAAGCTTAGTTTTCCAATTGAGACTGTGAGTTTATTTACAATAAGGGGGAGCGGGTGAGCGTAGAGGGATATTATTAGTAGGCTAAAGCATATGCTGGAGTAGATGTGCTCGGGCATTTTGAGAGGAGGAGGAGAGCCCATGTAGGTCATAAAAAGGAGGAGGAGCGAAAGGGATGAGAAGAGCAATGATGTGTCTGAGTTTTTCCTCAAAGCCTCCGATTTTATTAAATGGTAGATGAGGATGCCGAGAATGAAAACGGGAAGTTGATTGAAGAACATTAAGTATGCAAAATCCTTCACGAGGTATTGCTCGTTTTGAGGAAAGAAGGGCAGGAGGTGATTGATGAGGATGGTGTGTACTATGATTGATAGTATCACGGATCCGATAAAGGCAGCTACAGCGGTATGCGTTGATTTGATCGTCTTAAACAGGAATGGGATTATTGCGTAGAATGTCATCTCTACTGCAATGGACCAGCCTCCTGGGACTACAGATGTTATGGTCTCTGGGTGCCATCCGTGGATAAAGAAGACAGTGCTTGCTATATGCCACCAAGATATTCCGTTGGGGGCGAAATAGCTGGCTGATGTGCCGTTGTGGATGAGGTAGACAATCAGTGCCAGATAGAATGCTGGCGCTATTCGGAAGAAACGTCTGATAAAAAAGAACGTGATTGGGTGGCTCTCGTTTCCCTTTCTGGACGCCATTGAAAGGAAAAGTGTCAAGGCACTGGTCAAGAAGAAGAGTTGTACTCCTAAATGCCCGAAGTTTGTGATTCGAATCAATGCGCTCGATGATGGGGTTGCTGTTTGAGCCACATGTATCATAAATACGGCAAGGATCGCTATGCCTCTTAGGGCGTCGATGTATTCGTACTTTTTAAGTTTTTTCTCACTCATTTCGCATGAACCGATCACACTTTTTATCTGCTAGAAATAACGAGGCCTCTCGGGTTGGATTCTGGTGTCAAGAGGTATTCGGTAAAGGGAGGTTGTCCAGATTGGATTCGAGGATCTTGGTTTTGTTCGCTGTAAAAACCACTTTGGTCTCAAGGGGGGGCATCGCCTTCTATGTCAATCTATCATTTTAAGTGACTATAAGTTAAAGATATGAAAACGAGTCACAGTCATCCCATGGACTGTAGTTGAAAGCAGGATAAAAAGAAGGTGGCTGGCCGCCGATTCCACCAAGAATTGGCGAGTGAATAAAAGAAAAAGACCAGCCAGAACGAGGCTCTGCGTACTCGCCCAGCTTTGCAAGTTCATACCTTCCCACGCGACCGCGAAGATCGCACGGGAACTCGAGCAGGAGAAATACGCTCGGACGTTCTCGGCGTGGAGTCATGTCGTCAGTCTGCTCTTCGCCCAGCTTTGTCACAGCATCTCGCTTGCGGACGTCTGAGACGCGACCGCGCTTCGCGCATCGCGCCTGGGCATGCTTCGCGGGGCGAGCGCACCTGTGCGCAACACCCGACGCTCATGCAGGAGCTTTTCTGGTAGACCCTCAACCACCTGCGCAGCCTCTCTCGCCTCGGCATTGCCGTGAACGACGACTTCGATGTCCGCCTCGTAGGTAAGCGTGGCGCTTCGCGACACGCTTACGTTTTTTGAAAATCGCTAAATCTAGTAAGCGGGTTTTCTCTCGTATGGCGTTTTGAATTCATATGAACAGTAGGAATCGGTCCTCACAATGGAAAGTTTCATGTCTCCAGTTAGCTGCCTTTGCTTGCTGGTACCTGTATGCTAATTGCTGTTAAAAGGAAGAGAAACCACATGTGGTGATCGCCTCGGAGAAATGTGGATTCAGTTATGTTGATGTATACGATCGCTAAAAAGATGATTATCAAAAGTCTTCCGAGTGTGAAATCTTCGTGGATAAACAGGGATAGTCTTTTGCTTGTTTTGTTGATTATTGATACAAGAAAGATTACCCCTATGATGCCTGTGTGAAGGTAGGTGTCTATGTAGCCACTGTGGGATTGGGTTAATACCCAAGTCATTGAAGCGTTCCAAGGAATGTTCGCGATTTTACCTATCCAAAACCCACCAAAACCGGTCCCCAGTAGGGGGCTGTCAGCTGCTATTCGGTAGACATCACTCCAAATGTACGTCCGATCCGTTAATGTTATATCACGGCCGAGTTTGGTGATGAGCCAGCCGAGTGGAGAGTCTTCCGAGAAGATGTAGATGCTGTGTAGTATCATGAAGCCCAAAAGAAAAAAAGTCCCAGTCATCACTAGTTTGATGAATCCGTAGTAATTTTGGCTTTTGTTTCGGATTCTGTGGAGTTGATAAAATATGAAGACTGACAAGGCAAAGATCGAAACAGATGTCATACTGACTGAGTTGTCCGATCCCTTCAGTAAATAGAGCGATAAGAGTAGATAGACGAAGTTTATGCTTTTGAACTTGTGGGTTTTCCAGTTTTTAGAAACTTCCCAAAGAAAGTATATTGCCGCTATGACAACGACTTGCCCTAGCGTGTTTTTGCTTGTAGATAATCCATTCCAGGCGTAAGCGGTGCCGCTCCAGTCAAATGAAACACCAAGATGCCTGAAGTACCGTATGAAGAGTATGGAAAGTGGTACGTGGATCAGGGCGGTCCAGCGTATTACGGTTGTTAGAGCAATAAGGGGATTGCGATCTGTGAGGATTATTAGAGCCATCGCGAATGAGCCCAGGAGTTTTATGTATCTCTTGAAAGAGACGCTCATGTAGTCTGACCAGGTTATGCTAAGAAATAGGAAGACTAGGAAAGCAATAAGTAGCTTGTTTCTGGAAAACAGTTGGGACCAGTTTAGGTTTCTCTGGTAGAGGACTATGAAGCCAATAAGGGTGAGAGTTGCGTAGAAAAGACGGTCTGCAGGACTTCCTTCTGCAGCACCTCCTGCAGATAAAATCGGTATGTTCCAAATGGAGAACCAAACACCGACTGGTCGGCTGGACGTTACCAAATACCATAGGAACGGCCATATAATGGCTAAACTAGCTCTTTCAGCTCTTTGTTTTTCACGAGAAATTGCGAATACTATAAACGCAACTGTTAGTAAAAGTGCTAGAGTTGGAGGCATGGACTTTGGGGCCCTACTTTTGTGTTGATTTGTTTACGGCTACCTCCTGATAAAACGCAAGGTGTCTTGCTGCTAGAGCTTCCAAGCTAAAGTACTCTAGTACGTATTTGCGGCCCTTTTGTCCCATGGCTGTCCTATGGTTATCGGACCTAAGAAGGACTGCTAGTTTTTGGGTCATGCCTTTGATGTCTCCTGTTTTCACTAAGAAACCTGTTTCTTCGTCCTTTATTCCGTCTGGGACTCCCCCAGTCGCGTATGCAACTACGGGTTTTTCCATCGATTGGGCCTCCACGATTATGCGGCCCAATCCCTCGTGATGGTAAGATGGAAAAGCGACCAAGGAGGATCTTTGGTATTGCTGCTTCAGCTGATGCACATCTAGGTCGCCAAGGAATTCTACATTTTGAAGAATGCCGTATTGTTCCGCTTTTTGGCGCAGCTTTTTGTTGAAAACTTCATCAGTCGCTCTTCCGGCGAAGGCGATTCGGGCTTTAGGAAAGTCCTGGTGGAGTTTGGAAAGGACTTCGATTAGATCTTCCTGTCCTTTTTCCGGCACGACGCGGGCGGGCAAGAGGATGACTTGTTCGTTCTTCTGTGCTTCAAGGTCTATTTCGATTGGGGTGAAGAATTCTGTGTCGATCCCGTCGGAAAGATTGTGAAACTGGCCCTTCAGGTATTTTGGAACTTGCAGGGAGTTGACTCCGCTTGTCGCATCAGCTAACATGGCGTGTTTTCTGATCGCGAGATGAAGGAAGCGGTCGTTGGAGTAGTGGTTTTGTACGGCTATGGGGACTTTCACTTTTCGAGCTGCAAGAATGACTTCTTCGGCGTCTGAGCCTCCGAAAAAGTGCATCATACAAAGGTCGATTTTGTGGTTTCTAAAAATCTCTTTTGCGGCAACCCCTGCACCGATCACTTGGCCGGCTTCTTTTTTGAGCGCGTAGTTCGCTATTTTACGTTTAGTGAAGGCATTCCAAACTAGCGGGTTATAGAGTACGTGGTTTCTAAATTGCTCCTTTGCCCTCGATTGAGTTCGCTCCTGCTTGGGTCCCTTGTCGTCTGAATGTCTTGGAAGTCCTATGGTGATGACTTTTCCGAGGCCGACTTGCTTTTCGCTTATTTCCTTCTCCCCCGTCTCTGAGAATTGAATTCGGAATATGGTGAATGGATTCTTCGCAAGAAGAGCAGTGTCCAGATCCTCAAGGTAGCGTTCGGTTCCTCCTCCAGAGTTAAAGCAGTGAGCGAATCTTAGTATTTTCATTTTGCCGATTGGGGTGCTGCTCAAAGTCGCGGCTAGTTGTCAAGTTTTGCTGCATCCTCTAGGGCTTCGAGTAGTTTCGGAGCGGTAGCCTCTAGGGTGCTTTCTTGGTCAACATTGATTCGCGCGTTTTTGGTGATCCGCTCGCGGAGTTCGGTTGACTCTGTAAGCTTGATTAAGCTTTGGGCGAAGGCCGCCATATCTAGATAAGGAGCTGTTAACCCAGCGTCCCTGTGGGTTAGTTCTGGGATGCCTCCCGAGTTTTCGAAGCAGACGATGGGGATCTGCATGGCTGCCACTTCCAAGCAGGCGAGTGGATAGGGGTCATCTCGTGAGAGCAGTGCGAAACTGTCTAGGGCTGCGTAGAGCGAGAAGGGATCTTTTACTTCTCCTGGATTGTGGAAATGGCTTGAGAAACCGGCAGTTTTGAGGTCGTAGCTGAGCGTGTATTCATCGTGGTCGGACCAATTCGAGCCGAGCCAGAGGAAATGGAAGCTTATGTCGGGGCGTAGCTTTCGAAGTTCAATTAGTAGCTGAGGAATTAGATCTTTTCCTTTGCGCCAGTACTCAGAACCGCAACCTCCGATCAAGATGACTTCATCTGATATGCCCAGTTCATTGCGGGCTTTTTGCCTCTTTTCCGGCGTGGGAATTTCTGGGAGCTCCCTTATGTGTTCGTAAACGACTGAAACTTGTTCGCTGGGAATGCCTTTTTCTTCTACGATGTAGTCGCGTACGGCATGTGAGGCAGCTACGTAATACGAGGATGCTTTTTTCGTTTCGTTCCAGTTTTTCTCACCCGCTTGCGTTATCCAATAGGAGAGTTCGTGTACATGGGTGAGAACGGGGATTCCGTATTTGGCAAGTTCGGTCAGAAGCTCTCCGTTGGTCGACGTGTTGGAGTAGATAACGTCGATATTCTTGCCTTGTAGGAATGAATGGACCGCTCGATACTGTGACGTCAGGCTCTGCGGTAGAGCCTTAGCGATTTTTCTACCGATTCTGTTGTTGAAGATGCTATTGGTTCTGAGAACGAGGCAGGGGCCGAGTTCTCGAAACTCAGACTCGAGCGGTCCCGTGCTTTTAAGAATCGTGGAGATCTTGTAATCGGTGTTCTCGACGACCCAACGCATGAATGCAAGGAGCCCGATTGGGGCTCCAGTGCGAGCAGCCGAGTGAGATATGAATAATATACGCCGGCTCATGGTGTATTCGCGTTTGGTGTTTCTGTTTCTGAAATCGCTTCTTTCAATGCGTCGAGATACGCAGTGCCATATTTCCGATCGGGCTCCATGTAGTTTCCTTCCGCCCATTCATTCCACGATTTGATAAAAACGATGCGTTCTTCTTCGGGAATTTGTGAAACTGATTTTAATATATCTACCGCGTGAGACTTGAATCTTTCTGGTGTGGAATTGTGTAGTACAATTCCCTTCCTTCCAGCTCGTGCTGTATTGTCCCAGCCGGGGACGATCGATGGATATTGCCCCTTTTTCGCTGGTCCTTCTGCCTTTAAAAAGAGAAGGGCATCTTCGTAATAATGGATACCTCCGGGGCGGCGAAGAAGTCTTTGTAAGGTTCTAAGCGCGGTCAATCTGGTGATGCATTTAAGAGTATCGAGATAGCCAAACACTTTATTGGAGAGGCTAGATTGGGAATTTGCGTTTTTTAAGCGCCTCCCTACGATGTCGCCGAAACGTCGTTTCATTAGCTTTAGTTCGTTCGTGACGACAGCTGCATCATAGCCATTTTCTGAATACGGGTATTCGAGCTCGTCATCGAACAAGTGAGCTACGAAATGAATACCGTTCAGTCCGTTTTCTTTGGCTAAGCGCTGCCACTGATCGATAAAGTCTTTGCAGTTGGGAATCTCTGCGGGCCTAAAAATGACAAACATCGGTTTCTTGTGAACACAGATATAGCGTTGATCCTTTAGTGCGGGCAGCACGTCGTAGAAGTGCTTCTCGTGATCTTCGGGCCCCGGGTAGGTCTGTTCGATGAGGGTTCTTCGTTCAGCACCGATCCAATGGCTGCTCCAGGTGTGATTTGCCCAACCGAGGCAAAAGGGGAAATCTGGTTCTCCTGATTTGACAATTTCTTCGACGGGTCGCTCAAGGAGCTTCTTACCATCAAACCAATAGTGCCAGTAGCAAAATCCTTCGATACCGGCATTTCGAGCAAGCTCGGCTTGAGCAGCACGGACTTCAGGAACGCGAAGGTCATAGAAACCTAGATCGGCCGGCAGTCTTGGCTGGTAGTGATTGGTGAAGAGTGGCTTTGCTTTGGTGACATTTGTCCACTCGGTAAACCCTTTCTCCCACCATTCGTCGTTTTCTTTTGTTGGATGGTACTGGGGTAAGTGAATCGCTATAAGCTTTGCTTTAGGCATTGTTCTCGTTTGGCGTTAGCTTTTTCAGCCCTAGCAGATCGTATTTGTAAGGCTCTTTGTGAATTTTTAGATAGTGAGAGATAATAGCGATATCGACACGATAACTCATTTCCCAAGCTTTGATGCCCTCTTCGATCCGTGGTTGTTTGGAGGAGAGCAGGCTTCTTGTGGATAGCTTGGTTTTTAACCAAGCCAATTTGAGTAAAGGGAAAGCGATGCTGCGATGTTCCCAATGGTGCAGAACGTATGCTTCGGACTTTCCCTTAGCTGCGGAGGCTTTTAACCAGCTTTGGTATTTCAAACGAGAGGAATCGGGATGGTGTATTACGAAGTTCTTAGTTTTTGAAGCGAAGCGAAACCCTGCTTGTTTCAATTGCTTGGCGAAAATCGAGTCTTCGCAATTGCCAAGTCCACCTCCCCCAAGTTCCGTGTCGAACTCGGGCACTTTTTCAAAGACTCGACGGTGGCATGCATAATTTACTCCGGCGAATTCGGAAGGATCTGTGTCGTCTAGGTATTCGGTGGATGCTAAAAACGGTCTATGGTAGCGTGTCATCCATTTGCGATTCAATTCCTCTGATATTCTGCAGCCTCCAACAGTGACGTCTGCTTCATTGGAGATGATAGGTTCAGTTATCTCAAAGAGCCAATCTCTCGGAAATCTTACATCGTCATCCGTGAAAGCCAATATGTCAGCTTTGGTCTCTTTGACTGCCAGATTTAGGGCTGCTGATTTTCCTTGAATGGGAGTATGGAGGTACTGGACCTTGAACGGGCCGATTCTGTCGGAATCGAGATTCAACGTTGGAGCGCTGGTTCCGTTCTCGATTATTAGTATACTCGTATCCAGATTCTGGACTGGTGAAACTGATTCGAGGGACTCAAGCGTTTGTTTGAGCAGATCGGGTCGGTTGTAGCTTGCTATGATGACGCAAGCTGATTGAGGAGCTCTATTTGGAATACTCATCTTCGCTGGTTATTGACAGGTTAGCGGCACCCAGGTCGTTTCGAGTAATTCCTTTGAAACCTCGGTCGTCGAAAGTGAAGAGTCGTCTAAGCCGGTGAAGAGTTCTAGCTTTCCTTTGGATAGAACTGTAGAGCTAAGGTAGCAGATTGAAGAACTTCGGCTCTGGTGGTTGGCGATAAGTGGGCGATTGCTAACCTTACAGGTACGAAGGTTGATTTTGTTTATTAAAAGTGCCCAGTAGGCATACGTTTTATCTGGATACACCTTATGCACAATGTGCAGGAGGTGGTCTTGGTCGTAGTCGATAGGATTTATGCTATTGCGAATAGAAAGGCCGTCTCCATCAATCGGTAAGCCAATCGGTTCTTCAATGATCGTTTGGAAGTGCCATGGTTTTGTTTTGTCTGCTTTGAGAAGAATATAAGGGCTAGTGGAGTAGAGCAGATAGAGCTCGTCGCCTTGCGTGAAGAAGGCCCAATTCTTTTCGATGCGCTGGATGGGTCGGTCGAGGCTGGGGTAGGCTTGCCAGGTGAGCGTTCCGGTTTCGATATCGAGGGTCGAGATTGCCACCGACGATTTTAGTTGGTCGAAGGCGATGGTCTGTTGCGCGGACGCTTTGGCTTCTGGTTCACTGAGTACCGCATGGTTGGAATAGGTTTGGCCAAGCCAACTGAAGAGCCGGAAGTCTTCAGTGCGAGAAGGTGTTTTCGAGGGCGGCATCTTTTGGTGAACCCGCCTAGCTGCTTCGATAGTTTGCTCGGAGTCGAGGGTAAGGAGAAGGGCCTCGGCGGAGACGTAGAATTTCGATGGATCACGCTTTTGCACGTGCCAGGGGGCTCGTTCCGCTCGGGCGAGCAGACGGGTCTTGCCGTCCTTTTGGATGGCACCGGGGTTGAACACTCCTGCCTGGAAGCCGAAGCTTCCTCGTCCAGCGAGCAGACGGCTCTGGGTGGAGGAGGCTATAGGCTGGCTTAGGAAGGCGAGGGCCTCATTACAGCGGTACCGTTCGGCTTGAGTTAGACTGGTGTCGGTCTTTGCGTAATGAAGTACGACTCGGGCTGAAGAAGATTGAATATAGGAGAGTCGTTGAGGTATGAGAGCGTCTTGGATCCTGAAGCCTGTTCGTTCAATCAAGTGGTTTTGGGAAGTGGCATCGAGTTTAGAGCATACGTAAGAACCGAGTCTGGCGCAGACCAATATATCATTCGCTTCGCTCAACCAAGGGAAGGAGCTAAAAAGTGTATCCAGCGGATGGGTATCGACATCGATAACTGCGAGAAAACTTCCTGACGGTTTGCTGGGTGGTGCGGATGCGGGAGAGTCTTCAAGGGGGGTGGCAAAAGACACTTGGGCCAGAGAAAACACATCGAGGAGTTCCGATTGCATACGTACTTCGTTGTCGATGCAAAGAACGTGGGGGGGCTCTTTCGAAGAGTCCCTGATTCGCTCGAGGACCCTATTGAGCGTAGGAGGAGTCTCGGGTACTTCTTTTTCCAGGGTGTAGCCGCGACCCGCAAGGAGACTCTTTATAATGTCGCTAATTCGACTCATGAGAGGATACGTGTTTTGAGTTTATTAACCACAAAGTGCACAAAGGTCCACAATGGTTACTAAATAGACTCTTTATTTGTTGTTTCATTTGTAACCTTCGCTCTGAGGATAAATGCATTTTTGTGATATAAACCATCAGTGATGAGCCATTAGCGATTCAATTGAACCAGTCGATTACCGATTACCAATCCGAGCAACGCTCGGCACCAGCTCTTCATAGATTTTCTCGTATTCAGCCACGAATCTAGGAATAGAAAACTCTCTCTCTATCCGTTGACGGCTCTTCTCGCCCATTTGCTTAAGAGTTTCGGGAGGGCTGCCGAGCATTTTTAGAAGTGCCTCTCCGAGAGCTTGAGCAGAACCTGTTTTGAAAGTTAGGCCAGTAATGCCTGATTCTATTTCTTCCGGAATCCCACCTATGTCCGAGGCGACTACAGGGGTAGAACAAGCCATAGCCTCGAGAACAGTGTAGGGCAGGTTATCGGCGAGGGAGGGCGCTACGAATATATCGGACGCTGAATAGTACTTTGCCAAGGTATCCGGAGACGCGTAGCCAATGGGGCGAACATTGGGAATATTGGGGATCATGCCTCCACCTACTGCCAACACGATAACGTCTGGGTGCTTGGGGAGTACATGCTCGGTGAGGGCTTGGGCAAGTATATGTACTCCTTTTCGTTCGTCCAGTTTCCAGCCTGCATGATGAGCGATGAAGGAGAGGACCTTGTTCCCCTTGGGTATATTGAGTTTGCCTCTGGCTTCAGGATCGTGCTTGAACTTTTCCGAATCGACTCCGTTGTGAATGCATTTTAGTCGAAGGCGTCCCAGCTCTGTTTGCGAGGCTCGTTTTTTCATCCATTCGCTTACGCATACAACGGTAGTGCGCAAGGGAAGTCGGTTGTGAATGCGACGTTTTTCAAGGCGTTCCCAAAAGTAGTTGTGCTTTATTAGGGAGTACCGCTTCGGGTTTCCGATTATCGGACATTTGAAACAAGTCCTATACGCTTCGCAATTCCAGCACTTTAATTCCGTACTGCCGATGGGACGCGGGTCATGCGGGGTAAATACGGTAGGGTAGCGTTTTGCGACCGCTTCGATGAAGGAGTAGGGCTGATCACCGTAGTAGGAGTGTAGATGTACGATGTCGGGCGCTAACTTCTCAAGCTGTTTGAGTTGTTGCTCTTGGGAAAGGCGTTCTTCGGGAAAGTAGGTAACTTCATGTCGGTCTTGCAACCCGCGTTGCAGGTCTTTTGCACAGCGGGTGGCTCCCGCGGACCAGTGTTCGTTGACGATTGCAATTTTCACTTTGGCGTTGTCGAAGTAATTCCTGTAGATGAATTGAGTTCGGTTTTAGTCCTTCTGAGGATGCACCAAGTTAGAAAATTTCTGTTCAATATAAGTGCGGCTAGGAGATTGAGGATCTCTATGGTAGTTTTAATTGAAAGTATTGTGTTTCCTCTTCGTATTAGGTGCTTTAGTAAACTTGTTCTAGGCTTGATCGAAAATGTGTAAAACCATCGGTATGCTAGTCTTGCGGTTTTTGTTTGTCTCTCTTTTGGCACGCTTGTTATATGTTTTTCGAATACGCGAATCGTGTTGTTAAGCATCGGGATTAAACGTTTTGACGCATTGTTGGCGTGGACTCTGTAGTGCAGTCCTAGTTTAGGGCTTAATACTATTGTAGAGATTTTTGAAATTTTTAGGTACATATCCCAGTCGTCAGCGCCCCATATTTCTGGCGAAAACCCTCCCGTTTTTGCTAACGTATCCCTCCTCGCTAGAGTTTGTCCTGGTGATATTATTGGGTTTTGAATGAGAAGAGATTCAAAGGAGAGGATAGAGTATGATTCCGTAGTTGTGTATTTTTTCGGTGTCTCTTCAATCGTTTCACATGTGCCTACTACCATTCCTGTATTCGGGTTTTCATCGAGGAATCTAGTTTGCCATTCCAATTTGTCTTGTGGCCAGATGTCATCGTCATCAAGTAGTGCGATGTATTCACCTTTTGCGATTGTAAGTCCTATGTTTCTTGCATGGGATTGTCCCATGTTTTTTTGCTTCTTATATATTATCAGATTTTGTCTTATGTACGGTTGGAGGACTTCTTCTGTTTTATCTGGTGATCCGTCGTTGATAACGATTATTTCGTAGTCTGTGAATGTTTGGTTGAGTACGCTGTCAATAGTTTGAGATATGAGGTTTGCATGGTTATATGCAGGGATTATTATGCTGACTTTGGGCATCTTGAAATTTTTGGCGTTGAGGTTAAGCCAAATTTTTTGTCAACAGTTGATCGAGAACAATGTTGCCCCAGTTTTCGTTCCAGTGAGCGAGCGTCCCTTCTTCTCCTTCGACTGGCAGTATTTCGAAATGTAATGTGTTCAGTACGATGTCGTAGTCTGTGAATCCGGTTTTGTGGTCGCCTTTACCTATAGCGATTCCGATATGGTATTTACCTGGTGCAAGCCTGTGGTTTGGTATCCGTATTTCGTGGCGGCCGATGTTGTTTGCCTCGATTCTTTGATTGATAGTCTTTCCGAAGGAACAGCCAACTGGAGTCTCGTTGTTGTTGTTGTAAATGGTCAGGCTGAATCTGAAATTGCTTATTTCCTTTGAAGTTTTGAATTTCGCATTGAATACGATATCTTCTTTTGGGCTGAAGGTGGGGGTGGGTCTTTCAATTGAGAGCTCGGTAAATTCAGCCAGTTTTTTTGTATCGTGCTCTCGGCGGTGTTTGGTGAGGTCGAATATTGTCTGGTTCTTTATCGCTCCGTTCCCTGTGTGCATCGCTACGCAATCCTTAGGGGACCCAGAGAAAGTTAGACTACCATTTTCAAGAAGGATACAGCGGGTTGTCAGTTGAAGTACGGCTGGTATGTTGTGGCTCACGAAAAGTACTGTGCGGCCGCCTTTTGCTACCTCGCCCATCTTGCCTAAGCATTTCTTTTGAAACTGTGTGTCACCAACAGCCAGCACTTCATCAATGATAAGTATCTCGGGTTCGAGGTGAGCTGCGACGGCGAAAGCCAATCGCACATACATACCAGATGAGTAGCGTTTGACAGGAGTGTCGAGAAAGCGTTCGACCTCGGAGAAGGCTACTATTTCATCAAATTTGCGTTTAATCTCCACACGGGTCATGCCGAGGATGGCGCCATTAAGATAGATATTTTCGCGTCCAGTGAGTTCTGGGTGAAAGCCAGTGCCCACTTCGAGCAGGCTTGCGACGCGTCCTCTAATGCTGATTCTTCCTGATGTTGGTTCGGTGATGCGGCTAAGCACCTTTAATAAGGTGCTTTTCCCGGCTCCGTTGCGTCCAACGATGCCTAGTATTTCGCCTTGTTTGACATCAAATGAAAGGTTTTTGAGTGCGTAAAACTCCTCTTTTGTTGGACGTAGTTCCTTTTTCGAGCCCATCAACCGAAGAGGAGCCCGTAGCGCATCCTCTATGACGTGCCGAAATCCATCGTCTTTCGATCGCTGGTGTCCGATTATATACCTTTTACTTACGTTTTCTGCAGAAATTATTGTGTTGGACATGGTGTTTATATTACGTCGGCAAAGGTTTTTTCTGTTTTACGAAAATAGGCAATTCCGGAGATTAGTATGATTGTGATCATAGCTGAGGACAAGAGTAGTCCTGTTATGTATATGTCGTGTTCTCCTCCGAGTATACTCCAACGAAAGCCATCGATGACGCCAGCCATCGGATTTAGCGAGTAGATTAGCCGGTACTGTTCTGGTACAACGCTGCTGAGAAACCCTACAGGAGATATGTAGAGTCCGAATTGGACAGCGAATGGAATGATGAACCTGAAATCACGGTAGCGAACCATCAGGGCGGCCACCCAAAGGCCGATTCCGAAGGACGCAGAAAAAGCTAGCAGCATGAATACAGGTAGGAAAATGATATTATTCGATGGGAGGAACTGGAACCACACCATGAGTGCTGTTAGGAATGCAGAAGATATAATAAAATCTACAAAGCTGGTGATGACGCTGCTGGCTGGCACTATCAGCCTGGGGAAATAGATCTTTGATATCAAGCTTGAGTTGCCAACAAGACTGTTGCCGCTTTCAGAAAGGCCCGATGCAAAGAATTGCCAAGGAAGCATTCCGCAAAATACCAGTAGAGGGTAAGGGACGCCTCCTGATGGCATGTTGCCCACTTTCCCGAAGACAAAGGTGAGAACAAGCATGGTGAGCAGGGGTTTTATTAGGGACCAAGCTACACCGACTACTGTTTGCTTGTATCGGACCAAGATATCTCGCCAGACGAGGAAGGCAAATAACTCGCGGTAGCGCCAGAGGTCTTTCCAATAGTGCTTCTCAGCACGTCCGGCTTCTATGACTAATTTTTCCATATTGTAAGTCGTTTTAGGCTGTTTGGGAGTAATTTTTTTATAGTGATCCTGACAGGTCGATGAGCTGGGTAGTGTTGCCTTGAGCCTTTAGTTTTTCTCTGGAAGTCGCGTCGACATTGACGCTGACGAGAACCTCGGATGCATTTATGACTTCGTCTAAATCATTGGTGATGAAGCGTGAGATGTAAGGGATCTTACTTTGTATGTACTCCTTGTTCGCTCCAGTGAGCTGCGAAATATGTACGTGCGGGTCGTAGATGCTGATCTCGTAGCCTTTTCCTAGCAGCTTCTCGATAACTTCTACGATGGGACTTTCTCTGAGATCGTCTGTGCCTGCCTTGAACGCTAGTCCGATGAATCCGAGCTTCCGTTTCCCAGCTTCCATAATCTTGTTGAGGGCTAGGTCTTTCTGGTACTCATTGCTGGATTCGATGGCGTGCAATACCGGGCTCTTCAGATAGTTGTCGTGAGCAATGGTGCGAAGGGCTTTCAGGTCTTTGGGAAGGCAAGAACCGCCGTATGCGAAACCTGGCTTCAGATAGGCGGGAGAGATATTCAGCTTGGTGTCTTTGCAGAAGATTTCCATCAGCTGTCGACCATCAATGCCGAGCGTGTCGCAAATGTTACCAACTTCGTTAGCGAAAGTGATCTTCAGGGCGTGAAATGAATTGCAGACGTACTTCATCATTTCCGCTAGGGGGACAGCGACAGGCAGAAAGGGAGCATCGAGCTCGGCATAGACCTTGCGCATCGTTTCCACTGCCCAGTCGTGCTGGCAGCCAATCAGGGTGAAGGGAGGGTTTCGGTAATCTTTGATCGCAGACCCTTCGCGAAGAAATTCAGGATTTGAAACGACTGCAAAGTCGATGCCCTCAGCTTTTCCGGAGTGTTCGGCTATAATCGCCGCCACTTTTTCGCAGGTGCCGGGTAGCACGGTTGATCTCACCGCGACGACATGTTGAGCGTTTTTCTCTTTCAAGGCCGCTCCTATTTCCTCTGCGACTTTATATATCGCGTTGAGATTCAAATGACCTTGGGAGGTAGAGGGAGTCCCAACGCAGATAAAGGAGACCTCTGATTCAAGCACCGCTTTCTTGCTATCAGTAGAAGCGGACACGCGACCCGCTTGATACTGTTGTTCCATCAGCCCATCGATATCCTTTTCGATGATAGTCGCTTTTCCAGAGTTGATAAAGTCGACTTTCGATTGCTGGCGATCGACGCCAATCATGGTGTGTCCTTGGCTGGCAAGGCAGCCTATTCCCACGCACCCGACATAACCGAGGCCGAAGATGCTGATTCGAAGGTGATTTGAGTTGTTGTTCATGCTAGAGGATCAATTTCCAGTGACTAAGCAGTTTGGATATAGGTTTTAAGCTGTGAGAGAAGGGATTCGGATGCGTAGGGACCGATGACGGCCTGCGGCCGATGGCTGATGACTGATGTTATGTTGGTGTCGCTGTGCTTGGCACTTGCTTCGCGGCGTCGATGTGTCGCTTCGCTCGGTAGCTGATGGCTGATTGTTTCGCTGTGCTGAGGAGATGATGTGTGATCATGACCTTCGACCAATGGCTGATGGCTAATGGCTGATGGCTGATGGAGGGAGTTGAGGATCGTGAGTAGCTCTGTCTCGTCTTGGGCTACATTGATCAGGTTTAGCGCTTGCAGGTGTTTTGCGGTGGCTAGCTGGTGCTCGTTGCGGTGTTCGCCTTTCGCTGCTATCCGTGGCATGACGAGAAGCGGCTTTTGATACTGCAAAGAAGTGAGAATCGTCCCCATGCCTGCGTGCGAGACGATGAAATCAGCTTCACGGAATCGCTTTGCGAAATCGGAGGGCTCGATAAATTTGCAGTAGGCGATGTTTTGAGGAGTCCAGGTAGACTCGCCTATTTGAGCGAAGATTTCGTAATCAGGATTTTCCGCAACCCACGAATCCACGGCTTTCACGAGCCGGTCAAAGGGCAGGTCGGTTCCAACCGTCACAAAGATTTTTAGTTGATCCTTGTGACGGTTGGAAATGGCTAATGGCTGATTGCTTATGGCTGATGGAGCTGAGCTGGGTTCAGATGGCTGAGCTGGGCTTTGCCCAGATGGCTCATGGCTAATGGCGGATGACTTATCGTTCATCGCTGATGGAGATGAGCTGGGCTCAGATGGCTGACTGTTGACTGCGTCAGATGACTTTTGGCTAATGGCTGATCGCTGATTTTGATTAGGGATGAGTGATGAGTCATTGGCGATCTCTTCTCTGGCGTTGTCTCCCAGGACGTTGCCGAAGAAGTGGGGTCCAGAATCGCTAGCCAAGTGCTTCCATTGGGTGATCCAATGGTGGGCATGTTTGCCGGCTTTTTGCCCAGACAGGGAGAGCTCTTCCGCATTCGCGATACTATCGAGCCACACCGTTTTTTTGCTAAAGAGCTTTCCAATGCGAATTGCGAAATAGCCTGGAGCTGCCCCGGTGGTGATTACGAAATCGGGTTTCTGCTTGATGATCAGTCGTGTAATAGCGAAAGCGCTTTTTATGAGGGCCTTTTTATCCCAACGATTGCAATCTGGGATGACGAAGAATTCGGCACCGTCATTCTCAACTTCGTAGCGATAGCTTTCACGCGTAGTGGCGTATAGCAGTCGAGTCCCTTCGAAAGCAGGATGAAGACGACGCAGCTGCACCCAGTGGCCGCCAGCCGAAGCAACCGCAAGGACGACCTTGCGTTTGCGTCCGCTGGCGGATCGCGAATCTTGAATCTCGGATCTCGAATCGCAAGCTGCGCTTGATCGCGAATCTTGAATCTGTGATCGAGGATCCCTTGCTACGCTAGATTTCGAATCTATCGCATCGTGAGATGTGCGATCGGGAACCGCGAATCGTGGATCTGGAGAGGCTTTAGATTCCTGATTCATGATCCATGATTCTTGATCGCGGCACGGTTTCTTTTCTCGCCGCGTAGATACTGAATGAATCCGCCAACCTGATTGCCAAGTTGCTTGAGGTTGCGGTTCGTTTCCGTTTGTTGAGCATCTGTGATATATCCGAGATCGAGGGCAAAGTATAGCTGGGCACGAACCTCCGCTATCGATGCTTTAGAGATACTCAAAAAGTGGGCGAAGTCCTTGTCGGTCGAACGGTCAAACCCTTCCGCGATATTGCTGCCAACGGATACAATTGATCTCTGCAATTGATCCCTCAGTCCGCGGTCGTTTTTGAATTCTCTTTGGTTCGTTAGCATATAAACTTCTCTTGTCAGTTCTCTAGCATCCTTCCAAATCGGCAGTTCTTCGAAATCTTTATACGAGGGCATCGAGTCGGTAGAATTGAGATTTCTCTTTTTGATTTCCGATAGGTGATTGCAGATTACCGATCACTGATCCTGCTTCGCATGCTATGCTTGCGAGAGCAGGTCCTGCTCGAGTTTACGGGGGACATGGCTTTTGGTTTTATTTAGGATGCCGCCGAGGTGGGCTTTGGAATCCGATAACAGCTCTAGTGCTTGGTTCGCGACGTCGCGGTTGGTTTCTTCCGATTCCATGACCATGAGGACGACGTCCATGAAGGAGGCGAGGCGAGGCGTTGAGCTTATGGCGCTAACAGGAGGCATATCGAAGATGATATAGTCGAAGTCGCTCGCTCTCAGCTTTGGCATGATCTTGTTGAAGCGCTGAGGCATGATGCGCGGCAGCTTGGTGCCATTGGTGCCTTCCGCTACGACGTACAAATTGTTGTGCATTTTGGCGTCATCGCTCGAGTCGAGCACTTGATCCAGATCGAGTATGCTTTTTCCTTTGTAAAACTGCTGAGCGGTTTCTTGCCCTAGGGTCATGTCGACCAAGAGAACATTTCCTTCGCCGATTTTCGAAAGGCTACCCGCCAGGCCCGACGCGATGGTGGTGACGCCCGATTCCTGACCGAGACCTGTCATGCCGATGAGCTTTGGCTTATGGGTGAGGTTCTTGCTTTCAAAATAGGTGATCACCTTGTCGCGAAGAGCTTCGAAGTGCTCGCTCAAGGCGTATTCATCATCCCATGGCGCTATTTGCTGATTGTTCGACTCGACCGCGCTTGTTCCGTATTCTTCTGGCTTGGACAAGGCCGCTGCTTTGAGCGTTGGAGAATTGGGAGCGTAGGTTCGTTTGTTCTTATTCGCGTTTCGAAGCTTGGCTTTACCTGCTTGTCGCAGCTGCTGTCGGCTGGCTTTGCGTCCCGCTTTCTTGTAGCGCTTGTCGTTCAGGTCAGGGAGACTCATGAAGAGGGGGATGCCCAGATTTCGTTGGATCTCAGTCGGTCGCTTGATTGATCGGTCGAGAAGTAGGTCGACAAGAAATGCCCAAACCAGGCCGATGGCCGCTACGCCGCCGCCTGCGGTTGCGGCGAGCTTGCGTTTCTGTCGTGTGTCAACTGCCCCGAGCGAAGGGGACTGAATGACGCTGATATTGTTGGTGCGACTGGCGCGAAGATCCTCTTCAAGTCGTGTGCTCTCGAGACTAACGACGAGGTTTTTATAGTTAGCTTCCTCAAGGGCGCGACGACGCTCGAGTTCATTGATTTCAACTTCAACCTCATCGATGCGCTTCGCTTCTTCGTACAGTTCCGCCAACTGGGATTTGAGTACGTCGGAGCGAGATTGAAGAGCGCGAATGCGAATTGATTGGGCCCGTACCTCGAGCTCAGGGTTGAGACCTGTTTTCGTTTTGGGGTCCGAAGTAATCGCGGTGGCGCGGATGTTAGGATACGTCTCCACCAGTGAGGCCATCTTCGCTTCGGTCTCGTTGATTTTTGCTCTAACGGACTTCACGCGTGGGTTTTCTTCAGTGAACTGAAGCAGCAGGGCGCGTTCGCGTGACCTCTGCACATCGATAGTCGATCGAAGGCTTTCGTATTGCTCGATAGCGTTGGCAAGCTCGGCTAGTTCGCTGCTACTTTCGACCTCGTCTCCTTCTTCGACGGTCTCGCTAAGAGGCGCCTGAATCTGTTTGAAGGCCTCCAAGGCGCTCCTGTATTCCGCAAGTTCCGCGTCTGTTTGGAAGACCGCTTGGCGAATGCGCGCAATCTCTTGGCTGAGGGCGATCTTCGCATCTGCGAGATTGACGACCCCCGCTTTCTGGCGGGCGCGCTGGAGCTCCGACTCCGTTTGAGCTAAGCGGGTTTTCAAATGGTCAGATTGCTGCAAAAGGAAGTTGTTGTAGCTATCGCTCGCACGGTGAGTTTCGGTGTGCTTCTTGAGATATTCTTCGATAGTCGTTTTAAGTACTTCCTGAGCGATATCTGGTTGAGCGTGCGAATAGCTGAGGCCGATCACGGTACTGTCCCAACCGGCAGTTCCGATGCCCATATTGGAGGCTACGAGCAAAGTGGCGGCGTCAAGCAGTTGCTCTTCGGTCCCTTCCCCTTTCCCTTCGAGTAGGTCTTGCGGTCCGACCTTCTCCGCAACCGCTCGCGCGATATCGGAACTGCGAAGAATCTCCAGTTCCGCATTCATGACGGTATTGCTTCGACCGCCGGGCCTCACGACGTTCGTTTCGTTGTCCAGAGAGATGAAGTCATTCGCCTCGGTGACGTAGCGCACGAGTAGCTTAGCATGCGAAACATGAGGCAAAGGCGCGGTGAGGTAGGCGGCTGCGCCTACAAACGCTCCCAGGACGATAAAAAAGATGATCTTCTTTTTATGCCGGAAAAGCGTGAAGATTACGTCGCCTGGTGTAATTTTAAATCCGGTGTTCGCAGGGTTGGGTGCGGGATTATTCATAGAGTGTTCCGTTTGGTATTGCTGAATACAAGAGCAGGTTGAGGTTTTTCGGCAGGAAGACTTTTGTCCTGTTTTCTATGCAATGTGTTTATAAATGAGTTTTCCTGCCAAGCGTCCGAGTGGAGCTGGCAGGTTCGCGAATACAACGTTATGCCAGCCGTAAATATCGTCTGACATAGGTACCACAGCCTGCTTCTTCAGGCTGTATCGATGATAGTGAACTGTTTTCTCCTCGGCTCCGTAGCCTAGCTTGTACCTTCTTAGACCTTCTTGGCCTTTCGGGGAATTTCGTCCAAAATCCATGACCCTCAGTCCTTTTTGCGAAAAGTGCTCCAGAGCCTTCCACATAACGATGTTGTTGCAGCGGGCGTTTTGGTAGGCGAGGTCCGAGGCGCCGTACTTATAGTGTACCGTGTCTCCCTGTTCCATATAGATGGAGCTAGAGACGGTTTGGTTTTCGACCCTCGCATAGACGACTACGCCTTTTCCCTCGGAAAGTATCTCGCGGTGTAGGTTCTTGAAGAATGTGAACGGCTGCGGCGGCAATCCATGTCGTCTCCGGGTAATGCACTGAAGGCGATAGAAGTCTTTGACGGCTTCGATGCCTGTAGAGATGCCGACGTCGACCCCCTCCTTCTGCGCCTTCCGGATAGCCCGTCGGTTCGACGAAGAGAAACGGTTGAATATGGATTCCGGTCCTTCAGAAAGGGGGACGGTATGATTGTAGAAACTTAAGGACGGAGTTCCGCAGGTGGATTCGTTGCTCCAGCCACGCGCTTCGACATAGTCCAATTTTTGCTTCTCAGCGAAGGAGAGCAGTTCGTTGAAGAGTGACTTCGCTAAATCGGCTGTTTTCGCGATGGGGGGGCATAAGTCGAAGAAAGGCATCGAAATCGCTCGACTTCCGGTAAGCGTGGAGCGGACCACCGAAACAGGGATGGCGGCTATTGTTTGGTCGCCGGCCTTAAGAGTCACCAAATGGGTTTTGTAGCCGTAGGTCGTTTCCAGCAACGATGCCCATTCGTTGGCCAGAAACTGGGCGCTTGGATCGAGCGATGCTAGCTCACGTTTCCAATTGTCTCGGTCCGCACGCGAGAAAACGCGACAGATTGTTTCTGTCGGTTCGCTAGAAGAGCTTTGTTTCTGCTCCTTGGATTGCATCAAATGAGCTGTGGGAGGTGAAGGCACAGGTGGTCGAGCGGAGCTCGAATGACTGATGGTTGATGGCTAATGGCTGATGGGATTGATCGCTGAGGTCGCGAAAGAACGCTGCGGATCAGTCTTCTGGAATTGTTTTGGTGATGATTGTTCTGTCGGAGGTCCCGGGCGGCGCCCAAACCTCACTTGCGATACGATTGATCCACGGCTTGAGGGCAGTGGTCTTTTAGGCTTTTTTACGGTTGGAGTTAGGGAAACTTGAGGCGGCAGATGGTCTTAATTGCTCAGCGGGCGAATGGCGGCTAGGAATGGGCGGTATTTGGCTGATCTAGGGGTTTCATTGCAACCCGTAACCCGTTTGCCTGCGCAGAAAGCGAGTTTCCCCGATTGCGGGATGGGGGAGGCTGGTTGCGATCGGATGAGGGGAAGCGTGCCTGGAGGTCCCGCTCCATCTCTGGGACAGCGGTAGCGGTTTGCTTGATATTAATTTCGAGACTAGGAAGGCCTGATCAGGCTGGCCTTAGGCCATCTTGCTTTGGCGAAGGTTGATCATCGGTTTTAGGCTCCCTTTACGCTCGCCGGGGACGTCGAGCGCCACCCTCAAGCCAATCATGTAGGACGGGGCGGAGAGGCGTTGGAGGGGTGTCGGGTCGGCGCGGCGACCTACACGGATCCTTTGGGGCTTTCTGTGGCAATCCCCCTCTCTCGAAGCCAGTGGACATCGGCCCCTGCCACAACCAAACCAGCAATTCGCGAAGCAGCTTCGTGACCTTCGCGTTCTTGGCGGTTACCCATCTTTTCGCGCCCGCCGGGGATGTCGAGCGCCACCTTTCTTGTGGGACGGGGCGGTGAGGCGACTTTGGGGAGTGTCGGGTCGGCGCGGCGACCTACAGGTAGGAGTGCGGATCGTTTGGGGCTTTTTGTGGCAATTCCCCCTCTCTCGAAGCCTGTGGACATCGGCCCCTGCCAC
This sequence comes from Pelagicoccus sp. SDUM812003, assembly GCF_031127815.1. NCBI lineage: Bacteria > Pseudomonadati > Verrucomicrobiota > Opitutia > Puniceicoccales > Pelagicoccaceae > Pelagicoccus > Pelagicoccus sp. SDUM812003. Next base: position 126,457 of record NZ_JARXHY010000015.1, on the reverse strand, counting down.
AACCAAACCAGCAATTCGCGAAGCAGCTTCGTGACCTTCGCGTTCTTGGCGGTTACCCAACTTTTCGCGCCCGCCGGGGACGTCGAGCGCCACCTTTCTTGTGGGTCGGGGCGCTGAGGCGTTGGTGGGGTGTCGGGTCGGCGCCCCGACCTACAGGGTCGGCGCGGCGACCTACAGGTAGGAGTGCGGATCGTTTGAGGCTTTTATTAGCGATCCGCCATCGAGCGCTGCGAGCTAGGGTATGGGGTCTAGCGCGTGATTGGGTTTCCTCACCGCTGGGTGGTTTTCCTCCCCCAAGGACTTTGCGCTTCAGATACTCACTGCATTTGTGTGAACGCTGACTAGGGCGAGCGTGAGATCGTTCATTTTTGGGCCGGGATCTGTAGAAGGTCTTTTGCGAGGCGATTTCGAGGCCCATCATGGGACTCAGACTCTTTACCCACACAGACTTTTCCGATGCCCGATCGAACCGACTTCCCACGGGGGGGCTGCGAGCCGCTTCTCTCGCTGTTTTGCTCTTCTTGACAACGGCTGCCAACGCGGCGGGCACGCTCAATCTGACCTGGCAGGACAATTCCGACAACGAAGTCGGATTCGAGATCGAACGATCGCTGGATGGGGTGGGCTACGAGGTGATCGGCGAAGTGAGCGCCGATGTTCAGAGCTATTCCGATGAGGGCGTGATCCCCGGCATCCCTTATTCCTATCGAGTTCGCGCCTACAACGAGTTCGGATATTCCGGCTACACCAACGTTTCTGTCGGAGCGGCTGACAACACTGCGCCTGCGGTGGGCACGATTCAGGACTTGGAAGTCTTGCGTGGAGATGAAACGCAATTTGCCGCGATCCCCGTGGATGTTTCCGATGCGGAGTCCTCGCTCGACGAATTGTCGTTTGAAATCCTTTCCTCTAACTTAGAGCTGCTGCCGCTGAATCGCGTATCGCTTGAAATCGTGGAGGGCGTGGCGAGTTTGTCGGTTGATCCGGTGCGGACCACGGCCGGTTCGTCGGAAGTGACGCTTCTCCTGAGCGACGGTGCGGAGATGGTCGAAACCAGTTTCCTGGTTTCGGTTCTGCCGAATTATGTGCCGACGGTTTCCGCGATCGAGGATCTAGCGGTTTATGATGGCGTTGTGGTGGACGGGATTTCGGTTTCCGTATCCGATCGGGAGTCGGCAGGAGAGGACCTGTTGGTCACGGTCGCTTCGTCGAACGAGGGGCTGATCCCGTCGCAGTCAATTGAGCTTATGGGAACGGGCGAGAGCCGTTCGCTTCGCTTCGCTACCAGTCAGGGCGGTTCTGGCGAGGCGAGCATTACGGTTTCGGTAAGCGATGGGGTGAATTCGGCCAGTCAATCCTTTCAGATTGTGGTCAGCGAAAATGAAGTCCCGACGATCGTGGGGCTGGCAAGCGAGCTGGAGCTTGGTTCTGGTCAGTCCGTCGATGGACTCAGTTTCACCATCGGCGATGGCGAGACCTCGCCTGCCGAACTGCAGGTTAGCGTGAGCTCAAGCAACACGCTGCTCGTGCCAGAGTCAGGCATTGTCCTGTCGGGAACGGGCACAAGCCGCACTTTGCAAATCACGCCAGCAGCTCGCCAGCACGGTACGGCGGTCATAACAGTAGAAGTCTTCGATGGAGTGAAAACAACGACGCATTCTATCGAGGTCACGGTGGCTGCGCCGGACGGGACTATCGAATTGGTCGATTTCCGGGTAGAAAACGGTCATGCTGTGGCTGAAGTGATGTACCGTTCAGGAGTCGATTTCGCCCTCGTGAAGACTGACTCGCTGCGTGGCGGCGAGTGGACGCCAGTAGAGGGCTTGGAGATCGAGCTCGACGGGAACCGAGTGACGTTGAGGGACCCGCAAGCGATCGAAGGGGCTGTCTACTATCAGGCGGTGATTGTTGAGTAGGAGGGAATCGCTGATGCCTAAGGGCTGATTGGGTTCAACCGCAGTGGACGCGGAGTTCGCGGAGGCGGTTGAGCTCGCAAGACGGCAAAGAGCGTTGAAGCCTCTATATCCACCTTTCCGTCCGTATTCTCTGGAATCGCTTCAATCACTGATGAGATCGATGGGCACCGATTCTTTTTTGTCTTCAATTGGTGCGAAGGCGAAGGCGGGTCAGCGGCCGATATCTTCTTCTCGAATTGCGAATTCAGCGGTGAAACTAGGTACGGTCCGGCGGCCACGCCCTAGCGCTTTGGCTTGATCTGTTCGGGTACGCTTCGGAGGAGGCGGGTCAGCTCCAGCGACAGAGCGTTTCGATGTGTTTTGCAGAGCCGTCTTTCACCCATGAGTCGAGCTGGGACTGATCTTTTAGTTGCTGTCCTCGAGATCTGGGTACAACTGCGAATCCGCATTTCGCTCCCGGAAGTCCGGTCATGTCTCCCCATAGCTTTTCGAATTGGCTGACAGGATAGATATCCTCCTGGCCTTCGCCCCAGCGTTTTTTGACGTCCTTGAGAGTCAGGTAGGTGGGCATGCGTAGAGCGAGTTCGCGAATCGCGTCCTCTACGCGTTGAGGCTGACTTAAGGAACTTCGATCGAGCCCAAAAAGTTCGAGAAGTGAGTCGATGCGGATGAGGCTGGTATTTGTATTGTAGTAGGTGAGCTTGAATTCGTCTTCTTCGCGGGGGAGGGCCATGCCTTCCAGGATGCGAAGCTTTCCGTCGATGGCTGCCAGACCGCCACCGCGATCCTCGTTGCGCTTGGAAATCACTTCGAAGGATAGGTGGTTTCCTTGCTGAATGTGCCAACCAAGGAGCAGGGGATCGATCGATGCGCCTAGGGTATCGATATTGTGGCTGAGAAGGTATTCAAGGCTTGGCTGCTTTTCCAGCATCGCGGCCAAGGTCCCGTTCTTGAGCATGTTTGGTATTTCGTACCAATGACCGACGGGATGGAGGCACTGGGCGGCGAGGTTGTCCGTGTAGTCGCTTGCCTCGCCTTGAGACTTTGACCAGGTGAGCAACGCGGCCCGAACGCTTTCGAGCATCTTCTGCTTTTGCTCATCCAGTTTTTGTTGAGCCGTTTCTTCCCAGGCGAATCTGAGATCGCGCTCGGTCGGGATCATGCGAAGACCGATCGATTTTCCGGGGGAGAGATAAGCGGTGACGCCCTGCTTTTTCTCTTCTCCGTTCAGGTAGGATTCGATTGGGGCGTGCGTTAGGTAGCTGGTGGTGAAGGCGTGCGGGATATTCGCGCCGAATCGCTCTGCGGTGAGAGCGGATTTGGAGAGATGGATGTCGATGAAATTGCGATGCTTTCCGCTGTATTTGAAAAACGGATGCAATGACTTTACGACTCCCGCTCCTTGAGTCCAGCGACTGCCTACGCCCGCGGCGAAGGTGACCACGCCGACCTTTCCGTCTTCAATCGCCTTTGTCCCGATCTCGATAAGCTCATCGCTTTTGGCCTTTTCGGCGTCGAAAAGCTGCTCTGGAGCGACGTCCTTTATCTCAACGGAAGACGAAAGTCGATTCATGGCCAGACCGATCCGACCCGCTTTCACGTCGCTTTTGATTTGTTCGTGAAGCTCTCGATCAAAACCGTTTTGGTGGAGCAACGACTGAAGGTCGTCCGTTTCGTTCTTCGACCCGCTTTGGGTTGGCAAAAGTCGATCCAACAGCTCGACTGTCGAAAACTTGCCTTTGTCGGATCGTTGGCTGGCGAGGGTGAAGAGGCGTAAATCGTTCTGTTGGGTCCGATCGAGGTCTTTTGCTTTGATGCGAAGCAAACCTGGCAGGGTTTGCATGTAGTAATCCGACGGATACAGGGCGTCCTCGCCTTCGAGCAATGTGCCGGTGGAGCCGTTTTCGTTGATGGAGAAATCGTAAACGACAGGATCCATGGCGAAGGGCAGCGAGTGCTCGAACTGCTTCTTTCTTCGAAGCATAGTTTCGGATAGAAACGTTTGGCCTTCGGTTTTTCGTTTCGGATCAAAGATAAAGCCCATGCCGCCACCTGACATGCCGCCAAGCATCCAGAAGCCCCAAAAGTCCTCTCCGAAAGCGTCTCTGACGTCCTGAATCAGAGATTCGGTATAGATGTTACTAACCCACGGGATGATGTCGTGAAGGGGGCCGAAAAAGTTCTCGGTGAGGAGCGATCCGAGCTGTTTCACTTCGCCGGCTTTCAGCCGCTCGAGAATGATGTCGAAATTGTCGAGGGCTTGCAGACGGGAGGACCATTCCTTGTCGTCTCTAAGCAAATACTTCTCTGTGACCATTTCGAGGATTGGCCCGACGTTTTGAGCCATGCCTCCGTGAACGAGGACTAGGCTATCCTGTAGCGCTTTTCTGGATGCGGAGCCGATCTGGGTGGAGTCCAGAAGGCGATGTCGGGGTAGGAGGGTGCCTTTGCTCGTTCCAAATTCGCTATCGGATTCGGTGGCCTCTTGTCCCTCGATGATTTTTATGCCGGGCCAAACGCCACCGGAATCTTGCCAGCCACCTCCGGAGCCGCCAAGCCACTCGCCCAGGATCGCTCTGGCTGCCACTACGCGACGTTCATCTTCTGTCAGCGGCCCAGAGAGGCGTTGGGTTTGTCCGGTCGCTCTCATGCAGAGGGAAATGAGGGCTCCTAGCAGATTGGTTGAAACCGCGAGGCGCGAGCCTTTGGGGATTCTATTCACGTTGCTCACGATCTCGAGGCCTTTGTCGGGTCCTATGAGGGTGGAGAAGACGCTCTTTATCGAAAGACCGGATCCTTCTAATCCTGGAGGCACGATCCCCGCCGAAATGATAGCGGCTTTGAGGAGACCAAGGTAGTCGCGTGCGAAATCGAAAACCTCGTCGATCTCGTGAATGTCAGCGGTCGCTCCGAGGTCGATGCTTCGCAGTCGTAGCACAGGCGTGTCGATCACGCGAAGATAGGCCTCGACGGGGGGATTCGTTGCATCATCGCGCCCGTGGACGCCGAGATCGACGGAGACGTTGATGACCCGAGCCCCTTCCGGAAAGTCCATACCGAGGAAAAAGATGTCACTCCAGGCGCAGTGCGTCAGGTCCATGCGAACGGCCGTTTGCTCGCGGAGCAGCGGGTAGGCGGATTTAGGCGACGCAGTTTGAAGCAGCTCCTTTTTCACCTTTAGCGGATGATCCAGGCTGTGTCCCATGCGGAAGATCCATGTATTGCCTCGAGTGGACCTTACCGTTTGGCGCACCTGATCTGCCAAGGTTTGGAAAGCGAGTTCGTGGTAGGCGTGGGCAAGGGCGCTGGATAGGGTATCGTTGGCTCCAGCCTTTTTCATTTCGCTCAGCATCAGCGAAATTGCTTCTTCGAATCGGCGTTCCAAGACCATCAAGTGGGCCTGATAAGGTAGTTTGCCGCGGTCGGGAAACTCGGAACGCGACGGAAGGTGGTAACGATGGATCGAGTGTAGAAAGAACAGCGCTCGAACCTTCTTATACAAGCTGTTTTCCGACTGCCGAAACGTTTCTAGTCGCTCGGCTTCTCCTAGCAAATCTTGTAGCGATAGAGAGGCGCACGCTTTGGAAAGCGAGGTGTTACGAAGGGCTTCGTCCTCGGTGGTGATAAGGTCGATCAGTGACATGACTAGTCCTTCGATCTGTTAGCTTTTCACCTTTTGGGCGACAAGCTCAAGGAGCCCGCTCATGACTTTGTCCCTATCCTCCCCGGATAAGGCCAAAGCCAGTTGAGCGAAGAAAATCCCGTATTCGGAGCCGATATCGAAGCGGTCTCCATGAATCTCAAGGGCGAGCACTTTTTCTTTCTCGGCGAGTTTTTGGAGGGCCAAGGAAAGACTGCGAGCCCCGCGCTCGTTGGATCGAGTGGTACTTTCCAAAATCTCGAAAATGGTCGGACTCAATACATGGATTCCAAAAAAACAAAGGTAGAATCCGGCTCTTAGCCCTGGGACGAGAAGGCTCAGTTCCGCTTCTGTAGGGGTTGGTTTCTCCAATACCGTGTCGACCCGATAGAGACCGCTTTCTCGACCTTCGAGCCGGCCTCCTACCGCCCCGAACGAGGTGATCAGATTTTCACGCGTCGCTTGCACTCCCGAGACGGAGGATTGAGACTGTTCGGCGACTTTTACCAGTTGTTGTGCGCAGCTTATCGATCGGTTGGAAACGCATAAGTGGTCGCCCACCAAGTGGAGAAACGGCTCATCGCCGATCGCATCCTTAGCGAGCAGAATGGCGTTGGCGTAGCCAGCTGGAGATTCCTGCTCCAGAAAACGCAGGCTTTCGCGATGTTTGCCCGCTGCTTTCTTGTACGGCTCGATGTCGGCGGGACACACGATAAGGATGATTTCCTCTATTCCGGCGGAGGCGGCTTCGTCTAGGATTAGCTCGAGAGCGGGTTTACGATCTCCCTTTCGATCGATGAGCGTTTGCAGAGGAAGGGTGCTCTGATTGGGATCTGCGAGAGTGATGAGGGCTTTCCGGATTTTCATCAAAGGTTGGATTTATCGGTGAATTAGGGACTTAATGGGAGGACGCTGTCGAGAACGTAGAGAGTTCTCCCCATAATCGGGAAAGGATGGGCATCCTTGAGCATCCAGCTCGTTTTGCGGACAATCTCTTTTAATCGGCTGTCGAGAGTCCTTGAAGAGGCTCATCGAAATTTCCAATGAAGTGGGAGTTCTCGATTTGCAAAACGACCTCCGAATCCGAACCCACTGTATTTGACCCGGTCTAGCGGGGGCGAGACGCATGCAGCTCGATCAAAATGCTATTTGGGTGAAATCAGAGCATTCGCGGGGCAGGTTCTTGGCAATCTGAGATTGACAAAAGGCAGGGCCAAACGTCCTCTTTCGCCCAGATCAGCGGAGTTCCGAAGCGTAGCCGACATTTGAGCGTAAGCGAAACAATGGAAGGGTGCGATCGGAATCAGCGGTTGACAAAACGTAGGGCGGAACTTCCTGTTTCGCCTAGACCAATGGAGAGATGGCAGAGTGGTCGAATGCGGTGGTCTTGAAAACCATTGAGCCGAAAGGTTCCGGGGGTTCGAATCCCTCTCTCTCCGCCACTTTCAGCGGCTTTCTTCGAGGGATTGCATCCCTTGCCTGCGTCGCTGGCGCTCCTCGGGTGTCCTCACTGCGCTCGTCGGTACTCTCCGCCACTTTCAGCGGCACCCTTCGAGAGATTGCGTCCCTTGCCTTCGTCGGTTCGCTCCTTGGATGTCCTCTCTTCGCTAGTCGGTATGTATTCGCTTCGCGAACAGTTCTCGCTTCGTTCGGAACTCCGCCATTTTGCTCAGCATGTTGGCTCCGTGAGTGAATTGCATCACTTCCCTTCATGGTCCGCCATTTGACGCCTTGTCGAGGAGCGTAAGGGCGTTTGGATCGATTTGTAGATCGACGCGGCGAGGTGATTCATTTGGCGCGGCGGCCTACAACAAATTCGACATTTTGGGGCCTTTTGGTGGCCTCGGCGGTTGCCAATCTTCTTACGCTCGCCGGAGACGTCGTGCGCCACCTTTGCACACCCTTGAAGGACGTGGCGGTGAGTTGTAAAGGGGGGCGGGTCGGCGCCCCGACCTACAGGTAGGAGTGCGGATCGTTTGAGGCTTTTTTGTGGCAATTCCCCCTCTCTCGAAGCCAGTGGACATCAGCCCCTTCCTCAGCCAAACCAGCAATTCGCAAAGCAGCTTCGTGACCTTCGCGTTCTTGGCGGTTGCCCATCTTTTCGCGCCCGCCGGGGACGTCGAGCGCCACCTTTCATGTGGGGCGGGGCGCTGAGGCGACTTTTGGGGGTATCGGGTCGGCGCTCCGACCTACAGGAGTGGAAATGGGAATGATCGCTGCGCGAGCGGGATGCTGCGGCAGAATGAGGTTGATCGCTGGAGGGAGGCTCGCCGCGGCGGACGAGCCCTACCTGAGACGGCGGTACAGGTAGTAGGCGGCGATGGGCAGCCAGAGCCACCAGGCGCGGATCAGGTTGCCGGCGAGGATTCGCAGAACGGGTATGGCGAAGACGAGCGCCACTCCGATTCCGACTCCCAGCCATAGGGTTTTTCGCTTGAATAGCGGTGTTTTGGCGGGCTGAGACGGCGCTTCTTTGGGGCGTTCGCCGGGAATTTCGTCGACGACTTCCCACTTTGGATCGTTTTGCTGGGTCATGCTCTCGTTCGGATCATTGCCACGACGAGGCGTCGAAAGTCACGTTAATTTTTTCGGCGCCTCGGCGAGATGGCCCGTCTGGCAACTCTTTTTTGCGAGGTTGCAAAGAAACGTTGCAGGAGAGGGAGGGCGCGGTGGGAGGGGGAGCTTTTGAGGTGATGAGGGCGGGCAAGCGTTTTTTGCTTGGGCGTGGCGCGTGCGAGGATTTAGAGTTGGGTCGAATCCTATCTTGTTACCCTAAACCCATCTTTGAATGTCGATTTCGTCCGGTTCCTTGTCGGTTGAGGAATTTCACGGGCCGTATGGACCCTTTCAGGTCAGCGAGCTGGTGTTGCAGCGCATTTGGCTGGAGGGAGCCTTTGACCAGGAGCGGCTTTGCGATCGGGCGGGCCGGTCGATCGTGGTGGAATCGCCAGGGGTTTGGAATCGCCTCGATGGCCCCGATTTTCTCGATGCTCGCTTGCTGGTAGATGGGGAACGGGTGGTTGGCGATGTGGAGGTGCACTTTTGCCTGGGCGATTGGAATGCTCACGGTCATCAGTTTGACGCGGGCTACAACAAGGTGGCCCTGCATGTGGTCTACCATCCGCCGCGTTCTCGCGATCGGCCGGTTTTCAAGGAGAATGGCGACCTGTTGGAATGCGCCGCCCTGATGCCTGCGCTTTGGTATTCGCTGGAGGAATACGCTTGCGACGACTCGATCATCGCTTCGACGGGAGTGCGTTTCAGCGAGCAAGTGGAGCGATTGATGGAACGGGGCCGCGAGGAGCGGCGTTTGTATTTGGTGGAGCGAGCTCGGGAGCGTTGGCGGGCGAAGCGCTATTTCGCAGCCAAGCGCATCGAGCGTCTCGGCTGGGAGGGGGCCTGTCACCAGACGGCTTTGGAGGTGCTGGGCTACGCGCGAAATCGGGTGCCCATGCTGATGGTGGCGGAGCGTTTCCCTTTGCTGGGGCTGCTCGATGGGTCGGTGGATGCGGATGCTCTATGGCTGGCGGGGGGAGATCGTTGGCGACCGCGGGGAAGCCGTCCGGCGAATCACCCGCGCCTGCGGTTGCAGCAGTACCTTGCCTGGGTGAGGACGCGCCCATGCTGGCCGGACTTGCTGGCGGAATTTGGGAATCAGGCGTTTTGCCAGGGATCGAGCTTGCCGGTTCAGGAAACGGACTGGGGCAGCGCCGTTCTCCGCAGGGAGTTGGGCATCGCCGAGCTGGGGGATCGCCTGACGGAGCTGGTGCTGGCTCGATCGGTGGGAGGAGCCCGGGCTAATACGCTGATTTGCGACGGGTTTCTTCCCTTGGTGGAAGCGGAGCTTGGCTGCGATTGCTTTCCGTTTTGGTTTCATTGGCCGATGGGCGACGGTCCGTCGGAGATGGCCCGTTCGCTGCGTCAGGCGCATGTGCTGGAGCCGCGTCGCTTTCCGATGGGAAACGGCTGGCTGCAGGGGATGTTGGGAATGAGAGGAATTGAAGAAGGAAAAAGTAACGTTTAAGAGGGAAGATCGAAGGGGGGTGTGAGGGTTGGCGCAGGGAGTGGAGCGCGTTTTGGGAGGGGCGCGCGTTTTGCAAAATCGCGGCTACGAGAGGGTGGATTTGGGGTTGGGAGATCCTGCCCGGAGGTCCTGCTCCACCACCGGAGTAGGCGGAGCTGTTCTAATAATGCAGGGACGGCTGCTCCTAAGCCATGCTTGACTTTATCTATTGCGGGAAATTTATTGCCCGCTTCACAATTTCAATTTCTTTGAAAGTGGGTCGCCGACCCGCTTTTTTTTTCAATTAGATACCAACCACAAGCATGAGCAGCGAAATTCTTTCAGTCCTTGAGTACATGGAAAAGGAGAAGGGGATCGGTCGTGAGGACATGATCTCCGCGATCATCACGGCTATTAAGAACGCCGCGGCGAAGGGCGTTAACGCTGGACAGGAGCTGAAGATTACCATCGATCCGAAAAATGGTAAGATGCAGGCTTGGGCGCTGCTCGATGTGGTCGATTCCGTGAGCGATCCGAAGACGGAGATTTCCTTGGAAAAGGCCCGCCAGGTCGACGATACCTTCAACATCGGTGACGTCTACGAGAAGGATATCGACCCTGCTTATCTTGGACGCATCGCGGCCCAGACCGCTCGTCAAGCGATCATGCAGCGCCTTCGTCAGTTCGAGAAGGAGCGCATCTACGACGATTTCAAGGATCAGGTGGGCGACATCGTGAGCGGCATCGTGCGCCGTCGCGAGCGCGGCGATCTGATCGTCGATCTCGGCAAGGCGGAAGCCATGATGCCATCGCGCGACCAGGTTCCCGGCGAGGACTACGCCCCGGGCGAGCGCATCCGCTGCTACCTTTTGAAAATCGAGGCCACCAATCGCGGGCCGGAGCTGATCCTCAGCCGCTCCAATGCCAAGTTCGTACTGCGCCTCTTCGAGCTCGAGGTCACGGAGATCGCGGACGGCACGGTGAAGATCGAAGCCTTCTCCCGCGAGCCGGGCTACCGCACTAAGATCGCGGTCACTTCCAGCGACCCCAAGGTCGATCCCGTCGGGGCCTGCGTCGGGGCTCGTGGAGCTCGGGTCAAGAGCATCGTGCGCGAGTTGGGTGGCGAGAAGATCGACATCATTCGTTATTTCGAGGATCCCAAGGAGATGGCTCTCGAAGCGCTCAAGCCAGCGATCCCACGCAACGTGATCATGGACGAGCGCAACCGCCGCATCACGATCGAAGTTTCCGAGGACGACCTCGCCATCGCCATTGGCCGGAAGGGCCAGAACGCCCGCCTCACCTCCAAGCTCGTCGGTTGGAAGATTGACATTATGAAGGAGGAAGTGAAGGAAGTCACCCTCGAGGCCAAGCAAGCTGCAGCGGCGGAAGGTCTGAATCAGATCGAAGGCATCGATCCGGCTACGGCGGAGCGCCTCGTCAACAACGGACTTATCAGCCCGGAACTCTTCCTCGACGTCGAGGCGGACGACCTGGTGGAAATGGGATTCAGCGAGCAGGAGTCCGCGGACATCCTGGCCAAGGCCAAGCAATTCCTGGCATCGCAAAACATCTCATCCTGATCCTCTCGTCGGCCTGACGTCACCTGTACCTAAATTTCCTCCCTACTCCCCTAGCAAATAGCGACACCCAGTTTACTGCATGAGCGTAAGAATCTACCAGTTGTCTAAAGAAATCGGCATGGAAAATGGCGAGCTGATCGAGCTGTTGCGCGAGCGCGGCTTCGCGGTCAAGAGCGCCTCCAGCACGATCGACAACATCTCAGCGGATTCGATCAAGGACGAATTCGCCAACCAAGCTTCCGCAGAAAAGGAGGAAGAAAAGCAAGCTCCTGAAGCGACGGCTAAGGAAAGCGGGAGCGAGGCATCGCAACCGCCGGCCGCTCCATCGATTTCTTCCTTTGTGAAGAGCAAGGAAGATCTCGAGAAGGAGAAGGAACAGGCGAAAAAGGCGGCCGAAGCGGCGAAAGCCCCGCCTGCCGCTCCGCCGGCTCCCCCGTCTCCGCCAGCGCCTCAGGCTCCCAAGCCAGCTGCTCCGCCGCCGATGGCGCCTCCCCCTGCGGGAAGCCCCAGCCGCATGGCGCCGCCGCCGGTCAAGCCTGCTCCCGCAGCGCCCGCTCCCGCGGCGCCGCCGCGCAATCCAGGCGTGCGTCCCGCCCCCACGGCGGAACCGTCCAGCCCTCCCAAGGCTCCGGCCCCGCCGGCTCCCAGGCCGGCCGCTCCTCCAGCCGCGCCAGCGGCGAGCGCCCCCTCGGGCCCACCGGCCCCGCCGGCTCCGCCCAAGGCAGGTCCGCCACCCGTCTCGCCAGGCGGTCCCAAGGGCCCGGGCAACGCCAGTCCTGCCTCCATGGCTCCGCCTGCAGCGGCGGAGAAGCCGGAAGCCAGCGATGGCCAGTCCGACGAGATCAGGCAGATCGTTTTGAAGCCGCCGATCGTGGTGCGCGATTTCGCCAATGAAATTGGCCTCAAGCCTTTCAAGCTCATTTCGGAGCTCATGGAGATGGGCATTTTCGCATCCATCAACCAGAGCCTGGACGAGAAGGTCGCTAGCGATTTGGCGGCCAAGCACGGCTACCTGCTGGAGATCCGCCATCGTGGCGAAGGGCAGAAGAAAAAGAAGAAGGAGGAGAAGGTCGTCGACGAATCCGAGCTGCTTGAGCACCGACCGCCGGTGGTCTGCATCATGGGCCACGTCGACCACGGCAAGACCTCTCTGCTCGACTACATTCGCAAGGCCAACGTGACCAAGGGCGAAGCCGGCGGCATCACCCAGCACATCGGGGCCTACCAGGTCGAGCACAACGACCACAAGATCACTTTTCTCGACACCCCGGGCCACGAAGCCTTCAACGCCATGCGAGCTCGCGGAGCGGACGTCACCGACATCGCCATTCTCGTGGTGGCGGCGGACGACGGCTTCATGCCGCAGACCGACGAGGCCCTGAAGTTCATTCAGAAGTCCGGCGTGCAGCCCATCGTGGCGATCAACAAGATCGACACCAAGGGGGCCAATGTGGATCGCGTGAAGCAGCAGATGCAGGAGCGCGGCATCGCCTCCGAAGATTGGGGCGGCCAGACCATTTGCGTGGAAGTTTCCGCCATCAAGGGGCAGGGCATCGACGACCTGCTCGACATGGTGCTGCTGCAAGCGGAGGTATTGGAGCTCAAGGCCAACCCGCAGAAGGCGGCCGAGGGCATCATCATCGAAGCGGCGGTGGAAGTCGGTCGTGGCTCCACGGCGACTGTTATCATCCAAGGCGGCACCCTCAAGGTGGGCGACGCCCTGGTGTGCGGGCATTGCTACACCAAGGTCAAAGCCATGCTCAACGAGTATGGAAAACCGATCAAGAAGGCCCCGCCGTCCACGCCGGTGCGCGTCATCGGCTGGTCCGACACGCCGGATTGCGGTGCGACCTTTGTCACCGTGAAGAACGAAAAGGAGGCCAAGGCCACCGCGGCTGAGAACGAGATCGAAATCAAAGCTGAGCTAGCGGCCGCGGAAGAGGAAGCCACCAGCGGCATGTCCGCTCAGGAAAAGCTCTTCGCGGCAATCGCCAAGACGCAGAAGAAGACGCTTCGCCTCATCGTCAAGGGCGACACCTTCGGCTCGGTTGAGGCGATCATCCAAGCTCTCAAGGGCATCAAGAGCGACAAGGTCGCTCTCGAGGTCATCGGCAAGGGCGTGGGCGTGATCAACAAGAGCGACGTGCAGAAAGCCAGCGCCGGCGGAGCCGAAATCATCGGTTTCAATGTGCGCATGGACAACGGCGTGGCAGCGGTCGCCAAGCACCATGCGGTGAAGATTTCGAGCTACCAGGTCATTTACGAGCTCATCGATCGCGTGCATGAGGACATGGTCGAGATGCTCGATCCGGAATACCGCGAGAACAAGATCGGAGCCGCCGAGGTTCGAGCCGTTTTCCCGATCGCCAAGGGCTTCGTGGCGGGCTGTCTGGTCACCGAAGGCCGCGTGCAGCACGGCGCCAGCGCCCGCATCCTGCGCCGTGGCGAGTCCTTGATCGAAAGCAAGGTTCAGACCCTGCGCCGCGTGAAGGACGACGTGAAGGAAGTGCGCGCCGGTACGGAGTGCGGTGTTCAGATCGAGAAGTTCAACGACTACAAGCCGGGCGACGTGATCGAGATCTACGAAGTTCACGAGGTGCGTCCGTCCCTCTAAGAGCGTTTCATTTTTCAACCGCTGTAGCAGTGGCTTTGATCGCGAACCTACTTTCTATCTGAGACGGTTCGCGGCCAGAGCCGCTTCTACCTCTTTATCCATATGAGCAATCGAAAGATCAGAGTGGGGGAGCTGATGAAGCGTGAGATCAGCGACATCCTGCACACGCGCTTCAAGGGCAGCGCGGTGATGATAACCATCACCGAGGTGGATGTCTCGCCGGACAACAAGAACGCCAAGGTGCTTTTTTCGGTCATCGAGACCAAGGACAGTTCGGTCGGCAAGGCCCAGCGCTTTCTCGACGCCAAGAAGTCGCAGTTCAAGCGCGAGCTCAGCCGCCGCATCGTTCTCAAGTACATGCCGGAGCTGGAGTTCGTTTTCGACGAGAAGAACCTCGCGGCGAATCGCGTGAACGAGATGATCGACGGATTGGAGTTTTCCGACGATGATCCGGAAGAGAGCGACAGCTCCGAGCGATGAGTTATTTTCCACACCTGGCGGAAACCTTTAGCGAGTTGCTGGCCAGCATCGCGAACGACCGCGTCTTGATCCTGGGCCACGCTCGTCCGGACGGAGATTGCGTCGGCTCGCAGATCGCCCTGACGCGTCTGCTGCGCCAGCAAGGCGTGGACGCGGTCCCGCTCAACGCTTATCCGGTGCCGAAGGCCTTGTCGTTTCTCGACGAAAACGAACCGATCGGGCTGCTTCGCCCGGAGTCGCTGGATGGCAGTCCAATGATCTTCGTGGATTGCGCCGACGAGAATCGGGTGGGGAACGAAGCCAGCCAGTGGATCCGCGACGCGAATTTTCTAGGCAATATCGATCACCACATTTCGAATACGGAATTCGCTCGTATGAACATTGTGGATGCGACCACGGCGGCCACGTGTGAAATCCTCGCGGGCTTGGCCTTTGACTTCGGCTGGGACATCGACGATTGTGCCGCTCAGGCGCTTTTGACCGGCATCATGACCGATACGGGTCGGTTTGGATACGCCGCTACGTCCAGCCGAGTCTTCGATCTGAGCGCCCGGCTCGTGGAGCGCGGTGCCCGCCCACATATCACCACGCAATCGCTCTACGAAAACGAGCCGTTTTCGCGCTTGAAGCTCTTGCAGCATTTCCTCGCTAGCTTGCGCACCGAGTTCGAAGGCAAGCTTGGCATAGGGAAGCTGCTGCGTGAAGACTTTTTGGATACAGAGGCGGACTACGAGCAGACTGAAGGGTTCGTCGACTACACGCGCTCGATTCGCGGCGCCAAGGTCGGTCTCTATCTGGAGCAGCGAAAGCGAACCGTGAAGGCTAGCCTCAGAGCGGAAAACGCGGACTACCGCGTGGATCAGGTCGCCCGTCAGTTCGGAGGGGGAGGTCATGCCTGCGCTGCGGCCTTTAGCACCGATCTGTCGTTGGAGGAGGTCGAGCCGCTGGTTGTGCAAGCGATCGTCAAGCGGATCAAGGAAGTCGAGCTAAGCGAGACCTAGGGAGGGCGGAAGACCCATTTGAATCGAATCGTATAGCGAGAAGGAGATCGTTCATGGAACAGAAAAAGGATCTGGAAGGAATTTTGCTGATAGACAAGCCCACTGGCATGACGTCGCACGACGTGGTGGATCAGGTGCGGAGGAAACTGCGCATGAAGCGTATTGGCCACGCGGGTACGTTGGACCCGATGGCTACGGGATTGCTGATTATCCTGGTCGGCAAGGCGACCAAGCTTTCGCAGTACCTGACCAGTTTGGACAAGACCTATTCCGGCACCATCAAGCTTGGGGAGACCACCAATACGCAGGACGCGGACGGAGAGGTCACCAGCACCAAGCCAGTGCCGCAACTATCGGAAGCGGATGCCAGGGCGGTTATGGAAACCTTCGTAGGCGATCAGTACCAGACGCCGCCGATGTTTTCCGCGGTGAAAATCAATGGTCAGCGTCTCTACAAGATGGCCCGCAAGGGGCAGGAAGTGGAGCGCGAGCCGCGCTTCATTCGCGTATCCAGATTTGACATCACACGCTTCGAATCGCCGGAGATCGACTTCAGCCTGGATTGTTCCAAGGGGACCTACGTGCGCACGCTTGCCAACGATTTCGGAGAGAAGATCGGCTGTGGGGCGCATTTGACCGCGCTGCGACGCGACGCTTCGGATCAGTTCAACACTTCCAAGGCGGTGGAGCTGGATCGATTCAAGGAAATGGAGATTCCGGAGATCGAATCGATTCTAATCCCTGGGCACGAAGCGATGCCGCAGAATTTGCTCTAGTCGCTCCATGTCGCCCGCCCTGCAATTCGAAAGCCTCGCCGCGCTCGATTCGAATTTCGATCGTCCCGTGCACCTGGCGGTGGGCATGTTCGACGGCGTGCATCGCGGGCACCGCATGGTGATCGACTCCGCCAAGCGTCGGGCGAAAGAGGATGGCGGCGTCTGCGGAGCTCTCACGTTCTGGCCGCATCCGAGCCGCTTGTTTCGTCCCGACGCCCCGTCCCGCATGATTCTCAGTCCGGAGATCAAGCGACGCAAACTGGCGGAGCTGGGTCTGGAGTTCATCGTGGAGGAAGCCTTCACTCATGCCTTCGCCTCCATCGAAGCGGAGGAGTTCATGTCCCATTTGAAGCGGCTCGTGCCGCAGCTGAGATCGGTGCACGCAGGCGAAAATTGGCGCTTTGGCAATGGGCGAAGCGGGGATATGCCGCAGTTGGCCGCCCTCGGCGAGGCAGCTGGAGTGGACGTGTTTTCGGTGGGCTGTCTTGCCGATGGAGGGGCTCGCGTCAGTAGCACGCGGATACGCGACCTGCTGACCTTGGGAAATCTGGAAGAGGCGAACGCTCTGCTGGGCTACGAATACTACAGTCTGGGAACGGTGACCCAAGGCAAGCGCATGGGGCGGACCATCGATGCTCCGACCCTGAACCTCCCCTTTGAAGGCGACCTCCGTCCGGCGTATGGCGTCTATGCGGTTTCCGTTTCGGACGTGTCGCTGAAACGCGAATACATGGGAGTCGCAAATTTCGGAGTCCGGCCTACGGTGGAGATGACGAGCAAGCCGCTGCTGGAGGTGTTTCTCCTTGAGAAATGCCCGTTCGACTACGGGCATCGGTTGAAGGTCGTCTGGCATCAGTTTATCCGTCAGGAGCGAAAGTTCGCCGGCGTGGACGAGCTGAAGGCCCAGATCGCCAAGGATGCGGAGGTGGCGAAGGCCTATTTCGCTGAACGCAAAAGAGGGGACGGTATTTAGAAAGTCGCGACGCGAGGTCGCGCCTGCCAGATGAGCGATGGGCGCCAAGAAAAAGAGACTCGATGAGATTGTGCTGGAGCGCGGGCTTGCTGGCTCGCGAAGCGAGGCGAAGGCATTGATCATGACCGGCAAGGTGCGCCGGGGGACGGAGCGTCTGACCAAAGCAGGGGCCAAGTACGAAGAGGATATCGAGCTGGAAGTGGAAGCCTCGCAGCGATTTGTGGGACGCGGGGCGGAGAAGCTGCTCGGCTGGATCGAAACCTTCGGACTGGACTTCGAAGGCTGCCAGGTGCTGGACATCGGGGCCTGCACAGGCGGCTTTTCGGATTGCGCCCTGCAGCACGGAGCGGTCGGAGCGACGTGCGTGGATGTTGGATACGGTCAGCTCCACTGCAAACTGCGGGAGGATCCGCGAGTGACCAATTTGGAGAAGACCAACGCTCGCTACCTTTCCGCCGATATTTTGCCGCGCCCGAGCTACGAGCGAGTGGTGATGGATTTGTCCTTTATTTCCCTCAAGACGGTGCTGCCTGCGGTATGGCCTTTCTTGGGAGAGGGCGGTGTCTTGATCGCTCTGGTGAAGCCGCAGTTCGAAGTCGGAAAGGAGATCGCCGACAAGTTTCGCGGCGTGATCAAGGACGAGAAGGCCAGGGAGAAGGCTTTGCGGGACGTCAAGGATTTCGCTCTGGGCGAGCTTCCCGGAGCGGAGCTGGTAGGGGAGATGGTTTCGCCTATCAAAGGCGGCGATGGGAATGTGGAGTTTCTGATTGGTCTCAAGCGCCGTTCGAGCAGCGAATGACGTTTAGCGGTTGAATCGTACGGCGGAATGGAACATGGCTCTAAGGAGATGAACCCGATCAAGCGTCTGGCATTTGTAGTGAACGGAGGAAAAAACGACTCCGTTTCCCTGGTCTCCCGTCTGGTGAAGAGTGCGGAAGGGCGGGGGATCGAGTGCCGCGTGATCAAGGACTTCCCCGTACCCTCGGGCAGCATGGATGGCATGGACGCCTGCTGCGTGGTCGGAGGAGATGGCACTTTCCTCAGCGCCGCAGCGGAGGCGACCCGGTGTCAGCTCACCATGATCGGGGTGAACCGCGGTACGCTCGGATTTCTGACCACTTACACCGCCGAGGAGGTGGAGGAGCTGTTTCCCTCCGTGCTCGAGGGGGAGTTTAAGCTGCAGAGCCGGGCCATGCTGGAATGCAGCGTCCACGAGAGCCATTCCGACATCGCTCTCAACGACGTGGTGATCAAGGCCGCCGACTCCAGCCGTCTGGTGCATGTCAAAGTCTTCTGCAACGAGGAGTTCGTGACCACCTATGTTTGCGACGGTTTGATTTTCAGCACGCCCACCGGATCGACCGCCTACACGCTCTCCGCGGGCGGTCCGCTGGTGCACCCGGATATGAAGGCCATCTCGCTGACTCCGATCTGTCCGCATACCTTGAGCAACCGATCCATCATCTTCCCCAGCGACGTGACCATGCGAGTGGAAAACGCCCAGCCGGATCAGCGGTTGCTGGTCGCGGTGGATGGTCAGCGAAACCTGAACATTCTGGAAGACACCTCGATCGATATATCCGTATCTAAGCGTCAACTACATATCGCTCAAAAGCTGGACTACAGCCATTTCAACGTGGTTCGCCGTAAGTTGAAGTGGAGCGGTGGATACGCTGGAGAAGTCTAGGTCGCATGGCTCGTGTCTCCGACATGAGAATGGCGGACTGGTTCGAGCAGGTCGCCCAAGGGCTTGAAACCGGCCTGAACTACGCGAATGCCCTTACCTTGGCCAGCGATTTGCCGGGCGGAGTGAATGCGCGAATCACCAAGGCTCTGCGCTCCGGGAAACTGCTCACTCGCGCCATCGACGAAAGCGGCCTGCGTATCCGTGTGTCGGAGTTCGCCATGCTGCAAGCCGCGGAATCCTCCGGCAATTTGCCGCGGGTATTGCGGCGCTTGGCCAAGTCGCGAGTGGATCGGGCCAAAATCAAGCGCAAGATTTGGATGACCTTGGTTTATCCGGCGATTTTGCTCCATTTGGCAGCGGTCGTTTTCTCGCTCCCGTATTTGGTGGATGGAGACGATCTTCGCTTCCTCGTTTCCGCTGGAATGGTGATCGTTCCGTTTTGGCTCGGGTTTCTTTTTTTGCTGAGCTTGGCCCGCTACGCTCCCTCTCTTTTGCGCGCGCTGGCTCGGCTGGCGCCCTTGTTTGCGGGCTTTCGCAAGAAGTGGGCCTTGGGCACCTTGTGCGAAGTGTTGGGTCAGTCGCTCGCTTCCGGAGTGAGCGCCGAGCGGGCGTGGGAGTCCGCGACGCTCGCGGCGGACCACCCGCATGTTGCTAGGCTGGGCCAGTCGGCGTTGGAGGCGATCCGATCGGGAGCGCCCGCCAGCGAAGGCATACGAAAGTTCTCGGGCAAGTCCGAAAACGCCTTGTTGGAACTCTATCGAAGCGGAGAGATGACCGGTCAGCTGGATCGAAATCTGGACGCTGCGGGGCAGCGCTTTTTTCAGGACGCGAAGCGTCGTCTCGGCTTGGCGATCGCGATTTATCCGAAGCTTTTCGTAGCCGCCATATTCGCCTACGTCGGCTATCACGTGATCCAGTTTTTCAGCGCCTACTATCAGAGCCTTCTGGACATGTCGGTGTAGATCGAGCTTCGGGGTCCGGGCGAGGGGAAGCGACTACTGATAGACGAGCTCCGCGGCGACTTCGGATTGAAAGAGGGTGACGGGGTGTTCGTAGAAGCTTCGAAACGATTCCTTGGCTTCGTGCGGCGAATCGCTTGCTGGCACGTAAGCCTTGGACCAGGGCGCGTTTATCCAAGTGAGCATCCAGGCGATGTGGCGGGCCTTTTCGCTGGCAAGGATGGGCTCCAATGTTTGCCGCATCCACCAATCGGGTTTCCCCTCTGGATAGTCCACGCGATTTCCGGTTTCGGTGAACGCGGCGACCTTGCCGTTTTCGAGCGCGAAGTCGACCGCGTCCTCCAGCCAGCCCACCATCTGCTCGACGCTGGCCCATTCCACAGAGCCGGTGTCGTAGATGTCCATGCCGATGATATCGACGTATTCATTTCCTGGATAGTACTCCGCAGCCAAGCCCTTGTCCGGCGACCAGCAAAAGAGGACGAGCTCGCTGCGGTCCCGAATGTAGTCGACCAGAAGCTGGTAGGCGCGACGATAGGTCTCCGGCCCACCCTTGAGATTGCGGCCCCACCAGAACCAGTCTCCGTTCATCTCATGAAAAGGGCGAAATACGATCGGCACGCCGATGTCGTGGTTGATCATGGCCAGCACCTGATCGAGCGTTTGGTAGAACCAGGTGACGTCGCCCTCTGAATCGTCGCCGCGCGTGACATTGTAGAGCAGTTCTCCGTCGCGTTCGGTGTAGTGGTAGTCGCCGCCGTATTTGCCGCTCCAGTGAAAGTCGAAAGTGATGATCGCCCCTTCGCGATACGCCTTTTTCACCGCGGCGATATGGTAGGGCTTTTCCGCTACGTTGTGCGGCATCAGGAAGTGAAAGTCCGAGCCATGCACGCCGGGATGGTCGCCTACGAGGTCCTTGCAGTCGGACTGCTCGATGTCTGTATTGAAGGACTGGGCACGGTTGAAGGTGAGTGGAAACTCCTGCCCGAAAATGATCTTGTCCGGGTCCCAGCCGATGCGGTGGAGGTTGCGAAACAAGGCGCGCGTCTCCTCGCTGAGCGTAGGGTCGACGGGTCTGGGCGGGGTCGCCCGAGAATCATCGGAGCGTTCCGATTGGGAGCAGGCTGCGAAGAAAAGCGCCGCGAACGGGATCAGGAGGGTAGGAAAACGAAGCATCGAAACGTAAGCTTGGAAACGAATGAGAAATTTGCAAACGACGAGACGCCCCCGCTCCCGGCGCGGGCGACGATGAGTCCCAGTGTTGCGAACTCTTTTTTGCAACGTTGCAAGGAAGAGTTGCGCGAGTTCTGCGCGTGGGCGGGGCGCTAGCGGTAGAGGTTTTCTTGGGCGACTTCGTTTTGGAAGAGGGTGACCGGGTGGGCATGGAAGGCTCGGAAGGCTTCTTGGGACGCTTGGGGGGAGTTGGCGGTAGGGGCGTAGGGACCGGACCAGTCGGAGTTGATCCAGGTGAGGACCCAGGCGATGCGACGGGCTTTTTCGCTAGCCAGGATCGGCTCGAGCACGCTGCGCGTCCACCAGTCCGGCTGTTCGGTATGATAGGCGATGTCGCCCTGGGTGTCGTAGCCAGTTTCCGTCAGGGCGACCACCTTTCCGCGCTCGGCGGCGAAATCGGTCATCTGTTCCAGCAGGTCGACCATCTGCTCCACGGTGTACCAGGGCACGTGTTCGTTTCCTTGGCCGTAGCCATCGAGGCCGATGATGTCCACGTAGTCGTCGCCGGGGTAGCAGTCGAGGGCGAGGGCCTTGTCGGGCGACCAGGAAAACAGCATGTATTCAGTTCTCTCCGACAGGTAGTCGACGAGAATCCGGTAGGCTTGCTTGTAGGTTTCCGGTCCGCCTTTGAGCTTGCTGCCCCACCAGAACCACTTGCCGTTCATTTCGTGGAAAGGACGGAAAACGATGGGGAACTGCAGGTCTTCGTTCACCACCTTCAGCACCTGATCGAGGCTGTGGTAGAACCAGGTGACGTCGCCCGCGGAATCGTCGTCGCGCACGACGTTGTAGAGGATTTCGGCGTCTCTTTTGTGCCACTCGTGGGTGCCGCCGTACTTGCCCAGCCAGTGGTAGTCGAAGGTCACGAGGGCTCCGGCATCGTAGGCTGCTTTGGCGGCGATTTTGTGGGCCACGCGTTCGTGGGGATCCTTGTCGATCAGGAAATGGAAGTCCGAGCCATGCACGCCTGGATGGTCGCCC
This sequence comes from Pelagicoccus sp. SDUM812003, assembly GCF_031127815.1. Classification (NCBI taxonomy): domain Bacteria; kingdom Pseudomonadati; phylum Verrucomicrobiota; class Opitutia; order Puniceicoccales; family Pelagicoccaceae; genus Pelagicoccus; species Pelagicoccus sp. SDUM812003. Next base: position 104,611 of record NZ_JARXHY010000015.1, on the reverse strand, counting down.
ACCACGTCTTTGACATCGGAAGTGGTGGCATCGGTGATGCCGGTCATGCTGCGCGAATAGCTCAGCGGAAACTCCTGCCCGAACATGATTTTATCAGGATCCCAGCCGATGCGGTGGAGGTTCCGCAGGAGGGCTTCCGTTTCTGGGGAAATCGTTGAATCTGCAGAACTGATTGGGGAATGAGCGTCTGTCATAGCGGAATCGTTGGCGAGGCACGAAGCGCCGAGGGAAATCGCGAGCAGCGCGGTCAGGCGCGAGAGCAGGGGTGTCATGTCGTTTGATTGGGAGTGGTCGAAGTGTTTACGGGCGTTTGGAACGAAGGAGCTCGATCGCAAGGGATCTTAGCAGACCCTAGAATTAGAGTTTCCGTACGAAAAATGAGGAAACTCGGATGGCGCGCGCGGGCCGGATACGGAGGGCTTGGGAAGGGGCTGAAAAAGCGACGAGGCAACACCTTGCAGGGAGTCGTCTCGTGGTTGGCGAAGGGACTCTTGACAAGGTGTCGCCTCGTGGCGAACCGGACTGAGGTACGGCTACTCGAAGGTGGCGCCGTAGAAGGCGCAGCGTTCCCAGCGCAGACAGCTTTCGGTCTTCACGCCGCACTGGCGGGAGCAGTCGCAGCTGCTGAGCATGCTGGGGCTATGAAAGGAAGTGTTTTCGTCTTCGTAGCACGCGAGGGACAATCTCACATCCTGATTCATGATCTTACAGGGGATCTCCAGAGTTCTTTCCTTCAGCATAGGAGTATGGAGTTGGGTGTTTTCGATCGGACGGAAAACGAGGCGGTCGCTCGCTGGAGGCGAAGCGGTAGCGTCGGAGGCTTCCTGCGCGAAACTTCGCATGGCGGAAACGGATTAGTTTGGCTAATTTATGGATGTTATACGTTTAGGTGGTCTAATTCAATTCCTATGCGCATATCGCAAGTCGGTTGAAGGAAAACTGATCCGCTGGGCAACGGGAGCTTTTCTGGAGGGGAGGAAGGAGGGAGCGTGCCCGGAGGTCCCGCTCCACCAGCTAGAAGAGGCCGAGTTGGTTCTCGTCCTTGGCGACCTTGATCTTCTTGCGCGGTTTGGCGACCGGGGCTTTGGCGGGAGCGGACACGGTGACGGTGGCGTCCTCGGATTCCAGTTTTTCCAGTATTTCCTTGGCCCGATCGATGACGGGAGCGGGCAATCCAGCCAGGCGGGCCACTTGGATGCCGTAGCTGCGATCGGCGGCCCCTTTGACCACCTGGCGCACGAAGACGATCTCGTCGTTCCACTCCTTGACCGCCACGCTGTAGTTTTCCAGACGATCGAGATGCTTGTCGAGCTGGGTGAGCTCTTGGTAGTGGGTGGCGAAAAGGGTTTTGGGTCCGCTATCGGGGTCGCGGTGCAGGTGCTCGATGACCGACCAAGCGATGGAGAGCCCGTCGTAGGTGGAGGTGCCGCGTCCGATCTCGTCGAGAATGATCAGACTGCGCTCGGTGGCGTTGTTGAGGATGTTGGCGGTCTCGTTCATCTCCACCATGAAGGTGGAGTTTCCTCGAGCGAGGTCGTCGCTGGCGCCGACGCGGGAGAAGATGCGGTCCACCAGACCGATGTTAGCTTCAGCGGCTGGCACGAAGCAGCCGATCTGGGCCATGAGGGTGATGAGGGCGACCTGGCGAATGAAGGTGGACTTGCCCGCCATGTTGGGGCCGGTGATGAGGTGTATTTGATTTTCGGATGCGCTGATGTCTATGTTGTTCGGCACGAAGGCGTGACTGCCTGCGAGGCCGGAGGAATCTTTGCGCAGCATCTGCTCGACCACGGGGTGACGACCTTGGGAAATGTCGATGCGATCGGAATCGTGCAGCGAGGGGCGGCAGTAGTCCCAGCGACGGGCGATTTCCGACCAGCCGCAATAGACGTCAAGTTCGGCCAGCGCGTCGGCGGTTTCGGTGAGGGCGTGACTTTCCTCCAGGACCGCCTCGATCAGTCCGAGGAAAAGCTCCTCCTCGCGCCGCTTGGAATTTTCTTCGGCGTGAAAGATCTCCTTTTCTTTCGCTTTGAGGTCTTCGGTGATGAAGCGCTCCGCGTTCACGGTGGTTTGCTTGCGTATGTACTCTTCGGGTACAAGCGAGAGATTGGATTTGGTGACCTCGATGAAGTAGCCGAAGGCGCCATTGTACTTCACCTTCAGGTTCTTGATGCCAGTGCGGGCGCGTTCGCTGGACTCGAGTTCCGCCAACCAGACTTTGTTGTCTGTAGTGAGCGAGAGCATACGGTCCAGTTCGGGGTCGTAGCCTTTGGCGATGTATCCGCCATCGTCGAGCTTGGAGGGAAGCTCCTCCTTGAGAGCTCGATCCAGTAGCTCCGCCAAGGCGGGCAGCGGGTGGAGGGCGTCGCGGAGGGCGAGAAGGGAGTGGGTGGGGGGTGATCCTGCATCGTTTGCTCCCGCCGGGACGTCGGCTGCCACCATTGAGGTCGCCCCCTCTGGGGTGGCTTCTTCGATGAGCTGGCGCAGTACGGGGATTTGGGCCAGGGTGTCGCGCACGCCGCCAAGCTCGCGCGGATTGCGCAGGCGGTTCTGCATGCGCGAGAGGATGCGTTTGATATCCCGCACGGACTTGAGCTTGTCCTGCAGTTCGGTGGTCGCCATGGGATTGGCGTAGAGGGCGTCGACGCAGTCGAGTCGTCGATTGAGCTCATCGATGTCGCGTTCCGGAGCTATGAGCCACTTTTCCAGTCTGCGGGAGCCAGCGGCGGTTTTGCAGCCGTTGATGGCATCGATGAGCGAGCCTTCACGCAGGCCGCGTGTCGATTTGAAGATCTCGAGATTTCGCAGGGTCGCGGGATCGATCAGCAGCGATTCCTTCGCGCTGTATTCATGGATCGAGGACAGGTTCTCCGGCTTGGCGCAAAGGGTTTCCGTGGCGTAGTGGAGCAGGGCTCCGGCGCAGCCGAGGGCATCGTGTTTCTTGTCGATACCGAAGCCCTCCAGGTTGATAACGCCCAAGGTTTCCATCACCGACTGGGCTCCGGCGTCGCTATCGAACTGGAATCCTGGCAGCTCGCTGGTGGCTCGGCTGTTGGCGAAATGTATCAGCTCTTCGTATACCGGATTGTGGTGAGAGTTCTTCTGCCAGTTTTCCTGGCTGCCTTCGATGAGCAGCAGTTCCGCCGGGTCGATGGAGACGAGTACTGGAAGCAGGTCGTCCGGCTTGGGATCGTGAGCGATGGTGAATTCGCCAGTGGAGAGGTCGATCCACGCCAGGGAGAAGCCAGCCTTGTCGTACTCGAGGGCGGCGAGAAAGTGGTTTCGCTGCGAGTCGAGCTGGTTGTCCTCGATCGTTGTACCCGGAGTTAGGATACGGGTCAGGGCCCGTTTGACCAGTTTGCCCGCCTTGGGCGTTTCCACCTGATCGCAGATAGCGACCTTCATGCCCGCTTTAAGAACTTTGCCGATGTATTGCTCCGCGGCGTGGAAAGGGATGCCCGCCATCTTGTAGTCGCTGCGCTTGGTCAGGGTGATGCCCAGGACTTGGGCGCCGACTTCGGCGTCCTCGTGAAACATCTCGTAGAAGTCCCCCAGTCGGAAGAGCAGCAAGGTATTCGCAGGGAGGCCTTTTTTTACCTCGAAGTACTGCTGCATCATGGGGGTGAGCTTCTTTTCGCGAGCCATAGGAGAAGGGATGGGTGGAATAATGAAAGGTGATAGATGGAAGGCGGACTGGGAAGGGAGAAAATTTGAAGGGAGGCGTTGGGAGGTAAAGGGTTTTTTGAAACGACGGGGAATGTGGGGGAGCGAAAAGGTTGTTTGCCCACAGATTACGCAGATTTTTGGGATCGTTTGCTTTCGTTCGACGAGGGGGATTCGTTGGGGCGACACGTTGGTTTGAGTCGCTGATGTGGGAGGATGGGGCGTTTCGGTTCATACTCGGAGTCCCGGGTGGGGAACAAAGCGCTGGTGATTTTTACCAAGAGCGGGTCCTTTCACTCTTCTGGAGCCCTCCCTCGTATGAAATCCGCCCCGATTGCTGTCGCATTGTTTGGTTTTGTTTCCGCCTCGTTGATCGGCGTTTGGCTGTGGAACGAAGAGAAGGAGGCCGCAGAGCGCCGCGCGGTTGAGGCTAGTCCGTCATCGTCGGAGACGGGTGGAGAGCTATCAGGCGATCGATCGACTGAGGTGGTTGGAGTCGAGGCGCAGTCTAGCGATTTCGAGTCGCGGTATCAGGTGTTGTTGGGGCGCGAGAACGGGCCGAGCAAGGTGGAGGCGATCGCACGGCTGTTTGAGGAGTGGGGACGAGCGGATGGCGAGGCGGCGTTTGCGTATGCGAAAACGTTGAGCGGACGGGATCGCATCAAGTATCTGGAAAGCGCGGCTATCGGCTGGGCTCGGCGTTCGCCGCGTGAGGCTTGGAATGCGATGATGGAGATTTCGAACCAGGGAATGATGCTGGTGGGATCGGTGGGGGCCTTGCTGGGAGCGGTCGCGGAGATGGATAGCGATCAGGCGACGCGGTTTCTATTCGAGGTGGATAGTCAGTACAATCGCACGCGCTTGTTCGACAAAGCGGTTTCTCGACTGGAAACGGATGATCAACGGAGAGCGATGTTGGGGCGCTTGTTGAGCAGCGAAGTTGAGGGACGTGCGTTTCTCGTGGAGAGTTTGTTCAAGGATTGGGGACGTTACGACTCGGAGGCCCCGATCGCTGAGCTGGGGCGTTTGGGGGACTCGAAGCTTTCGCAGAAAGCGATGGCGGGGATTTTGGAAGGCTGGGCGTCGGTGGATGGGCAAGGGGCGTTTGAATACGTTTTGGAAAGTGGCGACGCGGGTCTCATACGAAATGCTCTGGTGCCGATTGCCAAGGAGTGGGCGGCCGCTTGCACCGCGGACGAGTTGGAGACCTTGATCGGACGTGTGGCGGAGCTGGAGCAAGCGGACGAGGTGCTGAAGGGATTGGTGCCAACGCTTTCGCAAGCGAATCCGCAACTCGCTTTGGCCGGAATCTCGACCTTGAAAAGCGAGACAGCCCGGGCGAATCACACCCGGGATGCGCTCTCGCAGTGGGCCATCGCGGACTTGGACGCGGCTGAGGCTTACTATCGAGAGCTGCCAGCGGGGCGGACGAAAGAGTACGCGATCTGGGGATTGTTCAACCCGGCGGTTCATCATGGCGAGCCGGTGGAACGCATCGTGGGCTTCGTAGATGCTTTGGAGGATCCCGTTTCGATAGGTAAGGCTCTGTTTAGCATGAGCGAGTACACGATGGCGGTGAATAAAGGGGAGATGACGGATCGATTGGCGTGGGCGGTCAGGCAGTATGTGGAAGATCACGACGAGCTGCCGGAAGAGGTAAGGGCTAGGATTTTAGAGAATCTCGCGAAGCGGAAGGGATAGTTCGCCTGGAAGCTGGGAGGAAGAGGGGGACGTTGGACGCTGCCTTTTGAGTTGTTATGATGCGGCGGAATCGCTTGGTGTTGGGGCGATGGTCGATTTGTTTTACCGAGAATATGGCGAGGCGGGGAAGCAGCCGCTGGTGATTATGCACGGGCTGCTGGGGTCGTCTCGCAACTGGCAGGCGGCCGCTCAGGCCTTGGGCGAGGCTTTTCATGTGTTTTGCCTGGATTTGAGAAACCATGGCGAATCTCCGTGGGCCGCGCCGCATTCCTACGCGGCGATGGCGGAGGACGTGACGGGGTTTATCGAGAAACGCCTGACCGCTCGGCCGATTCTGATCGGTCATTCCATGGGGGGGAAACTGGCTATGAAGCTCGCCTGCGAGCAGCCTGGGCTGCTGCGCAAGCTGGTGGTGGTGGACATCGTGCCGAAGAAGAATCCCACGGCCCACGATCCGGAATTCGAGGGCATGCGGGCGGTGGAACTGTCCTCCCTGAAATCGCGCTCCGATGCGGAAGCGGCTCTGGAGCCGTACGTGAAAAGCTGGTCCATGCGCAAGTTTCTGGTGACGAACCTGGTCCGGGACGAAGAGACGAACGCGTTTCGCTGGACCATCAATCTCGACGCGATCCAGGATTCGCTGCGGGAGTTGGAGCGGACGAGTCTGAGCGACGAGCAGCGCTACGACGGCGATAGCCTTTTCGTGATGGGCGGCCGGTCTCGGTTTTTTTCCAAGGAGGACATCCCTTTGATCCGCAGGCATTTTCCGGCGAGCGGGATTGAAGTGATCGCGGAAAGCGGACATAACCCGCATTTCGAATGCAGAGAGCGCTTTGTGGAGATCATCAAGGAATTCGCCGAGTAGTCGGCAGCTCCCGCTGTCTTAGGCTGGCAGGGGCTAGGCCATTGGCCGGAGGACGGCGCCATGGATGAGGCTCCGCTGCTTTGGGCCTTGGTCAAATTCGCTTGGCTCGGGCTGGTCTATTGGCTCGGGCTTGGGGTCGCGGTGGTGGCGCATGAGCTTGGTCATGCTGTGATGGCGCTGCTGGTGACGCGTCAAAAGGTGAGCCTGCAGGTTGGCCAGCCGGCTGCGGGCCGGGAAGGCTCGATTTTCACGTTGGGACGCTTGGAGCTGAGGCTGAGCCCTCGACGGTTTCGCTATGGGTTCACCCGCTACGATCGGGCGGCGGAGAGCCGGGCGCGTCAGACCTGGGTGGCCTTGGCGGGACCGGCGGCCAGTTTGTTGGGCTGCGGCCTGCTGGCGGCTCTAGCGACCAACACCCTCGTGGGCAGCGGCTGGTGGATCCTATGGCTGGGCTTGTTCGTTTCCCATTTTCGCATCCTGATCGTATCGGTCTGGCCGCTCGAGTACCGGCCGCAAGGGGCTGAGGGCGAGGTTTGGCTGAGCGATTCGCTGGATATCTGGCGGATGTGGCGAAAATAGCTCTTGGAGAGCGAGGGGTTCGCGGAACTGATTTGTCGGCTAACATCGGCATTGACCCGCAAGGGCTTTGCTGGGAATGCTTCCTGCTCGGAGGCGAAACGGCGCCGCCACGTAACTTATTTTGATTCCATTTTTCTCCCGATGCTTTCTGAAGATAGATCCAGCACCATTTTGATCGTCGATGACGACGAAGAGATTCGTTACTCGCTCGGTCGCGTTCTCGGCAGTCGAGGCTACGCGATCGAAACCGCCGGCAGTGGAGAGGAGGGCATCGAGAAGGTGAAAAACGGCCTGAAGCCGGAGCTGGTGCTGATGGATATCCGCATGGGCGGGATTTCCGGCATCGAGACCCTGCAGCACATGCGCTCGGTCAACGCCAACCTGCAGATCGTGCTCATGACCGCGTTCGGCACGGCCCAGACCGCCATCGAAGCCATGAAGTTCGGGGCCTACGACTATGTGATGAAGCCCTTCGACGTGGACAAGGTCATCGAGATCGCGGCCAAGGCCATCAGCTCGAATCAGGACCTGCAAAGCGCCAGCGACTACGAGAAGAAGGTCAACTACGAGGACTACAAGGAAGGCATCGTGGGCACTTCCCCGGCGATGCAGGAGGTGTTCAAGGTCATCGGTCAGGTGGCGGCCAGCGACGCCACGGTGCTGGTGACGGGCGAGAGCGGCACCGGCAAGGAGCTGATCGCCAAGTGCATCTACCAGCACAGCCTGCGCTCCGGCGGCCCGTTCACGGCCATCAATTGCGCCGCCATCCCGGACAATCTCATCGAAAGCGAGCTGTTCGGGCACGAGAAAGGCAGTTTCACCGGAGCCACCACGCAGCGCATCGGGCGTTTCGAGCAGTGCGATCGCGGCACGATTTTCCTCGATGAGATCGGGGATATGGCCCTGGCCACGCAGACCAAGATCCTGCGCGTCCTGCAGGAGGGCGAAATCCAGCGCGTCGGCGGCACCGAGACCATCAAGGTCGACGTGCGGGTGATCGCCGCGACCAACAAGGATCTGGAGAAGATGGTGGAGGAGAAGGAGTTTCGCGAGGACCTCTACTATCGCCTCAACGTATTTCGCATCCGCGTGCCGGCTCTCAAGGAGCGCAAGGAGGACATCCCGGACATCGTGGACTACATGCTGCAGAACCTGGTCAAGGAGCGCAAAGCTCGGGCCACCCGCGTTTCCAACGATGCGTTGAAGACCCTGGTGGCGTATCCATGGCCGGGCAATGTGCGCGAGCTCGGAAACGTGGTCTACCACAGCGCCGTGGTGGCCCAAGGCGACGCCATATTGGTAAAGGATTTGCCGGAAAACATCGTGCGAGCGGTCGGGCAGCAGGCGGCGCCAGCGTCGGCTCCCGCCCCGTCGCCAACCCCCGAAACCGTCGCTCCCGCCAAGGGAGAGCCAGTTTCCGCTCCTCCTGCTCCGGCCCCCGAAGCCGCGGTGGAGGCTCCAGCGGCCGCAGCCTCGGAAATCTCCGCTCCCACGCCCATCACGCCCAACGCGGTGGTGCCGCCGCCGTCCATGCCCATTTCGTTGCCCGCCATCTACGACCGGCTCTACAAGGAGCTGCGGGAGCGTCAGGAGATGCGCATCCTCGGCCTGATCGAGCGCCAGATGATCGAGCGGGCCATCAAGGAGACCGGAGGCAACCAAGCCCGCGCCGCGGAGATCCTCGGCATCACGCGAAACACCCTCAAGAAGCGCCTCGACGAATACGCCTCCTAGCTGCGGCGGAGCTCTCGACAGGGAGGTAGCAGACAAGCTTGTAGCGCGGATTAGACGGCGCCATAAGCTTCGTTTCCCCGCTTTATCGACTTCCTGCCAAGGGTGAATTTTATTGTCAGTCAGGGCGAAATAGGTTGGCAACTAGGCCCCTATGAAAATCGCTCTAATGTTTTCCGGTCAAGGCGCCCAGAAGGTGGGCATGGGTAAGGACTTGTACGAGAGCAGCGAGATCGCTCGCTCCGTTTACGACAAGGCTGACGAGGTCCTTGGCTGGAAGATAAGCGAACTGAGTTTCGAAGGCCCTCAGGAATCCCTCACGGAAACCAAGGTCTGCCAGCCAGCCCTGTTCGTGCACGGCTATGCGGTCTACCAGATCATGAAGGCCCAGGGAAAGCTCTACGACGTGGCCATCGCCATGGGGCTTAGCCTCGGCGAAGTGACCGCCATGACGGCCGCTGAGGTTTTCGACTTCGAAACCGGTTTGAAGGTGGTGGCTGAGCGCGGACGACTCATGCAGGAGGCCTGCGAAGCCAGCAAAGGATCCATGGCTGCGGTGATCGGCGTGGAGCGCGATGTGGTCGCTGCGTTTTGCCAAGAAATGGACGTGGAGATGGCCAACCTCAATTGCCCGGGGCAGATCGTGATTTCAGGCGAGAAGGAAAAGATCGTGGCCGCGGTCGAAGCCGGCAAGGAAAAGGGCTTTCGTCGCGTGATGGAGCTCGACGTCGCTGGCGCCTACCACAGCCGGCTGATGCAGCCTGCCCGCGATCGCTTCGCGGCCTTTCTCGAGGGTGTTGAATTCAAGGCTCCCAAGCTCACTGTTTTGACCAACACCACCGGAGATGTGATTTCCGATCCGGCCGCCATCCGCGAGGCTTTGGTGAAGCAGGTTGTCTCTTCGGTGCTTTGGGAGGACTGCATCGTCAACGCGGCCAAGGCGGGCGCGGACATGTTCTGGGAACTCGGCGTGGGCGGCGTGCTCAAGGGTCAGGTCAAGCGCACCAATCGCGACTACGCCAACGCCAGCTTTGAAACCTGGGCGGATTTGCAGGCCTAGTTTTCTGCAAGTAGCAGAGCAGCGTTAGAAGCTCGTCGCTCCGTTGTGAGGACGGGCTTTTTTGCGTCTTTTTACCGTCTGAATCCGTCGGCGCTTGTTTTGGGGCGAGGGCTCGTTTGCATGAACGGCGTGTCGCCCCTCGCTCGTCTTTTTCTTGCACCTGCCGTTTTCGCGTCCTCGTCGTTGGCTCATGACGCGGTCTATTTGCCGTCGTTCGAAGTTCAGGGACAGGAGACTTCACTCCACGGAGCCGCGATGAGCGCCTCGCAAGGCTATGTTGGAGGTGACGACCTGGCGCTGGCCACCGCGGAGGGCGGCTCTGATTTGCTGGAGGCGGTGCCCGGCATGATCGCCACTCAGCATAGCGGGACCGGAAAGGCCAAGCAGTATTTCTTACGTGGATTCAACCTCGACCACGGAACCGATTTCGCCGCGATGGTCGACGGGATGCAGGTGAATTTTCCTACGCATGGCCATGGTCAGGGATACGCGGATACGAATTTTGTCATTCCGGAAATGGTATCCATGATCTCCTACCTCAAAGGGCCGTATTATGCGATGGTCGGAGATTTCTCCTCCACCGGGTCCGCCAGCATTGGGTTCAAAGACATGCTGGAGCGGGACTTCGTTTCGGCGAGCGTCGGCGAATATGGCCGGCAGCGGCTGGTCAGCGGCATGTCTCGGCCGGCGGCCGAGGGAAACCTGCTCTTTGGTCTGGAGCTGGAGGAAAACGACGGTCCTTGGGTTTTGGATGAAAACCTCGCCAAGCGCAGCGGACTTCTGCGGTATTCGGCGGGGAACTACGACGAGCGATTCTCGGTGACCGCGATGGCCTACGACTCCAGCTGGGATGCGACGGACCAGATACCAGAACGAGCGATCGCCAGTGGCGACCTATCCATCTATGGGTTTGTGGACCCGACTGTGGGGGGACGAACGACGCGCTATAGTCTGTCCGCGAACTGGCGTCGGGACCAAGGGCATGTGCGGACCTTCGCCAACGCGTATTCGATCTATTACGACATGAACCTGTGGTCGAATTTCACTTATTTCCTGGAAGATCCGGTGAATGGCGACCAATTCGAGCAGGCCGATCGACGCATGGTCTATGGCGCCAGCTTCGGAAAGACCTACTTCTATCAGGAGCTGTTCGGCAAGCAGACGAACCACACCATCGCTTTGCAGTTTCGCTGGGATGACATCGACCAAGTAGGACTTTATAAGACCAAGGAGCGTCATCGACTTTCAACTATTCGCGAAGACGAGGTCGGCGTCGTGTCGAGCGGACTGATCTACGAGGCGAAAGTCGATTGGTCGCCCAAGTTAAGAATGCACCTTGGGGCGAGATTGGATAACGTGGATCATCGTTCTCGCAGTCGGGTGGGCATGGAGAGCGGAGTGGCGTCGGATTGGCTGATCAGCCCCAAGACCAATATCGTCTACACCATGAACGATGCCTTGGAGTGGTATGCGAGCGCTGGATACGGATTTCACAGCAACGACGCGCGAGCCGCCAGCGTTGGCGACAAGGTGGATCCCTTGGTTTCCTCTCAAGGCGCCGAGCTGGGGCTTCGCTATCGGTTTGAGCAGCGCCTGAATACCTCGCTCAGTCTCTGGCGATTGGATCTGGATTCGGAGCTGCTGTACGTTGGCGACGCAGGGGAGACGGAAGCGTCGCGCCCCAGCGAGCGGTGGGGGCTGGATTGGACGAGCTTCGCTCGGCTCGGTTCCGGGTTTATGGCGGATCTAGATGTGGCGTGGAGTCACGCTCGTTTTAGCGATCTGAATCCGGCGGGGCGGCATATTCCTGGCGTGGTGGAAAGGAAGCTTGGAGCGGGACTCAGCTACGGATGGGGGGAGAAGGGACGCGTTTCTTTGAAGTATCGCTATTTTGGAGACAGGCCTTTGGAGGAGAGTGGAGCGATTCGGTCTCGCTCATCGGAAACCGTGAACGTGACTGTGAGGGGAGGGAACGAAAACTGGGAATGGAAGATCCTTCTGAGCAATTTGCTTGATTCGCAGGATCCGGACATCAGCTACTGGTACGAGTCGCGCCTCGCTGGAGAGTTCGATGCAGTAGCGGACGTACATAGCCACGTGATGAAGCCCCGATCGCTCGCGGTTGAGCTGACGCGTCATTTCTAGAGCAGTTTCGAACCCAGTCCGAGAGATCAGGTTTCGACGCGAGCTCAAGCTAGCGAGTGGGCAGCTCAACCGTTTGCCGATCCTCGAAGATCATGAAGGGCGGATACCAGTATCCGGATTTGTCTCGATAGGTCACTCGAACGCCGAATCCTTCCGGTGGAAAGCGCGAGAGGATGGGTGCGTGAAGCTTTTCGAGTGAAAGACCGTTGGCCTGGAAGGCGTAATCGATCAGAATGTCGTCCTCGCGGTTGAGCGAGACTGCGAAGCTTTCGATCGCGAGAGATCCCTCTTCGCCAAGAATCGCGATGAACTCGGAAGCCGCCGCTTCAAGCTTTGGTTTCCATTTTGGAAATTCGGCCGGTTCGAAATAGACGCCTTGGCTCGGAGCCGGATCGCAGGCGGCCACGCTGGTAGAGCGCGCCAGTTCCAGTCGAGCTTGGACCGTTTTTCGGCCCTCCTTCAGTTCGAGCGTAATCTCGTAAGTGTCGTGCCCAAGTAGGGGGGCGGCGAGAAACAAGGTTAGGAGGAGTGAGCAGATCGCGCTTTTCATCGATTGGGTGTAGGTGACTTTCTAATACTTTTTGAGGTTTAGCGAATTTACGAAGTTTTGACTGTCTGATTCCGGTAGCGTGGAAAATATCTCAAATTCGTTCACCTGTATCCAATGCCGCAGCACGCGGAGTCTCGTATTCAGAATCTAAACATAACGATTTTTTCACCCTAGACGTTTCTGTAGGATGAATCTCATGCCCAATTAGGGGATTCATCTTATTCACTCGTACTATACCCATCCCCCTATGCCAAATAGATGCCCGCTGTATCGTGGGATAGCTACTGCTTTGACGCTGTTTTTAGCTGTCCTGACTGTTCAAGCATACGCCCAGCCTCATCAGCTGGAGTATTTAGATAGAGGACTCGTCGCCGTGAAGGCGAGCGAGAGCGAAGCCTACTTAAGCTGGAGATTGCTGGTTAGCGACGATGAGTTCGTGGGTTTCAATATGTACCGTTCCTCGGACGGGCTGCCAGCGGTCAAACTCAATTCGTCGCCTATTCGCGGTACGACCGACTACATCGATGCATCGGTCGACTTTGGCGTATCCAATTCTTATTACATCAGGCCGGTTGAGAATGGCGTGGAGTTGGGAGCGAGCAGGGTTGCGTCGATTGACATGGACGCTCCTGTTCGCCAGTACCTGAGCTTGCCGCTGCAAGTGCCGGAAGGCGGAGTCACTCCTGATGGGGTGAACTATAGCTATACGGCGAACGACCTGTCGGTGGGGGATTTGACTGGCGATGGGCGCTATGAAGTCGTCGTTAAGTGGTATCCGACCAACGCGAAGGACAATGCGCAAGGTGGATACACTGGCAACGCTCTGCTTGACGCCTATACCTTGGACGGTGAATTGCTGTGGCGCATAGACCTCGGGATAAACATTCGTTCCGGGGCCCACTACACGCAGTTCATGGTGTATGACTTGGATGGAGACGGTATTTCGGAAGTGGCGGTTCGTACCGCCGAAGGGTCCATGGATGCCAGCGGCGCGTATGTGGCCGCGGAGGACAAGTGGTTTGGCGAGCGTCCGCCGATTGACCACAGCGCGGATCGTCGCAATGGTAGCGGTTACATACTCGAGGGACCCGAGTTCCTGACCGTCTACAACGGCGAAACCGGTCTGGAAGCGGCTTCGATACTTTATGATCCGCAGCGCGTTCCTGGCACCTATTTCCCGACTCCCGGCCAGATTGAAGCGATTTGGGGAGATGGATACGGAAATCGTATCGATCGCTTCTTAGGAGCGGTAGCCTACTTGGATGGCGAGCGTCCTAGTCTTGTAATGTGTCGTGGATACTACTACGGAAGAAACGGTTCTCCAGGGCGCACTGTTCTGGCCGCTTACGACTGGCGCGACGGCGTGCTAAGCAAGCGCTGGGTCTTCGATACTTGGGAAAACCCAGAGAACGATTCCTACCGTGGTCAGGGCGCCCACAGCTTGACGGTTGGCGATGTCGACCAGGACGGTCGCGACGAAATCGTCTATGGCGCAGCGACGATCGATGATGATGGTACTGGTCTTTACAATACGCTTATTGGTCATGGCGATGCGTTGCACCTTTCCGACATGGACCCGGATCGTCCCGGTCTTGAGATCTGGATGCCGCACGAGTCTCCGTCTTCGTATGGCGACAACGGATCCGAACTGCATGATGCGGCGACGGGAGAAGTCCTGTTCGGCGTAAGTGGCGAAGGCTCCGATGTCGGTCGCGGGGTAGCGGCGGATTTGGACCCTCGCTATCGTGGCTTCGAGACATGGGCCTCGCGCGGGGGCATGCATTCCATCACCGGTGAAGCGATCGAGACGAACGGACTTCCCTCGATGAACTTCCTCGTCTGGTGGGACGCCGATCCACTTCGCGAGCTGCTTTCCGGCACCGAGATTACAAAATGGAACTGGAATCTGGGTCACTCCGAGCTGCTGTTTACCGACAGTGGCATCGCATCCAACAACAGCACCAAAGCAACGCCAAACCTCTCTGCTGACATCTACGGCGACTGGCGCGAAGAGGTGATCTGGAGGTCGACGGACAGCTCCGAGCTGCGCATTTATTCGACCATTATCCCAGCCCGTAGCCGCATGGTCACGCTGATGCATGATCGTCAATATCGCCTCGCCATCGCGTGGCAGAATGTTGGATACAACCAGCCGCCTCATACCGGATTTTATCTCGGAGATGGAATGGAGACTCCGGAGCGTCCGGACTATTTCTACAACCGCTCGAACCAGTCGCCAGCGGTCGAACTCGTTTCGCCCTCGGATGGCAGCTTCTTCGAAGTAGGCGATGTCGCTTCGCTGGTAGCTGAAGCGAGCGACCCAGACGGCGTAGTCGAAGAGGTCGAGTTTTTCGAAAACGACAAGTATCTCGGCCTCGATCCGACCGATCCTTACACGGCGCTCTGGGACGCGACCATGGGCGGCTCGTTCCATCTGCGAGCTGTGGCGACTGACGACAGCGGCGCCCAAACCTTATCTCTGCCGGTTACGGTGACTGTCGGGCATACCGAAATCTATGACGAATCGACCGCCCTGCGTGGCTGGACTCCGATCGAGAGCGAGCATGAAGGGTATCGAGGCGATGGATACTTCGCCTTTAGCCGTCCGTGGCACTTTATTGAATTTCGCGACTTGGACGGCGGTCTCGTCGGCGGTGAAAAGACGCTCCGCATTCGCTATAGCGCCCAGCGTCCCGGCGTACATCCGTGTTTCCTCATCGTTAACGGGGAACGCCAAATGGTTCGACTGCCCTCGACCGGAGATTGGTCGAACTGGCAGGAGTTCGAAGTGAAAATCGCCCTCGAGATCGGTCCTTCGAACACGGTCCGTTTGCAGGCCCGAGGCGGAGCCATCATGGTGGACGAAGTTTCCGTAGCTGGCATCGTACGCAATCAGGCGCCAGCAGTCGAAATCGTGTCTCCACAAAATGGATTCAGCTTCCCTGAAGGAGTGGATATCGGGATAGGCGTAGCCGCGCAAGATATAGGCGGATCCGTCGCATCGGTAGATTTCTATGCCGGAGACCTGCTTCTCGGTACCGATATCACGGCCCCGTATTCGCTCGATTGGGAAGATGTTGGCGAAGGCCTCTACGCTCTCACCGCTACAGCGACCGATGACATGGGAGCCGAAACCACTTCCGAGGAAGTGGAGATTCTCGTAAACAATCCGCCCAGCGTGGCGATTGTTTCTCCGTCCAGTGGTTCCTATGTTCCTTCGGGCGAAACGGTTCGCATCGAAGTCGAGGCCGATGATGGCGTGGGCACCGTGGAAAGCGTGGACTTCTACGTCGGAGGCGAGCTACTGAGCACGGACCTGGAAGCTCCGTTTTCCCTCGATTGGTCTAGCGAAGAGCAGGGGCCCTACAGCTTCTCTGCAGTCGCTACCGATAACCGAGGCGCCGCTATGGAATCCCAGCCCATCGAGCTCATTGTCAGCCCTGCTGGATACGCTGCGACCTATCAAGCCGAAGAGGCAGAGGGTACTGAGATCTTCTTCGAGTCCACCAACCCTGGCTACAATGGCGACGGCTATGCGAACTTCCCTAGCGATGGCGGAGCCCTCCTCTTTGACAAGGTCGATGGAGGTTCCGGAAGCATGGCTATTTTGCGCATTCGCTACGCTCTCGGTGCGGCGGATCCACGCATCGGCCGATTGACGGTCAATGGTAGCAGCATGGATATCGAGTTCCCGTCAACCGGTGGTTGGGCTGAATACAAGACTATGGATTTGGCATTCCCATTCGATGCAGGAAAGTCGAACGAAGTCCTTTTCGAATCGACCGGCGCCGACTTGGCGAATGTCGATGAAATCACAGTTCTCGGTCTGCAAAGCGAGGACGACCAGACCTATCACGCGGAAAACGCCTATCAGGAAAACGTCTCGTTCGAAACGGGCAACCTCGGTTTCAACGGCACCGGAGCCATCAATTTCCCGGGTACGGATGGAATTCTCGAATTCCAGGAAGTCGACGGAGGTATAGGCGGAACCATTACGCTGAAGATTCGCTACGCTCTCGGAGCTGCCGGCGAACGGGCTGGCACGCTCACGATCAACGGAAACGAGCAGCCCATCGTATTCCCATCGACAGGAGGCTGGTCGACTTACGACTTCATCCAGTTGAATGTCTCGCTGCTGGCTGGACCTCAGAACACCATTCGCTTCGCGTCGATCGGAAACGACCTTGGCAACGTCGACGAAATCGTGCTCTCCGGTATCACGCCCAACGACGTGCCGGAAGTGACGCTTCTGACGCCCAAGGATAAGGTAAGCGAAGCCACCAGCATCTATGTGGTAGGCGACTCGACGGTAGCCTCCTACAACAGCGGCTCGTATCCACAGAAAGGTTGGGGGCAGATTCTCCAAAGCTTCCTCTACGACGGCGAGTTCGTGGTCAACAATCGCGCTATCGGTGGACGCAGCTCTCGAAGCTTCATCGAAGAAGGACGCTGGGAGTCGGTGAAGGCCGAGCTTTCCGAAGGCGACTATGTATTCGTGCAGTTCGGACACAACGACCGCGATTGGAACAAGGCCGAACGCTATACGCCAGTTCCTGACTACAAGGTCTACATCGCTCAGTACGTGAACGAAGCGCGCGAGCTCGGAGCGATCCCGGTCCTCGTGACTCCCATGGTGATGAATGCGTGGAGAAATGACTCCATGCGCAACGTTTTCACCGAAGACGGAAACGACTATGCTGGCGCCATGAAGGAAGTGGGCGTTGAGCTAGGAGTGGACGTGATTGACCTAAATGCGAAATCGCACGCTTTTTTCAGCGGCTTGTCCTACGAGTATAACGCCCGTTTCTTCTACAATACGTATGTAGAAGGTGAATACCCGAATTTCCCAAGCGGAAACAACGACGGTACTCACTTCCAGGAAATGGGGGCCATCTACATGGCCAAGTTTATCGCCGAGGGCATTCGCGAGCAGCAAGACGATCCGGAAATCGGGCCGTTGGCGGATGCTCTGGTGACGCAGTACCCGGTCTCGCTGAAAGCGAACGTAGACGGAGCTGGCGAAATCACCATGGGCTCGGAATTTCCTGCGGGCGTGACGGTGACGCTCAAAGCGCTTTCGGAGGACGGGCATAGCTTCATTCGCTGGACCGATGGCGAAAGTAATGAGATCGCCACTACGAATATCTACACCTTCGAAATGGGCCGCGAAGCGCAATCCTTCATCGCCTATCTCGACAACGAGGAAGTCGTCGCTCCGCCTGCTGCAGGCGTGAAGATCGGTGGCGGTGTGGCTTCCACCGGTGGTTGGAAGCTTGGCGATGAAATGCTGTTCACCGCGGAAGCTTTCGATCCCGATGGAACGATCGACCGCGTCGAGTACTACGCCCGCGACACTCGCGTCAAGATCGGCGAAGCTACCGAGCCGCCGTACGCCTTCACTTGGATTGTCGAAGGCGGTATCTACGACGTCTGGGCGGAAGCGGTAGACAACCACGGCGCCCGCGGAGCTTCCGATCCCTATTCGATCGCGATCGAAGTGGAGAACGAGCTGCCGACCGTGTCTATCGTCGCGCCCTCGAACGGATCCACTCTCTCCGCTGGCGAATCCTTCACGATGGAAGCCACCGCGAGCGATCCCGACGGTTCGATCCTGCGGGTCGATTTCTTCGAAGGAAACAGTCTGCTCGGATCCGACGATACGGCTCCCTACACCTGGGACTTCGACGGATTCGAGCCAGGTTCCTACACCTTAGGCGCTCGGGCAATCGACAACTTCGGCGAAGGTTCGCAGATCGAAACCATCGCCGTGGGCGTGCTCTTTCCGGAAGGCGGAGCTCTGCTGCAGGAGGCCGAAGACGGCATGCTCTCTGGCAACTTTGTCATCGTTGAAGACGCCGAAGCCAGTGGTGGAAAGGCAGTCGAAGCGATCGGCGGAGGCGACGATTGGGTTGAGTTCAACTTCAACGTCGAAGTCGCCGGCTTCTACAAGATCCGTACGCTGGTCAAAGCCATCGACGGAACTCACGACTCCATGTTCGTGACCATCGACGGTGACGGAGCGACGACCCATACTTGGGATGTGGAACGCAACGCCACTTACATCGAAGACTACGTGAAGAACCGCCGCGGCGAGGATCCCGTGATCGTCTTGCTCGAGGCAGGCGCCCATACGGTACGTTTCGCCTATCGCGAGAATCTTTTCCTCGACCTCGTCGAGCTGGAGCTCGATCGCGTGAAGCCAAGCAACTTCGCCCCGACGGTTTCGCTC
Organism: Pelagicoccus sp. SDUM812003; assembly: GCF_031127815.1. Lineage (NCBI taxonomy): Bacteria > Pseudomonadati > Verrucomicrobiota > Opitutia > Puniceicoccales > Pelagicoccaceae > Pelagicoccus > Pelagicoccus sp. SDUM812003. Next base: position 86,088 of record NZ_JARXHY010000015.1, on the reverse strand, counting down.
GTGTCTCCAGTTTCTGGCGACGTGTTCGCGGAAGGCGAGACCATCACTGTGAGCGCGAGCGCTTCCGATGAGGATGGTTCCGTTTCCCTCGTAGAGTTTTACGCAGATGGCGTGAAGATCGGAGAAGCGAGCCAAGCGCCGTTTTCCGTCGATTGGAGCGGAGCGACTGCGGGCGAAGTGACTCTATCTGCAGTGGCGACCGACAATGAAGGCGCCACTGGGAGCTCCGAGGCCGTATCGATTGGCATTTTCTTCTCCGATGGCGGCGAGCCGATTCAGGAGGCTGAGTCGGGTAGTTCCGAAGGAGCGGTGATCGTCGTCGACGACGCCAGTGCCAGCGGAGGCCAGTACATCGAATTCGCCGATCCGGAAGGACTCGTATCCGGAATGACATACACTATCACCAACGTCGGTAGCGGTATGGCCATGGAAGCGGCGGACTCGGACAGCGCGTACGGTGGATCGATTTATCAGCAGACGCCGACTGGCGAGCGGAATCAGCAGTTCGTCATCACCGATTTGGGTGGCGGAAACTATTCCATCTTCGCCTTGGAGAACGAAGAAAACGTAGACGCCTACGGTGGCCGCGACGCTACCTCCGGTACGATCGGGACTTGGGTCGCCAACGCCTCCAGGTATCCGAACCAGAACTGGACGCTCATCGAGGACGGTGACGCGTATCGCTTCAAGACCACCAACCGCGGCGACTACTCGATTGGCGTAGCGGGAGAGAGCTCCGACGCCGGAGCAGACATCGACTGGAGCGCGGAGTCGGGCAGCGACTATCAGCGCTGGACGATTACACCGGTTTCCGGAGGAGGCAGCGCCTCAGAAAGCAACTACGTCGAGTTCAAGTTCAACGTGGAGGAGGATGGGGCCTACAACCTGTGGGTGACCTACAAGGCGATTGACGAGAGCAGCAACTCGTCGTTCGTATCCATAGACGGAGGACCAGCCGAGCAGTACTTCTGGGAAATGCCGGTAAGCTCCGAATTCGTGGGCGCTTTCGTGATGGAGTCAGGCTCGACCGAACCGCTGGAGATCGATCTCGCGGCCGGACCCCACACCGTGCGTTTCGGATACAGCGAACCGGTCAGCATCGACCAAGTGGAGCTCCGCGTCGATCCGGGACTGGGCTTCAAGAACGGCGGCACCTATCAGATCGTCAATGTCGGCAACGGCATGGCCCTACAGTCCGAATCCCGCGCCGTGAATCAGGGCGTCAACGCGTTCCTCGATTCGCAGCAATGGGTGATCGATGAAGTGTCGGAGGACGTGTACAGCATAATTCTGAAGGGGACCACCGAAGGCTTGGATCACTATCCCGGCGACGAGATCGGTACCTGGACGTTCAACTCCACCAAGAGCAATCAACTCTGGAGGATCGTTCCTGTGGAGGAAGGTGTATTCAAGATATCGGTACTAAATAGCCCCGAGTCTATGGTGCTCAGTCCGGAGGGTCTCAGCGACGCGGACGGAGCGAATGTCGTGCAAGCTGAATACATCGGGGATGCTCGCCAGCATTGGACGATCGAAGTTCCGGGCGAGGCGGAGCCGAAGACGCACACCATCTACACCATCGGTGATTCCACCGTCGCGAACTACGCTCCAGGCTACTATCCACAGACCGGCTGGGGACAGGTGCTCGGACAGTTCTTCGATCCCGAAGTCGAAGTGAAGAATCGCGCTGTTGGTGGTACCAGCTCTCGGAGCTTCTACAATAGCTTCTGGACTCCGGTTGTGGAGGAGCTCGAAGCAGGCGATTTCGTTTTCATCCAGTTTGGCATCAACGACCGAGCCGCGGACGAGGAACGAAACACCAACGAAGAGGAGTTCAAGGAGTTCCTTACCCTGTATGTGAATGAAACGATAGCGGCCGGGGCTCATCCGGTATTGGTTTCGACGGTACGTCGCAATGCCTGGGTTGATTCGAGCACAATGTATGACGCTTATCACGAGCATCCGGTGGCGACGCGCGAGCTGGCAGCCGAGATCGGTGTGCCTCTGATCGATCTGAACCTCGCTGCCAAGCAGCTTCTGGAAACGCTTGGCCCGGACTACGCAGGGCCGTTTGTCTACATGAATCTGGAAGCGGGCGAATACGACATCGGAGCCAAAGCGGACAACGTCCACTTCCAGGAAATGGGAGCTCATGAAATGGCGAGGTTGGTGATCGAAGGTATCGAGTCTCTCGATACGGATACGAATGTCAGCCAGCTGATCGAATGGATTGATCCGATGTACGAGGTCGCGGTGTCCAGCAACGACACGGCCTTGGGATTGGTCACTCGCACCGCGAGCTATCCGGAAGGAGCGACCGTCACCGTAAAGGCGTTGCCAAGCGCGGGCTACCAGTTCGTGCAGTGGGAGGACGGATCAGGAAACCTCGTTTCCACCGACCGCCTAATGATCTTCGAAATGGGAGCCGAAGCGCAGAGCTTCCACGCCATCTTCGAAGTCGCTCCACCGGCGGAGCCCGATCCGGAAACAGGCATCATCTCGGGCGCGACCTACACGCTGACCAACGTCGGCAGCGGCTTGATGCTGCAGAATAGCGGTCGCGAAGTGACGCAAGGCGTCGCCACGGGCGGCGTGGAGCAGACCTTCACCCTGACCAAGCTAGAAAATGGAAACTACACCATCACTGCGGTGAGCAACTCCGAGAATCTGGATACCTACAACGACAACCAAGTCGGCACCTACACCGCCAATCCTGGAAACGGAAATCAGAACTGGATCATCACGCTTGCCGACGGCGGACACCGCATCGGCTCGCAGTCTCGCACCGGCAGCGTGCTCGGTGTGGACGGCGACAGCTCTGCCGATGACGCCAATGTCGGCTGGGCGACGGACGCCAGCAGCGATTTCCAGCGCTGGACGCTCAGCGAAGTGGAATAGTTTGCTTGAGAGAAATCCTGAACCAAATGGGGCGTTCGCTCTGAACGCCCCGAATATACCCAAACACTGAATACGTTATACGAATGAATACAAAACTGTTTAAGAAGGCTCGTGCCCTTGCCTTGATCCTGGCCCTTGGCGCCAGCGTGGCCACCAGCGCCAACGCCCTCACGTTCACCTTCTCGCAAGGAGGCTTCGCGGAAGGGGCGACCTTTTGGGTTCCTTTTCGGGAACGGATGCGAATGGTGACGGATACCTGAGCCATCTGCCGTTTGAATCGATCGAAGAGCTCAGCAGCTTCTCCCTAGTTTTCTCTGGAAACAGCATCATTGGCTCCTTCGCTTGGGGATTGTCCGAGCTGGAGGCGTTCTCGTTTGACCTCGATGGGGACGACATTCTTGGGAACGGAATCGGCTCTGGGCCTGAAATGGAAGGCATCGGAGCCGCCGGGGGGCTGTTTCTTCTGTCCGTTGGAGGTGGATTCACCTTTGAGGATTCGAACACGACTGAGGTTCTTGATGGGTGGACTTGGGAGATTTTGGATGCCTCCGAGGAAGACGTGGTGGTAAATCAAGTCCCCGACACCGGGTCGACAAGCGCCTTGTTTGGCTTCGCGGCTCTGATGGTTTTAGCGGCTCGTCGCAAGTTTGCTCGAGCTGAGTAGGCATGTCCTCCGTCGCAAGCAGACTGAAAGCAGGGATAGTCGGCAGCCTCCTCATCGGAGGCTGTCTCCTTTCGTTTTGGGCGGGGCGGATGACGGCGGACGGAACCGCCGCCAATCTGGAGCGCGAAGGCGGGAAGCCATTGGTTTCGGAAACCCTCAGGGAGCAGCTTGGCTCTCGGGACGTCGGTACAGAGCAGCCAGCGAAAGCGGCCGCTGCAGGGGAGGAGCGAGCCCGTCCGACGAACGTTTTTCCATCGGCCCGATCCGAGCGCGAATTGAGTCGCCAGCGAGAGGCGTTTCGTGAACTGGCCTTTAGCGATCCCGAGCGAGCGTTCGCTCTAGCGGAACGGGCGGCGAGTCGCATCGAGCGGAAGGCGTTGAAGGAGGCGGCGTTCGAAGGGTGGGGAGCTCGCGATCCGGAAGCGGCGATTCGCTTCGCCTTGGAGCAGGATATCGCGGAACAGGATTCCGCGTTGAAGCACGCTATGCTGGGAGCGGCCGAGCAGCCGGGGAGCTTATTGGCGGTTTATTCCCAGCTTGCCGACGATGAAACGTTTCCCACGCATCTCGAAAAGGCGGCGGAACGCGGCGTGTGCGAGGCTTTGCTAACCAATGGCCATTTTGAGGAGGCGGTGGCATTCGCAGGAGAATCCGCCTCTCGATCCCAGAGCCAGAGCATGTTGCGACAGAGCTTTTCCACCTGGGCGCGTTGGGAGCCGGAGACAGCGTTGGTGGCGGCTTTGGATTTGCAGCGAAGGGCGGATCGGGAGCTGGCGAGCGAAGTCGCTTTGGGGAGCTGGTCCCAGTCCGACCCCGGCATGCTGGCGGAGTTCGCCGCTGAATTGCCGGAGGGCGAGGTGCGGGAGCAAGCCCTTCGAAAGTCGCTTTCCTCGTGGGTGAGCCAGGATCCCGCCGAGGCGGCGGATTGGCTTGCGACCCGGGAGCCGGCCAAGGAATTGGATGCCGGTCTGCTGGCGTTGGTGAACCACCCGTATTTGGCGGAGCGCCGACCGGAGGTGGCTTTGGGGTGGGCGGAGTCGCTGTGGGACGCCGGCCTGCGGGCGGATGCGGTTTCCCGAGTGGTCAAGCAATGGGCGGCCACGGATCGCCAGGCCGCGGTAGCGTACCTGAAGGGCACGGACGAGCTTAGTTTGTTGGAGCGCAGAGAGTTGCTTGCTCTGTTTGGCGAGCGCATGGCCTTCGGCATCGACGGAGAGGCTCGCTAGGAGCGTAGCAGGGGGCGAATCGATCCTCCGATAAGCAAACTCCCGACTTGAAAGCGGAGGGAGGACTGCTCAACGTCTTGCGCTTTTCCTTATGCAGACGGCTAATAAGCGTAATTTCAGCATCATCGCCCACGTGGACCACGGCAAGACGACCTTGTCGGACCGCCTGCTCGAGTACACCAATACCGTCGCCCAGCGCGTGCTGGAGGCCCAGCACCTGGACTCCATGGATCTGGAGCGTGAGCGCGGCATCACCATCAAGAGCCATCCGGTGACCATGCTCTACCCGGCCAAGAATGGCGAGGTCTATCAGCTCAACCTCATGGACACGCCCGGCCACGTGGATTTCTCCTACGAGGTCTCGCGCAGCTTGGCGGCTTGCGAAGGGGCGTTGCTGCTCATCGACGCGGCCCAGGGCGTGGAGGCGCAGACGGTGGCAAACGCCCACCTCGCGGAGGAGCAGGGGCTGACCATCATTCCGGTGATCAACAAGATCGACCTGCCCAGCGCCGACTTGGACATGTGCCTGCAGCAGCTGGAGGATTTGTTGGCGATTCCTGCGGAGGAGGCCATTCTGGCCAGCGGAAAGAGCGGCATCGGCATCGATGAGATTCTCGAAGCGGTGGTGAGCCGCATCCCCCCGCCACGCTGGTCTGACTATCCCGCCACCCGTTCGCTGGTTTTCGACTCCGTGTACGATGCTTATCGTGGGGCCATCGTTTTCCTTCGCACCTTTTCCGGCTCTTTGAAGCAGAAGGACCAGATTCTGATGATGAGCGACCATACCCGAGCGGAGGTGAAGGAGGTCGGTATCTTCACGCCCGCGCCGCAGAAGGTGGACGCCTTGGAAGCGGGCGACGTCGGCTACATGGTCTGCAACATCAAGGACCCGTCGGATATCAAGATCGGCGATACCATCACTCAGAACGCGACTCCAGCCGAGGAGATGCTGCCCGGCTACAAGGAGGTGCGTCCCATGGTCTTCAGCGGCATCTATCCGGTGGAGACGCAGGATTTCGAGAAACTGAAGGCCAGCATGGGCAAGCTCCAGCTCAACGACGCGGCGTTCAGCTTCCAGGCTGAGAGCTCGGTGGCCCTTGGTTTCGGCTTTCGCTGCGGCTTCCTCGGCCTGCTGCACATGGAGATCATCCAGGAGCGCATCCGCCGCGAGTACAAGGTGGACATCATCTCCACGTATCCGTCCGTTGTATACAAGGTTCAGAAATCCAATGGCGAGGAGATCGAAGTGGACAACCCGATCAATCTCCCGGATCCCTCCGCCATCGAAACGATTTACGAGCCCACCATCGTCGCTCACATCCACGTGCCCAACGACTGCGTTGGAGACATCCTGGCTTTGGTGATGGAGAAGCGCGGCTCCTGCGAGCGCACCGACACGCTGGACGGGACGCGGCTGATCCTCGAATGCATCCTGCCGCTCAACGAAATCCTAGTGGACTTCAACGATCGCTTGAAAAGCATCACTCGCGGCTACGGCTCCATGGAGTACGAGCTGGGCGAGTACCGGCCCGCCAAGCTGGTGAAGATGGATATTTTGGTCAACGGCGAGCCAGTGGACGCGTTTTCCTCCATCGTGCACACCGAAAAGGCCCACACCAAAGGCGGCGAACTCTGCGCCAAGCTGGCCGACATCATTCCGCCCCATCTGTTCAAGATCGCGGTTCAGGCGGCGGTCGGCGGCAAGATCGTGGCTCGCGACAACGTGCGCACCATGCGCAAGGACGTCACGGCCAAGTGCTACGGCGGCGACATCTCCCGAAAGCGCAAGCTGCTGGACAAGCAGAAGGAAGGAAAGCGCAAGATGAAGAACATCGGAAACGTATCCATACCGCCGGACGCCTTCATCAAGGTTTTGAAAAACGACTGATTTTTCTCTCGCGGAGTCAGGGCGGGCGACGCAAAGTCGGCTGCCTGGCAACGCCCCTAATCGCAGAGATACATGTTTTCCTTCCTCAAATCCGAACGCGCGAAACTGCGGGAAACCGCGAAGAACTGGCTCTACCTCGCGGGTAAGGTGTATCACTACCGGAAGGACAGGCTGAGCGAATCGGAGGTGTCCAAGCTGGTCCAGCTGAGCGAGGAGGTTCGCTCCCAGTTGAAGGCCAAGGACGAGAATCGTCTGCGAAACGCTATCGAGGGGCTCAAGGAGCATCTGGATCACGTCGGGGGAAACTACTACCCGCGCGGCTCCATGGCGGAGAACGTGGAGTTTTTCTTCGCCGCGGTGATTATCTATGTGGGGGTCACCACCTTTTTCGTAAAGCCCTTCAAGATCCCTACGAACTCCATGTGGCCGACCTATCACGGCATGACCGGAGAGGTCTACACCGACGACGCGCAGGCCCCTGGGCTAGTGGAGAGGGCCTTTCGTACCGTGGCATTCGGGGCCTCGCACTACGAAGTGGAGGCTCCGGCGAGCGGCGAGGTGCTGGTGCCCATGCTGCATCGCGGCAACGATTTCGATGTGCTGTACGAACCGGCCACGGTGAAGCGCTATTTCGTGCTCAACGCACCGGGCAAGGAGTATTCGCTGTATGTGGGCGACGAGAAAACGAGCTTCAAGTTCCCCGCGGATTTCAATTTCGACAAGGAAGTCCGCGAGCCGCTGCGACAGACGGGCTCGCCTTCGCCGTTCGATCTGATCCCGCGGACCATCGATTTCGATGATATCGCTGGAACGTTCCAGAAGCAGATCTGGAACGCCAAGAGCCAGGAGGGGGTGGAGGTGACGGTCTACCTGGTGAAGACGGGCTTGAAGGTCGAGAAGGGGGATACGCTGATGAACTTCGATCTGATGACCGGCGACCAGCTCTTCGTGGATCGCATGTCCTATCATTTCGTCTCGCCCAAGGTCGGCGACGGTTTCGTGTTCAAGACCGGTGAGATCGCTCGCATCACGGATGACGTTTTCTACATCAAGCGCCTTGCGGGCACGCCGGGCGACAAGGTGCGCATAGAGGATGGCGGCCTGATCGTGAACGGGGAGCCAGCGACGGGCTCCAAAGCGTTCGATTGGAACGCCAGCGAAGAAGGCTTGTACGCCGGCTATACTGCGACGCCTCCCGGCGGCACGGTGATCGATCTCACCCGAACGGTTACCATCCCGGAGGGTTCGTATCTAGCTCTTGGCGACAACAGCTACAACAGCTTCGATGGTCGAGGGTGGGGCTACGTACCGGAGGATTCGGTAGTGGGTCGGCCCATCATGATCTACTATCCCTTCACCAGACGTTTCGGATTGGCGGAGTAGGCGTAGTCTGCAGGACTTGCCTTGTTAAGGCGCCGCGGATCCGCGACCGGGCTTCGCTTGGGAACCATCGTGGCGGTCGCGCCGCGCGGTTCGGCGCAACAAAGCCAAGGATTGGCAGATGGTTTTAGACGACCTTGGCTTTTGGATACGCGCTGGCTTGAACGGTCTTGGGGGTCAGTTCCCTTGCGGTAGGCTTGACTGGAAGGGTCAGGGTCACCGTGGCTCCTTTCATGGGACCGTCGCTCGCGATGCTCAGGTCGCCTCCGAGCCGCTTGGCTGAGTTGGAGCAGGAATGCATGCCAAATCCGTGTCCGTCGCGTTTGGTAGTGAAGCCGTGGGTGAAGATTCGTTTCAGATTCTCGCTGCTGATGCCCACGCCGTTGTCGTGAATCCGCAGCTCGATAGCCGTTCGGTCGCGGTTGAAACGCCCCTCGATGGAAATGATGCCGAGAGCGGGCGAGGCTTCGGAGATCGATTCCTTCGCGTTTTTGATGAAGTTCGCCACCATTTGCAAAATGAGGTGTTTGTCCGAGACGATGGTCAGGTCGTCGTCGAACTGCCGGGTGACTTCGTAGATGGTGTGTTCCATGTCGCCCATGATCATGGTGATGGCGGAGTCGATGATGTCGGGCAGATTGACTTCCTGGAACATTTCCACCGTCTTGGCGTGGGCCTGCTGCGTGGAGATGATGCGCTTCACGTGGCTGATGTTGTCCGACATGCAATCGATCTCGACTTGGTACTGAGCGAAGTCGTCCTTCATCACGAGAGCGAGTCGGCGAAGGTAGTCGGGAATTGCTCTGCCCTTGGGATCCGTGGTGAAAAACGTATCCAGTTGCTCACTATGACGTTCTATGAGTTGCACGATCCGCTCCAGCTTTTCGACGCGACCGGTGTCGATGCGTTGGGAGAGCGATAGCACGCCGACGTTGATGCTGTTCAGCACGTTGCCCACGTTGTGCAGCACATTGGTGGCGACCTCCGCCATGCCCGCTTTGCGCGAGGTGGAAATGAGCTGGTCTTGAGCGTCGCGAAGCTCGTCGAGGGTCTTGGTAAGTTCCTTGGTCTTGTGCTGAAGCTCTGCGTTCTTGGCTTCGATTTCCCGCGTTCTTTCCGCCACCATGATCTCCAGCTTTTCGTTGGCGCTTTTCAGGTTTCGCGAGAAGTAGCGGTAGCCGCTCAGGATGATGAACGAAACGAAGGCCAAGTAGCACAGGTAGGCGAAGGGCGTCTGCCAGATGCTCGGGGTGATGGAGATTGGCAGCGAAATGCCGGCCTCGTCGACCAGCTCCCCAAGCCTGGTCCGCATGCGCAGCACGTAGTCGCCATGGTCGAGGTTGGTGAAGGAAAACTCGTTGGCAGCGCTCCATTTGGACCAGCCGCTAGAGGCGCCTTCGATGTAGTATTGGAAACTCGGCTGGCGCAGCGTCGCGGAAAAGGTGTTGCCGATTCTCACCGAGAAGCTGCTCTGGTCCGAGGAGAGCTCGATGCGTTCAGGAAGCGAACCGATGCCTGTATTTGAAAAGTGGATCTCCTCTCCTTCGAGGTCGGCGATCTCGAACAAGCGGGTTCTGATGTTCGGTTGGTCGCCGAGCGACTGGAAGAGCGAGGCGTCGACTTGAAAGATCTCGCTTTCGGTCAGCAGGACCGCGTTTCCGTTTTCCAGAAAAGCGAACTCGTTTATGTAGAGGTCGCCAAGTTGGCTGAGCGAGTAGCTGTCCTTGCGGTAGGAGCCGTCCGCTTGCTTCCAAAGAATGTAGTTGTAGTTGTTATACGAAGCCCAGATGTTTCCGCTTGGATCTGTGCAGAGGCGGTGAAGAGAGCCGCGGTCGCTTGGGAAATAGATTTCGAAGTCCTCGATCTTGTTGAAGCGATCCGATTCTTCATCGTATTCGAAGACGCCTGACGATTCGGTGAGAAACACATCTCCTTCGTGCTCCCAGATCGCGACCCAGTCGGCGGGGAGTCCGTCCTTGGCGGTGTAGATTCTGAATCTCAGTTCACCATTTTCGATCCAGATCTTGCCCGCTTGCTCAAGGCCGATCTCCAGCCAGAAGACGTTGTTTGGAGCTCGGGCGATTTTGTTGACGAGGCCGGCGGTGTGGTTGAGCGAGTCGATTTCGCGGATCGACATGCCTTCGCGTTTGAGGAGGATAGCCTTGGTGGAGGAGGTGCCAAGGAACAGATTAGGATCATCTCGAAATGTCACCAACCTATCGATACGGTGGTGGGAGCCGAGAGGCGTCGGACCGTTTTCCTTCGTGTATAGGTAGGTGGTGCCTTCGGCGTGAACGTAGAGGCCATCGGGGCCGGGGAGGGCGATGGCGACGGAAAGATCGTAGCGGCTGAAAATGTCCTCGAAGGAGACAAGCTGTCCGCTGGCGTCGTGACTTGCTTGATACAGCCTTCCATGGGTTGTCAGGTAGAGCTGATCCCCCATGCGCTGGGCCAGAGGGTAGTAGACGTTTGGCCGCAAGCGCTCATCGATCGGCGTGATCGGGCTGTCGATAAGGACCTTGCCTATGGAAGCGTTGAACATCACCCATAGCGTTCCTTGTCGGTCGGTGTGCAGTTGGCGTACGGCGCCCCAGCGATAGTCGAAATCCTTGCTCAGCTTCGTGGCGACGCTGCCATCGCTGTTCAGGATGACGATGCCTTCGGAGGGGATCGAGACCGCGAGACGCTGCTCGTCGAGAAAACTTAGCGAATTGATGGTGCTCGAGCCTTTGTAGGGGAGATTGGAATACGTTTCCTTTGGTTGATCGTTCTCCACGGCGTGCAGTTTGCCGTCTTGGGTTGCGATGACGAACTGGGCGCCTTTGGCGATCATCATCTCGATGGCCTTCTCCTCGGTGAAGCCCGAAAACGCTTCCAGCGCTTGAAAGGTCCCGTTCTCTTCCTTCCAAAGCCCGTCGGTGTCGGTGGCGATGTACAGGTGCCCTTGACTGACGGCTGCGCAGGTGAGCCAGGTGTCGAACGTTTGGGTGCGAATCTCCTTGGTGACGCGATTGTAGAGGGCGAGGTTGCGCTGTCCGATGAAGTAGAGCCAATCGCCGTTTTCGAGAATGTCTCCGTAGAACTCGCTGGCGTTTGAGGAGAGCGGCTCTTGATTGATCGGACGGAAGCGAAGCCGGTTTTCGGCGCTCAGTTCGAGGGTGCCGAAGGTGTTGTAGCCGGCCGCGTAGATCTCGTCGTCGGTCCAGTGGATGGAGCGAATCTTGTCGCGGGTGGCTACGGTGCGAATGGCCAGCTTCCAGTTGGAGCCATCGTAGACGTAGATTCCGGTTTCGTTTCCAAAGTACAGCCGGTTGTCGGGGCTGCTGGTGATGAAGTTTCCCCGGGCGTTGTCCTCGATGTCGTTTTCATCGAAGATCTGGTAGAGCGGTATGCCGTTGAGGCGTTTGCGAGCCTCTGGCCCATCCGAATCCTGAGCTCCGCTTTGGGGGCCGCAGCCCAGCGCGGCGCAGAGCAGAAGGAGGCTTGTCAGATGGCGTAGCATCACTCGATCGCGGCCAAGCTCCTTTCGCTAGGGTTTGGCGCCCTCGCCAATCCAGCGATCCAGCACGGAGGACAGGTCTTCGATATGGAGAGGTTTGGTGAGAAAGTCGTCCATGCCGGCCTCCAGCGATTGATCGCGGATTTCGGCGAATGCGTTAGCGGTCAAGGCAATGACCGGAATGCGCTCGCGGCCCTGTTCACGCTCGAACGCTCTGAGCTGTCGAGTGGCCTCGAATCCGTCGATTCCGGGCATTTGCAAGTCCATGAGAATGAGGTCGTAGCTTTGGCATTCGACGGCTTTTAAGGCTTCGTAGCCATCGACAGCCAGGGAGGTATTCACTTTCAGCCGCTCCAGGAAGCGGGCCCCGAGCTTACGGTTGATGACGTTGTCGTCCACCAGCAGCACCTGTCGCCCTTCGAAGCTCCGAGAAGCCGAATGACTGACCCGTTTGCTTTCCTGTCTGCTGGGGTGATCGTCTTCGGTCGAATCCGAGATGGGCAGCGTCAGTGTCAGGGAGAAGGTGGAGCCTTGGCCCAAGGAGCTTTCCGCCCTCAGGTCCGCGTCCATGGCATCAGCCAGCAGCTTGCAGATAGCCAGCCCCAGGCCGGTGCCGCCGAATTTCCGCGTGGTGGAGGAGTCGGCCTGCATGAACGCCGAAAACAGGCGGCTGCGCGTTTCCTCGTCCATGCCGATGCCTTTGTCGCTCACGTCGATGCGAAGCGCCGCCGCGTTGTCCCGCTCTTCCAGAATCGCGACGGAGAGATCGACCTCGGTGCCTTTTCCGAATTTCAAGGCGTTGTTGAGCAGGTTGAGCATGATCTGGCGCAGACGGGCGGGGTCGCCGACCAGCGACTCGGGCAGGGCGTCGGGCAGGTTCATGCGAAAGCGCACCTGGTTCTGCTCGATGCTGGGCGCCAGCAGGCTGGCGCATTCCTTTGCGAGGGCCCGGAGGGAGAAGGGGATGCTTTCCAGCTCCAGCTGGCCGTTTTCGTACTTCGAGTAGTCCAGGATGTCGTTGATGACGATCATCAGGGCGTCGCCGCTGGTCTGGATAATGGTGGCCAGCTCCAGGTCGGATTCGGAGAGGCCTTTGCTCGTGCTGAGAATGTTGGAGGCTCCGATGATGCCATTGAGGGTGGTGCGGATCTCGTGGCTCATGGTGGCGAGAAAGCGCCCCTTGGCCCGTTCCGAGCAACGGGCCTCTTCGGCGGCTCGCTTCAGCTCCTCGTTCAGGATGCGAAGCTTGGCATTGCTTTCGCTCAGGGCGAAGGTGCGGGATTCCACCTTGCTCTCCAGATCGGAAAGCAGCGAGCGCGTGCGGGCTTCGGCCAGCCATTTTTCGCTCAAAGCGGTGGCCAGCTGATAGGCTTCGGCGTGGTCGAAAGGCTTTTTAAGGATGAGAAGCCGATCCGATCTGCCGAGGCGGTCGATGATCTGGCTCCAGGAGTAGTCGCTGTAGGCGCTGCAGATGACCAGCTGGATATGGGGGTCGGCCTTGGCGATTTCCGCTACGGTCTTGAGGCCGTCCCAGCCGGGAGGCATGCGCATGTCGACGAAGGCGACCGAAAAGGGCGCTCCCTCCTGCTGGGCCTGTTCCACTTTGCGCAGTCCCTCTTCGCCCTGGTAGGCGTGGGAAAGCTCGAAATCGAGCTTGTGGCTGCGATCCGCTATCTTTTCCGGCTCCTCCTCGTCGGCGAACATCAGCTCGTCGAGCTCCTCGAGGGCCTGTTCGTTTTCCGATACCTCGCTTGGAGTGAGAACCTTTTCGAAGTCGCGATGGATTGCGGAGGTGTCGTCTATGATCAGCACACGCCGCTTCTGCGAGCTGCTGCGCGGGTCATGCATGGTGAAAAGTCGCCTGTCGGGTTAGAGTCATCAATCGGTCCGGGAAATCTTAGGGGTAGGGAGTGCCGCATGGGGGTGCTTGCGGGAATCGTGGGCCTATCCAACATCTAGCTACGTCCGAACGCCAGTTCGGATGAGCGGATCCGCTTTCCTACGTATCTTTTAAGAACGGTTTTACCAAAAAGGCGCCCCCTGGAGCGCTTCGCCGATCGCTCGTTTTCGGTTCGTCTCGCGTTAGTTGTTAGCCGTTCGAATAGGGAATTTTATAAGTGCCGGTTATGCATCTCAATCGATGGGCTTTAGCCTTGACATAAGCTGGCTCAAAACGGGTATTACCTCCGCTTCGGGGCCTCCTTATAGGTTGCTCTAGAAACAGTTACCGAGCATATTTCGACCGCGCCAAGACGACCACCGAACACTCAAAACAAATCCGCTACTTAACGACCTGGAGGGGAGTTGCCCTCAGTCCGTCTTCCCGACATCATGAAAACGATTCTATCGTCCCGCACTTCATCCGGAATCAAGGCTGCGCTTGGCGGCCTTTTGGCTTTGGTGGCGCTCGGCGCCGCCCAGGCGGATGACGCTCGAGGCAAGCAGCTCTACGCCAACTGCGTGGCCTGTCATGGCGACGACGCTCAGGGCATGAAGCTTCTCAACGCGCCTGCTCTGTCGGGACTCTCGGAGCAGTACATCGTGAACCAGATCAAGAAGTTCAAGGCGGGGCATCGTGGCGGCAACGTGAAGGACGCCACTGGCATGCAGATGCGCCCGATGGCGACCTTGCTGGTGACGGAGGAGGACATTGGGGCGGTGGCGAAGTACATCGCGTCTTTGCCTTCCAAGCCGGTGGAGGCGACGCTTGTGGGAGGCGATCCTGAGAAGGGCAAGATGCTCTACATGACCTGTCAGGCGTGCCATGGACCGGACGGAAAGGGCAACGACATGCTCAACTCTCCATCCTTGATCAATCAGCACGACTGGTACACGCTCCATCAGCTTCACAAGTTCAAGGAGGGCGTTCGCGGCTCGAATCCTGAGGACGTCACCGGATCCCAGATGCGACCGATGGCCATGACTTTGGCCGACGAGCAGGCCATGAAGGACGTGATCGCCTATATCCAGTCCCTTTCCGAGTAAGCCTTCCAGCGACGCGTTTACACCGAACGAGAGCACGCTTTTACACCGAGAATTTTCCATGAGCGCCAAATCATCCAAGAGCCAGCCAGGACAGGAGCAATACGCCTACGCCGTCACGCGGAAGCTTTTCAATTTCACTTTGGTAGGAACTGTGCTGTTCTCCATTGTGATTGTAGTCCTCTGGTACGTGTTTTAGACAGAAACATTTCCGAGCGTCTCCTCCGCCTAGGGAGACGTCTTGAGCCAGCCGCCTTTCCTTTTCCAACAGATTAACTCGTAGTTCCGCAGACAATGCTTGAGTACTTCTTGCCTCGTGCTTCCGAGTACGCGAAGGACATCGACCACCTATTTGACGTGATCACTTATCTCGTCGGGTTCTGGTTCCTCCTCACGCTTGGATTCTTCTTTTACGTCCTGTTTCGCTTTCGTCGCAAAGCAGGCCAAAAAGCCCAGTACCTCACGGGCGAAACCCATCGCGAAAAGCTCGCGGTGGAGATTCCGCACTACCTCATTCTGGTGTGCGACCTGGTCATCCTGGTCTGGACCTTCATGGTGTGGCACAAGGTGAAGATCGATCTGCCGCCGGCCGACGAGGAGATACGGGTGGTGGCTCAGCAGTGGGCCTGGTCGTTCTATCACGCTGGAGCGGACGGGGTGCTCGGCACCGACGACGACATCGCGAAGGTCAACGAGCTCTACCTGAAGAACAATACCCAGTACACGTTCTACCTGGAGTCGCCGGACGTCATGCACAGCTTCTCCATCCCTGTTTTCCGTCTCAAGCAGGACGCCGTGCCCGGACGTATCATCACCGGCCACTTCAAGACCATCCTCGAAGGGGAGTGGGACATCCAATGCGCGGAGATGTGCGGCTTTGGACATGGTTTCATGCCCGCCCGCATGTTTGTGAAAAACGAAGCGGACTACGCGGAGTGGATCGCCGAAAACGCGCCCGAAACCAGCGGCGGCGCATCGTCCATCGCGGCGGTTGAAACGACAGATTCCAAGACTAAGGAGGCAAAGAGCAATGGCTGAGACCGCTACCGCAACCGTGGCCCACGACGAGCATCATGGGCACGAAGAATCATTCTGGAGCAAGTACGTCTTCTCCACTGACCACAAGATCATTGGCTTCCAGTACCTGTTCACGGGTATGGCCATGGGCTTGATCGGAGGCTTTTTCTCCTACGTCTTCCGCATGCAGCTGGCATTTCCGGGCTCTTCGGTGCCGTTCTTCGGAGTGGTTTCGCCCGCTGCTTACAACTCGCTGGTGACCAACCACGGCACGATCATGATCTTCTTCGTGGCCATGCCGGTGCTCATCGCCGCCCTCGGAAACTTCCTTATCCCGCTCATGATCGGCTGCGACGATATGGTGTTTCCCAAACTCAATCGTCTTTCCTACCAGATCTTCCTCATCAGCTGTATCGTGCTGATCGCTTCCTTCTTCGTGCCGCAAGGCGGCTTCGGTGGGGCGTGGACGGCGTATCCGCCTTTGTCGACAAAAGCTGAATACAACGGTACCCCATTCGGGGCGCCGCTCTGGCTGCTTGCGGTGACGCTGGAAATCGTGGCCTTCCTGATAGGCGGTATCAACTTCGTCACTACCACCATGAACGCTCGAGCCAAGGGCATGAAGCTGTACGACATCCCCATCATCGTGTGGATGATCGTGATCGCCTCGATCCTCTTCATGGCCTCGGTGGGTCCGCTGGTCGCTGGCGCGGTG
Source organism: Pelagicoccus sp. SDUM812003 (assembly GCF_031127815.1). Lineage (NCBI taxonomy): Bacteria > Pseudomonadati > Verrucomicrobiota > Opitutia > Puniceicoccales > Pelagicoccaceae > Pelagicoccus > Pelagicoccus sp. SDUM812003. The sequence goes on along the minus strand of NZ_JARXHY010000015.1, from coordinate 69,819 downwards.
ATGCTGTTTTTCGACCAAACGCTGGGCACTACGTTCTTCGATCCAGCGGCGGGCGGGGATCCGGTGCTCTGGCAGCACTTGTTCTGGTTCTTCGGACACCCGGAAGTTTATGTGGTGCTCCTGCCGGCCATGGGCGTGGTGGCGGAAGTCATGTGCACCTTCGCCCGCAAGAAGCTGTTCGGGTACAACATGATTCTCTACAGCTCCATTGGTTTGGGCATTTTGAGTTTCTTCGTTTGGGCCCACCACCAGTTCATTTCCGGGGTGGATCCGCGAGCGACCTACCTCTTCACCACAACGACCCTGCTGATCTCCATCCCGGTGGCGATCATGCTGTTCGCCTACATCGCCACGCTCTGGGGTGGATCCATCGAATTCTCCACTCCAATGCTATTCGCCATGGCGTTCTTGGGCGAGTTCCTGGTGGGCGGTGTGACTGGCATTTGGCTGGGGTCTAGCGGTACCGACATCTACTTGCATGACACCTATTTCGTATTGGCTCACTTCCACTACACCTTCGTTCCGATTGCGGTGATCGCGACCTATGCGGCGATCTACTACTGGTTTCCCAAGATGTTCGGTCGCAAGATGAACGAGTTCTGGGGAAAGATCCACTTCTGGGGCACGGTCATTCCTTTCAACGGGATCTTCCTGCCGCTCTTCATCCTCGGGGCCGCTGGACAGCATCGACGTATCGCTGGCTACACCGCGTATCCGGATCTCTTCACGGAAAACCTGCAGGACCTGCGCGTATTCGCCACCGGTTCGCTCATCGTTCTGATCCTCTTCCAGATCCCGTTCTTCGTTAACTTGATCGTCAGCCTCAAGCGTGGCGAGAAGGCCGGCCGCAATCCTTGGAAGGCGAATACGCTGGAGTGGGTCGCTCCATCGCCTCCGCCGCACGGCAACTTCGAGGGCAATTTCCCTGAGGTTTACCGGGGTCCCTACGAGTTTTCGGTGGAAGGCCGCGAAGAAGACTACTGGCCTCAGAACAAGCCGAACTGAACCAACTTAACGTAATCAAATTTCAGATACAATGGGTCACAAAATCATTGCAACTGGCAGAAGCGCCACCGGAATCCCCACGGGACGACTCGCGGTCTGGTGGGTGGTCGCTTCGGAAATCGTTATCTTCGGCGGCTTGATAGCGTCCTACTTGTTGAACCGCTTTCTGCACGGCTCCTGGGCTCAGTCCGCGGCGCATACCAACACCTTTATCGGCGGTATCAACACGTTCTGGCTGCTCACTTCCAGCTTCTTTGTGGTCATCGCTCACGAAGCGGCGGAGAAGAAGGACATCGTGAAAGCGCGAAAGTTCCTTTGGCTCACCATCTTGCTTGGCGGATGCTTCATGGGTTTCAAGACCTACGAATACGCCAGCGAAATCAGCCACGGCTACACGCTTTTCACCAGCAACTTCTGGAGCTTCTACTACACCGCTACCGGACTGCACGGCTTTCACGTTCTCTGCGGTATGGTGATCATGGCGATCATCGCGGAAAAGGACGTCAAGCACGGGCAGAATCTGCATCGCGTGGAGAACATCGGCATCTACTGGCACTTCGTGGATATCGTCTGGATCTTCCTCTTCCCGCTGCTCTACATCGCCAAGTAATCGAAACCTGAATACGCTTTTTCAAAATGGCAGGACATAACTCTCCAAGCTACCTCAAGATCTACATCATGCTGCTGGTGCTCTTCATCATCAGCGTGGCTGGGCCCGAGCTAGCGGACATATTGCATCTCGAGGGAGCCACTCGGCTCATCGTCATCCTCATCACCGCCTTCGGTATCGCTTTGGTGAAAGCTTACTACGTGCTGGCCTATTTCATGCACCTGAAGTTCGAGAAGATCTACGCTCCGTACATCCTTCTTTCCATGGTGGCCATCATGTTCGTCTTCTTTTTCGGCGTGGCCACCGACAGCATGAAGTCTGAGGGACACAATTGGGTGAAGGAATACCAGGAACCTGAGGTCGCGGCAGGCGAAGGCGGACACCATGGAGATGACGCTCACCAAGAGGAAGACGGCCACCAGGAGGAGTCGCATCACTAAAAAGCGCAGCCCAATGGGCTCAACTAGGGAAGGGAGCGGAAAATGAGATACGCGGAAGCAAGCTTATCGGGCGAGGGCGGTTCAAGCCGCCGCGAGCCCGTCATCTCCAACAGTCTTCTCGGAGTGATCATATTCATTCTGACGGAGATGATGTTTTTCATCGGACTGATCAGCGCCTATTCCATTTCCAAGGCCAACGCCTTGGAGTGGCCGCCGCTGGATCAGCCGCGTCTGCCGATCGGAGCGACCGCCTTCAACACGGTCGCCCTATTGGCGAGCGGCGTCGCTATGTTCTTGACCAGCAAAACCTTCGCAAGGGAAGGCTTTAGTCGCAAGAGTGAGCAGCTGTTCCTGTTCGCTCTCGGTTTAGGACTGTTTTTCGTGGTGTTTCAAGGCTTCGAATGGGCGCGACTGCTCGGTTTTGGTTTGACCATGCAATCAAGCACCTACGGGGCGTTTTTCTATCTGATCATCGGTACCCACGCGGTGCACGCCATCGGCGCCCTGTTCGCCCTCGGTCGCCTCTTCTTCAAGATGAGAAACCGCACCTTGCGGCTGGCCAGTTTGCATGGCGGTCAGGCGTTCTGGTATTTCGTAGTTGGCGTCTGGCCGATTCTCTACGTTCTCGTTTATCTCAACTAAGGAGGAGATTTAGATGAAAAGCTGCTTTGCCACCCGTTTCCTACGCGCTCTTTCCTTCGCCGCATTGTCGCTTGGCGTCGGTCTCGCCACGGCCAATGCCTGCTCGGTGTGCGGCGTGGCCAAGGAGGAAGCCCGCGGCGCCTACTATGCCACCACCGCGGTGATGAGCTTCCTGCCGCTCTGCATGATCGGCGCCGTGATCTACTACCTCATCAAGAAGACGCGATCTCAACGCGATTAGAAAAGCTTTTCAGGCGACTCTCTTGTAATAAGGGACTCTGATCTTGTCACGTTTGCCCCTCTCTGCTCTTACATACCCCGCCAATTCGGGGAAATGATACAGACGAGACTTAATCAGTCAGGAAAGCGAGCAGCGAGGTCTAGGCGGCAATGGAAGGTTGTCGTCGCGATCGGTGCGGCTTCCGTTCTCGCCGTTTTACCCGATGGATCGGCGCAGGAAGGGAAGGATATTGAAAGCTGGATTGCACGACTGGAGAATCGCTTGAGCTATCGGCTCATCTTGCATCCGCAGTTCGACTCGTTGGAGAGCGATCTCCAAAACGCGGATACACCTGAGCCGGATCGGTACCAGCGCGACTTTTTTCGTCGACTGATGTTGGGAGCGAAATTCAAGCTCTCGGAGCGCTGGGGCAGCTACTACGTTGCGGACTTCAACGACCACCAGGTCAAGAATCACATCGCGCGTCTGGAATGGTCTCCCAGTTCGGCGGATACGCTCTATTTCGGATATCAGAAAGCTCCATTCGGAAACGAAGACACGAGCTCCAGCACTCGTCTGAAAGCGATCGAGCGGTCGGCCAATACGCGTTTCTGGAACGAGGTCATTGGGCTCGGCTCCTACCATTCCGGCATCTTCTACACGCGAGCCATGTATCCCGACCTGAAGGCGACCCTGGCCCTCACTCACAACGTGAAGAGCGAGTCGGATTGGCCGGATGTGGGAAGTGGAGAGGTATCGCTTTATGGTCGCCTCGTGAAGTCAGGCTCGTTTTCCGATGGGAGCCATTTCCAGCTTGGGCTCGATCTTGGCTATCAGGCCATGGAAAATGAGAGGGAGATTGCCGGCGTTTCGCTGTTCGGTGGCGCTCTTGTGAAGGGCTACAATCTGCTCTTCGAGGCGACGGGGGGAGCGATCGACCTGTCTTCGGGGGAAGTTGCCAACGCGTTTGGATGGCATGCCGAGGCGTCGCATTCGTTTTTGTCCGATTTCGAATGGGTTGCTCGTCTGTCTTCGGTGGATACCGATGGAGCCCCTCTCAAGCTTTCTTCCGCCATTCGTAAGGCGCCCGCTTCGGGCTACGCCTACGAGCGTGTAGATTCCTTGTATTTAGGGATTAACTACCTGATTGATGGCGATCACCTTAAGCTCTCTGTAGGATACGAATTGGGCGATGGCAGTTCCGCAATCTCGGGACCGGGATCGACTGAGAGCGTAGAGGAAACGGTCAGCGGCTTTAGAGTGAGGGGCCAGCTTTCGTATTAGACTTTTAGATCGCGAATGCGATTTATTCAATGGGTAGAAGGTCGCCGCGTCTCGTGGCGGCCTTCTTTTTTGAGAGCCTGAGGGCAATCGCTCCCGATCCGCTAGCGCTCCGTAAGGGCGTTCATCTTCGCCCGTAGGAGTGGTTTGAATACGTATTCGGCGATGGTTTTCTTCCCCGTTAGGATGTCCACTTGGACTTGCATGCCGGGGATGACCTTCAGTTCAGCATCACTTGTATGGAGCGAACGTTCGCCTGTTCGAACGCGGATCTTGTAAAAGCTTTCACCCCGTTCGTTGGTGAAAGTGTCGGCGCTGATTTGTTCGACGACGCCTTTGAGGCCGCCGTAGATAGAGAAATCGTAAGCGGTGAGTTTGACGGTCGCTTCCTGGCCTGGATGAATGAAGCCGATGTCGGATGGCGATACGTCAGCCTCCACGATCAGGTCGCTCTCTTGAGGCACGATCTCCACGATGGGCTCGCCTGAGCGGATGACGCCGCCGATGGTTTTGAAGTGGATTTTATTGATGGTGCCGAGGGTGGGGGAGAGAATGGTCGCTCGGCGGATCTTGTCCTCGTAGGCGGCGATACTCTGGGCGATCTGCTCCAGCTTCGCCTTGCCCTCGTTGCGCTTGGTCAAGACCTCTTTTGTATATTCGTTTTGGATACGAGCCAGCTCGCTTTCGGTATCGTTGACCGCATTTTCGAGACGGAGCAGCTCGACTTGCGAAACGATACCTCTTTCAGCCAGCGGACGCGTCATGGAAAGCTCCTTGTTTTTTAGCTCCAAACTCTTTGTCAGGTGCTGGATTGAGCGCTTCAAGTTGCTGCGGCGACTTTCGAATAGACGAGTTTCGCTTTTCACCAAATCCTGGCGATGCTTGCTTACGTATTCCGGAAACTGGATACGCTCGAGATCGTTGGCCTCGGCCTCGAGGCGAGCCACCGTGGCGAGCAGGTTGTCGCGTTGAGCGATGTTTTCCCTCAGGGCCGCGGTGAATGCCGTATCGTCGATGCGTGCGAGCGACTGGCCTTTCTCCACGGTCTGGCCTTGCTGGACGAAAAGCTCCGCCAGGATGCCGCCTTCCAGGCTTTGCACCACCTGAAGCGAGTCGGTGGGAATGACTTTCCCTTGTCCCCGTGTGATCTCATCAACTTCCGAGGTGGTGGCCCAGTAGACGCAGGCGCTGATGATGCCCACGATGAGAAAGAGCAGCAGGCTGGCGTAGGGGCTGCGGTTTTCCAGAAAGGCTGCTTTGGCATCGGCCACGAAATCGAGATCGCTCGACTTGAGCTTCGGGGCCTGAGCCTTGGGGGCGGCGGCCGCCTCGCGGGTCTGGTTCTCGGGGGACGAAGCGCTGTCCGGATTGCCGGGATTGTTTGGCGTATTCATGGAATCAGACATTAGTTTCTTCCCGCTCCGGCTGAGAGTTGTCGCATCACTTCCGCCTTGGGGCCGTTAGCCGCGATGCGGCCTTGGTCCATCACGATGATGCGATCTGCAAGTTTGAGCATGGAAGGTTTATGGGTCGAGAGCACCAGGGTACGGCCGCCTTCGTTTCCATATTTCTCCATGTTGGCGATGAATTCGCGCTCCGCGTTGGCGTCCATGGCGCTGGTCGGCTCGTCCATGACGAGTACCGGTGGCTTCGGCAGAATGGCGCGGGCGATATTGATGGCCTGACGTTGACCGCCAGAAAGGCGCTCCCCACGCTCGCCGATAGGAAGATCGTAGCCTAGGGGGTGACGGCTGGCGTAGCGCTCCACGCCGGAGAGCCGGGACGCTTCGAGCAACTGTTCCTCGTCGGCCCATGGGGCGCCCATGAGGATGTTTTCCTTGAGCGAGCCGAAAAAGAGGCTGTTGTCCTGGGCGATGTATCCAAGTCTTCGGCGCAGCTCGGCCGGATCCAGCTGGCGAATGTCGGTGCCATTGACCAGGATCATGCCGGAGGTAGGCTGGTAAAAGCCGAGAATGAGACGAAGCAAGGTGCTTTTGCCGGAGCCCACGCGTCCCAGAATGGCGACCTTTTCCCCTGGTTCGATAGTGAAGGAGGCGTTGCGGACGGCCGGTTCGGAATCCTCGGAATAGGCGAAGGTCACCTCCTTGAATTCGATGCTCGGCTTGAAGTCCGCCTTTCGAATGTAGTTGCGGCCCGGATCGCGCTCCTGCGGCAGGTCTACGATCTCGTTCAGCCCCTTTAGGGATACCAGCGACTGCTGCAGTCGGGAGAGAAGGGCGGCGACCTGTCCGATGGGCCCCATGGCTCGACCGCTAAGGATGGTGCATCCGATCAGGGCTCCCATGCTCATTTCTCCTTCGCGTATCCGGTATACGGATGCGACGACGATGATCACGGAAACCATCTGCGTGATGAAGACGGTGAAGTTGGTCGCCGCCGAGGAAATTCGGCGTGTGGCGACTTCGCTCTTCGCCGAGCTGCCTAGGAAGTTTTCCATGCGGCGCTGGAAGAGCCCACCAGCGGAAAGGCCGCGGATCGCTTCGAAGCCGCCGATCGCTTCCACCAGCAAAGCGTGCTTCTGGGCGGAGGCGCCCTGCGAGATCTCCGCCGCTTTGCGCAATGGAATGTGAAGGATAGAACCCACGACTAGGATGAGAACGATGCCAGCCAAGGGAATCAGGGCGATCCAGCCGGCTAGGAAATACATAAAGGCGATGAAGAAGATCACGAACGGCAGATCGACGATGGTGGCCAAGCTGGCGCTGGTGAAGAACTCCCGCAGGCTTTCGTAGCCCTTTACTTGATTGGCGAAACTGCCTGCGGAGGCGGGTTTGTTCTCCATCTTGATCCCCAGCACGCGCTGGAAGATGAAGCTGGAGAGCAGCACGTCGGCGTTTTTGCCCGCCTTGTCGATCAAGGCGCCGCGCAGCATCTTCAGCAGAAAGTCGAAGCAGTAGACGAGGGTGACCCCCGAAGCGAGGACCCAAAGGGTGTCCATGGCGTTGTTGGGAATCACGCGATCGTAGACGTTCATCACGAACAATGAGCCTGCGATGGCGAAGAGATTGATGAACACCGCAGCCAGCAGCACGTTGCGATAGACGCCGCGGTATTTCCAGAGCGTGCCCCAAAACCAGTTCTTGGAGCGAACGTGCTGCTCGGCCTTATCGGCCCGGGCGTCGAACTTGAACTCCGGTTTCACGAAGATCGCGGAGCCGATGTATTCGGATTTCAACGTCGCTTCGTCCAGCAGCTCTTCGCCAGAACCGGTTTCCGGCAGAACGATCCTGTAGCCGCTCTCGTTCTTTCCCACCAGCAAGGCGGCTCGATTGTTTTTGAGCAGGAGCACGCAAGGGTACACCAGCTGCGGGATGGAGCTCAGGTCGCGCTTGACGATGCGAGCAGAAAAGCCCGCCGATTCGGCAGCTCGAACGAAAAGGCGAGGAGTGAGGCGATTCTCGACCAATGGAAGACCAGCGACCAGCATGTCGGGGGAGAGCTGCCGATCGTGCAACTTTCCAAGCAGCACCAGGCTGTCGAGCAATGGATCGTCGATGGGGTTCACGGCGGGTTCCGCCGTTTCCTTGGGCTCGGCCTTAGGCGGCGAGGCAGGCGCCTTGGCCCTACGGGTCGGACCAGCTCCGGCAGGGGCCAAACGTTGCTTGTTTTGGTCGGAGATCATTAGAGGTTGGAGGTCAGGTCGATGAGCGACTCGTGGAGCTGCTCCATCTCGCGTAGTTTACGTTCCATTTCGCGCTGCTCGGTCACATCCTCGATGGTTCCCTCAAGATACGTGGTGCGTCTCGTTTCGTCCTCGATCGCCCAGACGTTTACGATGGCTTCCATCACGGAACCGTTTTGACGATGGAAGACCGCTTCGAAACGTCCGCCTTGTCTGGCTTGATCCGCAAGCTCTACCGTGGTGGCTTGGCGGGTCTGGGCGTCGTAGACCTCAGGTATCAACTTTTCCAGCACGCGAATGCAGTCTTCTCTGCTCTCGAAACCTAGAGCGTGGGCTAGAAAACGATTAACATCCTGGATACGCGAATCCTCCTCGCATCGAAAGATGCCGATCGCAGCGTTTTCGAAGAAACCGCGGTACTGGGCTTCGCTTTCGCGGAGCTTCTGCTCCAGGCGGCGACGTTCGCGACGATTGGCTGCGACCTTCAGCTGGCTCTCGATAGCAGGGATCAATCGGGTGGTATTGCCCTTCATGATGTAGTCGTGGGCGCCCTGCTTCATGAGGTCCACCGCCGCTTCTTCCCCGATCTTTCCAGAGACGAGGATGAACGGGATTTCTAGCTCGTACCGTTTGAAAACCTTGAGCGCTCGCATTCCGTCGAAGTCGGGCATCTGGTAGTCCGAGATCACCAAATCCCATTCGTGCTGCTCGATCTGACGCGTCATGTCCTCCTCGGTCTCCACGCGCTCGCTTGTCACCTGGTAGCCATTCTTCTTGAGAAGGTTCGCGGTGAACTTGGCCTCGATCTTCGAGTCTTCGACGATGAGTACGCGAAGTTGGCCTTTGGGAGTTTCCGGATTTGATGCGTCGTTCATATGGTAGGGATCCTTAGGGATGGGGCGATGTGTCAGAGAAGGGTGGATACGAGTTCGCCCGTTGCGGCGAGGATGCGGTAGGCGGCCTGAAGACGATTGAAACGCTCCTCTTGCACAGACGAGCGGGCGGAGAAAAGTTCGTTTTCCACGTCGAGCAGATTGATGAGCGGTCGTTTCCCTAGTTCGAACTGCTCATGGTAGGCGTCGACTACGGATTCGATGGCGTCGCGATGCGTCTCCAGAAGGTAAATACGCTCCTCGATGCTGACGAGTTCGTTCCAGGCGTTGGCGAAAGCGGTTTCCGTTTCCGCAAGGGCGTCCTGCAGCTTCCAGTCCGCCTCGGTGATATGGGCGTTGGCTTTGCGGACTTCGGCTTTGCGTTTGCCGCCGTCGAAGAGGTTGTAGGAAAGGGTGAGCAGAGCGGTGGCGTCCTCTTGCAAGTGCTCGTAGCGGCCGGATTCAAGAGCGTTTCCCTCCACCACGAAATTGAGGCGAGGCCGATAGGCGCTTTCCGCTGAGTCGCGACGGGAGACGGTGGCCTCCAGCTCGGAGCGAGCCACCCGCACCTCCGGGTTTTTCGAGAAATCGATTTCGTCGATGGAATTGGGCATGGCCCATTCCGGAAACTCAGGTTCGATCAGCTCACCGGGCAGGGCTCCGGTCAGCTTCAGGTAGGCGGTGTGGGCGCTTTTGAGCTGACGCTTTCGGGCCTCCAGACCCGCTTGAGCCATGGCGAGGCGACCCCGCACCAGCATGACATCGGCCCGCGGGCCCGCGCCGGCTTCGAACTTGCTCTCGATCTTTTGCAGCGATTCGCGATGCAGGCTTACATTTTGTTCCGCCAGCTCGGTGAGGTGGGTGAATTTGAGAATGTTGACGTAGGAGATGGCCAGCTCGAGGGCGACGTCCTGGCGGACCCGTTCCAAGGAATGCTGGCTCGTCTTCAGGTTCGCTCGAGCTTCGCGGATGCGGGCCCGGGCGTTTCCGCCGTCGTACAGCAGCTGGCGTCCCTGCAAGGCGGCGCTGCCGTTTTCGTCCAGGAGCCGTTCCCCGAGGGTGTTGGTGAAGCGCTCCTCGCCTCCACGCAGGTTGAGGCTAAGCTGGGGACGGAGGCTGGCTCGCTCGATGCTTAGCCGCTGCTCTTCTCCCGCGACCCGCGACTCGAGGGCTTTCGTTTTGGGATAGCGCTCGAGAGCGATCTCCAAGGCCTCTCGCAAGCTCTGACCGGACAAGGCGGACAAGCCGAGCGCACTGGCGACAAGGGCGCAGGCAATTGCGCGCCAAGCGTGGTGGCTGGCGCCTGCGGAGAAGGCTGCGGTTGGGGCGAACGTTTTCAGAGTGCTGCGTATAGGCTTTGCACTCTATTATCGTTTCGTGGCGCTCAAACTTGAGAGGTCTGCCACCCAAGGGTCAAATGAGCATTCTCGCAGAGGCCTCCTCTCCGATGGAGAATGAGGGCATCTCCGGTCGAGCGAGAGGGGGATTTTCTCTGCCAGGCGGGCGTTTCCCTGGTAGCTCCGGATGGGTCGAGCTTGGAGTGGAAGGCGGGAAAAAGGAGCGGCAGGCCGTGGCGAGAGGCTGGCTAGGCGGGGGCTCCGGATGCGACCACCGCCCTCACGACTTGGTCGAAAACGAGCGGAGAGGTGGCGACGATGCCTTTGTTTTCCTTCAAGGTTCGGCCAATGGAGAAATCAAGCGGCTTGCCGAAGGTGTCGGCGATTTTTCCACCTGCTTCGATCAGCACCATGAAGCCGGCGGCGTGGTCCCAGATCTTTTCCTCGTACCCCGGACGAGTGGGGAGCCGCAGGTAGACGGAGGCCTGGCCGCGCGACACCGCGGCGTACTTGCACTGGCTGTCCATGCGGAAGGGCTCGACCTCGGTTTTTAGAGATTCGCTGATGGCCGCGGAGCGGACGTGAGCGGTGTGGCCGGATTCGACGGATTCGCAAAAGACCGCCTTGCTGGGTTCTGCTACCGAATCGACTTTGACCGGCGACACCTTATCTAAATCGCTCAATGGTGCCTGGAAGGCGCCAGACCCCTTGGTGGCGAACAGCAGGCAGCCCTTTTCCGAATTTTCGTCAGCGGGATCGATGGGAAGGTTAGGGCAGCCGAGAACGCCGAGAACGACCTCGCCGTTCTCGATCAACGCCAGGGCCACCGCGTATTGCTCGCCGCGAAGAAATCCTTTGGTGCCGTCGATCGGGTCGAGCGTCCAAAAGCGTCCCTTTGGGCCGCCGCCGTGCGATCCTCGGTCGATGGCGGCGAGAATGCCCTCCGCGTCGAGTGCAGGGTCGATTTTTCGCACGTAGTCCACCACGCGCTCGAAGAGCTCGGCATTTTCCGTCTGCCGCAAGTCGCTGGAATCCTCTTCGCCCACCGCTGGATCTTCCGGGAAGGCTTTGGCCAACGTGTTGAGAACGAGCGCTTGAGCTCCATAGTCCGCCACGGTGACGGGAGACTTGTCGGCTTTGTCGTGCTTTTCGCTATCGACGAGGCCAGCTTGGGCGGCGGAGCAGAGCAAGGACGCCTTGCGTACTGCTTCTTTGGCTACAGCGAGCTCTTCAGAGTAAGGCATGTGATTCAAGATGGATTCCGACCGACCCTTTGCAAGTTCTTTGCCAAGGAGGTGAAGCGAGCGAAGAAAGACTTAACAAGAGCCGAAAAATGCGTCATAGCTCCTCCGTGTTAAAAACCATCGAGCCTTGTCTCTTTTCATTCGATCTTGAGTGGATCCCCGATCCGCTCAGCGCGGAAATCCTGTATGGGACGGACATCACCCAAGCCCATGGACCGTTGGAGGCCATGAAACGTCTCTGGCACGAAGGCGGGGCCACGGAAGAGAACCCTCAACCTTATCTTAAGACCGTGCTTTGTCGCATCGTATCCGTTTCTGGGGTACTGCGCGAGGTATCGAAAGGAGAGGTGAAACTGAAGCTGGTCACGCTGCCTGCCACGGCCGAAGATCCTGAAAAGGCTAAGGAGCGCACCATCCTGAAAATGCTGCTCAAGGCGATCGGCTCCCGCAAACCGCAACTGGTCGGCTACAACTCCCATAATGCGGATGTGCCGATCATCGTGCAGCGAGCGATCGTGAACGGCCTCTTCGGTCAAGGCATGGGCGAGCGCCCGAACAAGCCATGGGAGGGCGTCGACTATTTTGCCACCAGCGGTGACCACAATGTGGATATGGCGCCGATGGTTGGTCGTTGGGGGCAGACACCGAAACTGCACGAGATCGCGACGCTATCGGGAATTCCTGGAAAAGTGGACACGGAAGGCGGTTTCGTATCCGATCTTTGGTTGCAAGGGAACTTGCAGGCGATTTTGGACTATAATGAGTTCGATGCCATCACCACCCATCTGCTTTGGGCTCGCATCGCTCACTTCGCAGGTTTGCTCAGCGCTACGGCCTACGAACACGAGCAGGTTCTGGTGAGAGCCTTGATGGAGGTGGAGATCGATGGCGGGAAGAAGCACTTCGAACGCTACATCGAGGAGTGGGATCGATTGAAAAAACTCTGCGACAAGCGGCTATAGCAATTTGAGAACGGTTAACAGTTTTACCAAGTCCGAGGACGCCCACCTTTTCGCTTCGATGCTGGAAGGCAATGGGCTGCACCCCAATGTGAGGGACGACAACATGTCGAGCGTGCAGTGGCTCTACACGCAAGCGGTCGGAGGCGTTAAGGTGGAAGTTCCAGATTCCGAATACGAACAAGCGATCGAGCTCATGAACCTGCCCCGAGCGGAGGAATCGAGTTTTAGCTGCCCGCATTGCGGTTCTTCGGACGTGGCCTTGCGTCAGCTCAGCGGCATCACGGCGTTGTTCATCATTCTCGGAACTTTGCTGGTCCCGGTGGTATCGCGAAAGGCGGATTGTCGAGCCTGCCGACGTAGCTTCAAGGTGCGGCAGAGCGAGAAGGGGATCGAGACGGAGTAGGCGAATCCAGCTTTGTCGTTTTTTTGTTTTGTTGCGCACGGTGAAACTAGGTTGCCTTGGCGGCGTGCCCGGCGGTCACGCCCTACCTGAACGGAAAACGCTGCTAGATCAGCTCCTTCAGGTCCTGCATGGTGATCTTGGCGTTTGCGGCTTCGCTGGCTTCGAAAATGTCCTCCAGCAGCTTGCGTTTCTGGTTCTGCATGAGCAGCACCTTTTCCTCCACGCTATCGCTCACGATGAGCTTGTAGCTGGTGACGACCTTGGTCTGACCGATACGGTGGGCTCGGTCGGTGGCTTGAGCTTCCGCAGCAGGATTCCACCAAGGGTCGAAGTGCACTACGGTATCGGCTGCGGTGAGGTTGAGTCCGGTGCCGCCCGCTTTGAGCGATATGAGGAAGATGGGAATGTTCGAAGAATCGTTGAAACGATCGACTTCCGCCATGCGGTTTCGGGTCGAGCCATCGATATAGCAGTAGGGGATACTCTGTTCCTCCAGTTGTTCCTTCAGTATCGAAAGCAAGGATACGAACTGGGAGAAAACGAGGATGCGATGCTCGCCATCCATGGCTTCCTCCAAAAGTTCGCTGAAAGAGTTGAGCTTGGAGGAATGCTCTGGCCTGAGGCTGTCGTCGATCAAACGAGGATCGCAGCAGGTCTGGCGGAGACGAAGCAGCTGGGTGAGCGTCTTCATGCGAATCGCTCCCTCGCTGGCTCCGCTCTTTTCGAGTTGCGAGATTTCGTTTTCCGCGAAGCGACGAGCATTGTCGTAAACGCTCTTTTGCTCCGGCGTCATGTCCACGAAGAGCACTTGTTCGATCTTCTCCGGCAGCTCTGTGGCCACAGCTTGTTTCGTTCTTCTTAAAATGTAGGGAGCTGCCTGCTCGAGAATGCGGCGTTCGTGCCAGCGTCGTTCATCCCCTCGAGCTCCATTGGGAATCGGCTTCCATCCACCTGGCATGATGAAGTCGAGCAGCGACATGAGATCTTGGATACTGTTTTCAATAGGAGTACCCGTGAGCAGGAAACGTCCCTCTGTCTGCAGCGTGGCGATGGCTTTAGCGTTTAGTGTTCGGCGGTTTTTTATGTGTTGGGCTTCATCCCCGATGACGCATCGGAACGAGATGTCAGCGAAGAGCTTTCGATCGCGAATCAAGGTGCCGTACGAGGTGATGATCAGATCGTAGCGAAGGGATTCGCTCGCGTTTTGAAGGCGGTTGGTCCCGTGATTGGCGAAAACGGTGAGATGCGGGACGAACTTGGCCGCTTCGCGGCGCCAGTTTTCCACCAGCGATGCCGGGCAGACGATGAGCGAGGGTTGCGTCGCAGAGCGTGTCTTCGAAGAAGTCGCGCCACCTTTTAGCGAGCTGATGAAGGAGAGGGCTTGCAGGGTCTTGCCCAGACCCATTTCGTCAGCGAGGATGCCTCCTAGCTGGTGATTGAAAAGATGATACAGCCAAGCGACGCCTGTTTTCTGGTAGCCTCTCAAGGTGTTTTCGAGCGAGCTGTCGAGGTTCGGAGCAGGGAGTCTCGTTAAGTCCTTGAGCGCCTCGCTACGAGCTCGCCAGGTGGCGGGAGGCTTGAAGTTGGGATTGAGCTCGGAAAGGCACTCCTCCACTTCCGCGCCTCGAGAGTACGGTATTTTGTAGTTTCCGTTGTGAAGAAGTGGGGCGTTGAAATCGAGGGAGAGTTTCTTTTGCGCGGTTTGCAGATTCTTGAGCCGATCCTTGCGCAGCAAGTAGACCTTGCCATTGGTTTCGACGTAGCTTTTCCCGGTGTTCAGGCTTTGACTGATTTCTCGCTCAGAAGCCTGTCCGGCGCTGATGGATACGCTGACGTTGTAGCCGTTTCTCTCTTCGATGACTTCGGTTTTGATTTTCGCTTCCGGAATCCCTGCGGCGCGCTGCTGGAAATTGGCTGAAAACTCCGCCCCGTAGCGACGCTCTAGGTCATCCCAATGCTCGCCCAGGAAATTCAAAGTCTGGTGCCGGTCGCGCAGCCACCATTTTCTGTTTCCCGGTTCGAGCTTGAAGCGATAGCTTTGCACCAGTTCGCGAATCTCGTCGTAGCAGGGATGCTCCCGAGACGGTAGAGAGATAGCGAGGTAGTGGGTCGAGCCATCCACTCGTAGCGGCGTGCCTTCATAGCCGGACAGGTCGGGCAATTCGGGCTCGGAAGGCTCCTCCAGGTCCTCGATTTCCTGCTCCTCACTGATGGGCTCGTTTCCCTTGGAGCTCTCTTGTCCTAAATGTTCGGATACGCCTACGAGTTCGCTGAAAATCCAATCGATCGGCTCCTTCGGTTTGTTGGCCCAGAAAAAGCACGACTGCCCGCTAAGCTGGGTGACGAGCTGCGCGAGCTGCTCGCGATCGAGCTGCAGGAAGGAGCCCAGTTTTCCTCCTCCCCATTGCAGAAGAGAAAACGCGGCCACGCGGCCCGCTTCGTCAAGAGCTGCGAGCTGGTCCATGCCGACTTTTTCGGGAGCCGAATTTTTGCCCGGTGAGAGTTCGATCTCGAGCTTAGTGGGGATGGCGTCCCGAGGGGCGCTTGTTTCCAGGTTAGGCGGGAGAATGATTCGAAGACGCATGCTCTCTAGACGAAGAAGGAAGAAGGAGTATGGAAGAATGGAAGACGTGTCGCTATCTTTTGACCGGGACGTGGATGACGTATTTCTGGTCAAACTCCTCGTAGTCGAAATAGTCGCGAATGGGGTGAACGCTGGGCGTTTCCGGGATGCCGGAAAATTCCTCCGAAAGGTCGCCACCTTTGAGGTACAGCACGCCGTTGGGGAGTGGGTTGAAGCCGTTTCGTTTCACCTTTTTGCGAATCCATCCCATGAATTTCGGCAACTGGGTCACGGCGCGGGCCACGATGAAGTCCACCTGGCGATCGACCTCTTCCACGCGACACTGGGCAGCCACGGCGTTTTCGAGTTCGAGTCGCTCGAGGCAGTCCTGCACCACCTTGATTTTCTTGCCGATGGAGTCGACAAGGAGGAAGCGAACCTCGGGGAAAAGAATGGCCAATGGCACGCCGGGAAAACCGCCGCCGGTGCCCACGTCGATAACGGTACTGTCCGGCTCGAAGCGCATGGTCTTGGCGATGGCGAGGGAATGCAGGATGTGGCGCTTGGCCACGTTTTCCACGTCGTGGCGCGAGATGACGTTTATCTTGGCGTTCCACTCGACGATGGCCTCGGCAAACTGCTGGAAACGCTCACGTTGCAGCTCGCTGAGTTCGGGAAAGTGCTGAGAGATGATGGAGGTGTCGATGGTCATGGAAGGATTGGCAAGGAAAGTGGGATTGCTGGTCTTGGCGAAACAAAAGATTCGCACGCGGTTCGCTAAAAAAAGACACACCGGTGACTTGCAGGTAACATGGCGGTAACATGGACTGCCTATGATGGCGGCACTATGAAAAACACACCATTGCTTAGAACTCTATTAGGGGCGTCCGCCGTGGTCGCTATCAGCCACTTCGCAGTCGCCCAAGATGGGACCAGCTCCCTGCTCCTTTCGGATCAATTGGAAAAGGCGGTCTACTTGCAGGAGGGCGAAGCCGACCTCGATGCGGCGGCTCTCGTGTTCGAGGGGATCCTGGCCGAGACCGAACTGCTGGACTCGCTCGCCGCTGAGGCTCATTTCCGACTCGCTAGCATTTACTTGGAGCAAGGCAAAGAGTCGCTCGCCTTCAAGCTGCTAGGAGAGCTGGTCGAACGTTATCCGGAAGAAGCTCCATGGTTCACCGAGGCCAAGGCTCTGCTGCCGAAGGATTTCGATCCGACCATTACTCCTTGGGAGGATGGAGAAAGGACCTGGTACGACTGGGTGCTCCCTACGGGCAATGTGATTGGACACAGTTTCTCCACCATTTTTCGATATGACTGGGAAGGGCGCGAGCTCTGGCGAAAGGAAACGCGTTACCTGCTAAACGGAAATCGGTGCACCGTGGTGGAGTTCGAGCCGGAGACCTTCAAGACGCTCTACAGCCACATGAGTCTCAAGGAAATGGGGCGCGTACGGGCTTGGTATGCCGAGGACGGGCTTTCCGCGAAGGTCCAGTACGCGAAGTCCGGTCAGGAGCGGAGTTTCAACTTCAATGAGCGCGTCTACGACAACGAGCAGGCTTACGAACTGATGCGTCAGCTCCCCTTGGAACCGGGTTATACCATGACCAAGAAAATCTTCGTCAGTTTCTCCGGCGTTCCCGTGGACGTGACGTTCAAAGTCGAGAGTATCAGCGAGATGGATACTGTCCTCGGAAAGGTGGAGTGCTATGATGTCTTGATCAAGATTGTGGGGCAGGAGCAGCACGCCTTTTTCACGGCGGATGATCGGAGACTGTTGGTCAAGACGATTTCTGGCGGCATCGAGTCGGTGCTTCGCAAAGTCGAAACCATCGATTACGACGGGACCATCGAGTACCGCAATGAGGCTCATGACTACGCCATAACTTTGCCGGCTTCTTGGGGAGCGGTTCCCCAGGATGAATCCAACAGCGCTGACAAGCAGAGGGTGTGGCTCGCCGAGCCAACGGTGCGGGGCGTCTACAATCTCACCTCGCTCGCGAATTCCGAATGGATCGAAGAGGAGGCGTTGACGCTAGATTCTCTCAAAAACAAAGCGATTGAGAAGGTGACCTCGTCCGCTAAAGGGGGTCTGGACGAAACGTGGACCAAGGAGCTTCGCCTCGGCGAGCTTTCGGGAATCGCTCTGCGAACGCAACCCGATGATGAGTCAGGCGATGAGCAGCGCGCTTATTTGTATGCCTTGCTCGGAAACGACCGTCACTACCTCTGGGAAGCTCGAATCCCTGCTTCGGATGAGCCCGAGATGCTGCCGGTTTTCGAGGGAATCATGAACAGTTTCGTCAAAACCGACTAAGGTGCTAGGCCTTTCAAAATCTCGATCAAAGAGCGTTGCCCAAACTCCGGTTTGGGTAACCTACTTGTTTCTGGCTATCGGCATCGTGAGCCCAGTGCTCTGCGTCGTCTGGTTGGTCAGCAATGCGGTGGAGAATGAAAACGAATCGCTGGCTAGGCTGGTAGCGGAAACGAACCAGCGGCGGCTCGCCGATGCCGAGGGGCTGATCTTGACCTGGCTAGAGTCGGGTGAACTGGATTTGGGCGAGGGAAGCGTTGCCTACCCATTGGATGTTTCAACGCCCTCAGTGACTCGTCAAGAGTCGGACCGCGCCAGACAGGTCCTGCAGGAAGCGCGGGATGGGAAAGCGCTCGATTGGTTCGCGTCCGTGCTTGAGGACGATGCAAAAACGGGCCTTCGTCTCCTCGGCGGGCGTTTCATCGGTCCGATTCTCTTGGCGATGGCGGTGGAGCAGATCGATGACGGGGCGGTCTTGTCGCCTCGTTTCCAGTCAGCCGCCGATGCCTACGTACTGCGGTTTCTTCAGAGCCAAGCGGATCCGGTTCAAAAACGATTTCTGATGCGGACCTATGCGCCGCATTCCGATTCGGAAGCCATCCTCGCATTCGCAGAAAAGGAGCGCATGGTGGAAGCTTGGCTAAACGAAGTGGGAGGGAGGGAACGTCTTCTCGAATTCGATGGAATGGCGCGCTCCGAGAACTTCCTTTACCTGAGAAAGGAGGGCGAGCCGTTAGTACGCGTCTTTCGATTGGATGCCTTATTCGACAAGCTCGAATCGCAGCCCGACTTAAAGGAGCTTGGCGTTGGTGTGTCGTTGGCGGGGACGCCGCGGACTGCGGAAACCGAATCAAGAGTCCTTGCCGCTCCGCTGTCTTTCCTGGAATTGCGCCTGCGCGATGGCGTTTCGTTGGAGGAGCTCTCGAGCGATCGATTGATGCTCTATCTCTGGGTGGTGGTCATCGTGCTGGTCCTGTCGCTGGTTTCCGGAGGGACCATTGTGGTCATGTTGAAACGACAGGCCAGTGTGAATCAGCTCAAGGACGATCTGGTCGCCACGGTGACGCATGAGCTCAAGACTCCCGTTTCTTCGATCCGGCTTTTGATCGATACCTTGCTCGATGAAGATCGTATCGGAAAAGTGGATGCGAGAGAATACATTGAGCTGGTGTCGCGAGAAAACCAGCGCCTTGGCCGCCTGATAGACAATTTCCTGTCATTCTCCCGCATGGAGCGGTCGAAAGGAAATTTCGAGATCAGGCCGGTTTCTCCTGCGGAGACGGTACGAGTCGCGGTGGAGGCCTTTCGCGAACGATTCCAAGGGCAGGGCTTTGAACTGGCCTGCGAGGTGGATGAGGAAGTTCCTGAGATTGCGGCTGATCAAGACGCCTTGGTGACGGTGCTGGGGAACTTGATGGAAAACGCTTTCAAGTACGGCGGTCCCAACCCGAGGATCGAGCTGAGGCTTCGGAAGGGGCAGAAGGCCGCTTCGTTCGAGGTGCGCGACTTCGGCGTGGGAATTTCGAAACGGGATCAGAAATTGATTTTCAGAAAATTCTATCA
The DNA here is from genome assembly GCF_031127815.1 of Pelagicoccus sp. SDUM812003. NCBI lineage: Bacteria > Pseudomonadati > Verrucomicrobiota > Opitutia > Puniceicoccales > Pelagicoccaceae > Pelagicoccus > Pelagicoccus sp. SDUM812003. The sequence continues at coordinate 50,720 of NZ_JARXHY010000015.1, read as the reverse complement.
AACCGCGAACTCCAGGGGTCGGCACTCGGGGAGCGTTGGACTTGGACTCAGCATTGTTCACTTTGTCGTATCCAAACACATGGGACACGTCGAAGTCGAAAGCGAACTCGGAAAAGGAAGCCTGTTTAGAGTGAGTATACCCTATGCCTAAAATTCTGATAGTGGAGGACGACGAGGCTCTCGCCCGCGGACTTTGTGACAATTTCGCCTGCGAGGGCTATGAAGTAGCATACGCTGCAGATGGGACGACGGGTTTAGACCTGTTGCTGGATCAGGGAGCGGACTTGGTTTTGCTCGATGTGATGCTTCCCGGTATCGACGGATTTTCGATTTGCGAGACCGCCCGGCGGGAGGGCTGCTCCATGCCGATCCTCATGCTGACGGCAAAGGGGCAAGAGCGTGATGTGGTGAAGGGACTCGAGCTCGGAGCCGACGACTATGTGGTGAAGCCATTTTCCGTGAAGGAGCTGATCGCCCGCGTCAGAGCGTTTCTCAGGCGGCACCGATGCGAGGATCAACGCGTATTCACGTTTGGAGAGTTCATCTTGGACCGGGATTCACTACGTCTCACCCGTGAGGGAACGGAAGTGAAGTTAACCCGCAAGGAGTATCAGTTGCTCGAATACATGGTGATCAATCAAGGCAAAGCGCTTTCGCGTCAGGGCATCATGGCGAGCGTGTGGGGAAGCAGCGTTTTGGTGACGCAGCGAAGCGTCGATCGCTGCGTCACCACCTTGAGAGCCAAGATCGAGGCATCGCCCGCGAATCCTCGGTTTCTTCAGACGATTCGCGATGTCGGGTATCGGTTCGAACCGCAGTGAACAAGCGGCTAGTTCATATGCTTGTCTAAGAAAGCGAGAATCTGCTCGTAGGTTTTGACCCGTTTCTTGACGGAAAAGATATGATGACCCTCGTCGCCCACGAAGAGGACCTCGTGCTCCACGCCGTGCTTTTCGAGTTCGGATTTCAGGAGTTTCGACTGTTTGATGGAGACATTTCGATCGTCTTTTCCGTGTATCACGAAAATGGGGACTTTCACCTTGTCGATGTGGTAGATAGGGGAAATATCCTCGAAGCGTTCGCGATTGAGCTTCGGGTCGCCGAGCTGCTGGAGAAGCTTGTGGTGGGAGTATTCATGTCGCTGCCACTTGCGAGACTTGATCATTTCCTCCCAGTCGAAGACGCCCATGTTGGTGATGGCGCATCGATAGAAATCGGGTTCGAAGACCGCTCCGCAAAGGGCGGAGTAGCCTCCAAAACTGGCCCCCATGATGGCGAGTCGATCCGGATCGGCGATGTTTTGGTCGACCAGCATTTGCATGGCTTCGGTGATGTCGTCTTGCATCTTACGGAACGCGAACTCGTTCTCGTAGGAAATCTGTTTTCCGTAGCCAGACGATCCGCGATAGTTGAGTCGCATGACAGCGTAGCCGTTGCTGGCGAGAAATTGTGTTTCGTCGTCGTAGCCGCCGTTATCGCGGACCCATGGTCCGCCGTGCACCAAGGCGATGGTGGGATAGGGGCCTTCCTCGCCGTACGGAAGAGTGAGGTAACCTTCCAATTTCAGACCATCTGAGGTCTTGAAATGAAAGACTTGCGTGGCCGAAAGCGTTTCCTCGTTGAGCCAAGGCGCGGTGTTGGAGATCTGTTTCAAGGTCTTGGCCTTGAGGTCGAGGATGGAGTAGGTTGGTGGGGTTTTATCGGAATAGGAGTAGATGAGGTGGCGGCTGAAATCGACACTGGATTCGTAGATGATGTTGACCCGACCGCTGATGGTGGAGTCAATCAAGGACTGGATCTTGCTGAGGTCCGGATGCAGCCAGACGAATCTTGGCGTGTCAGCCATGTAGCGGAAGCCGACGATTTGCTTCCCGAAAAAAAGATACCGGGACGAGTCGGAGAAGTCGTAGTAGTCGTCCCGAAAGAGCAGGTCGCCGATCTGGTTGGTTTCGATGTCGTAGGTGTACAGTCCTTTCGTGTCTTCGCCGTTGTATCCGGCGATGAAGAGGGTGTTTTTGTCCGCTCCGAACAGTTCGATGCTCCAGAGCTCGGGATCAAGGGCCAGCGGAGCCCACTCTTCGCTTTCGCTGTAGCGGTGTAGGTATTCGATCTTGCCGCTGTCGAAACGGGTTACGATTCGCGGGACGTGATTCTGGTCGATGTGCCAGCCATGGATTTCTCCGGGAGGGTTGGGTATGCGGTTGGATACCAAGCGGTTTCCGCCCGTATCCGGCATGTATTGTTCGGCTATATTACGCTCTAAGGCTGAACCGGTGACAGCAAGTTGGGCGATGCCTGGTTTGGTCGTGTTGCTGTCGACGATCCAGATCCATGCCGAGTCTTCTTCCCTCATCGGGTCGATGAAGCGGACCACCGCGTCATTTGATATCAGTGGATAAATATCCTTGCGGTTCACGTTCACACTGAAGACGCCTTCCACGAAGGCTCCCCATTTGCTGAGGTTGAAGGCTACGTCTTCGTTGGTGGTCCAGACCACGCTGTCGATTTCTTTGCCCGACCACTTGAAACTTCGATGGATCTCGTTGGTATCCAGATCGAAGATGACGATGCCGCGGTCGCCTTTGTCGCCGATTGGAGCCACGCTGGCGGCGTATTTGCCATCTGGCGACATCGTCATGTTGTAGACGCGCGGAGGGCGAAGCAGGTTTTCGGTGGTGTTGCCTTTTTTGAGCTCTTTCTTCTTTGCGAAGGAGCTGGAGATGGGGAGGGCGCATAGCGATGCGCAGAGGCCAAGGAGGAGTAGCCGTCTCATGTTGTATGGGGTTGGGGATTTGTTACGGGGACAGGAGGTGCGAAAACGAATCTGTAGGAGATACTACAGCATTCAGCTTTGATTGAGAAGCCTGATTCGCTCCGCGAGACGTTTGCCGCTGAGAATCGAAGCACCCATGGCGATGCCGTCGATGCTGTTGCCTCCGAAATAGAGGCCCGGGAACTCTTTTTCGAGGCCGCGAAGGGTATCTCGCCAGGGGCCAAACTCGCTGGTGTACTGCGGGATGGCGCGTGGCCAGGAATGCAGCAAGGAGAAGCAGGGGGAACCGTTTGCTCCGATGAGACGTTCGAGGTCGGGCATCGCCAACGCGATGAGCTCGTCCTCGCTGGCGTTTGCGAGTTCCGGTCGGCGTATCCCCCCGATCATGACGGTAAGAAGACAATGCCCGTTTGGAGCTCGTCCTGGAGAAAGGCTTGAGCTGAAGAGCGCACCGAGAATGTTGTGCGGCTCCTTGCTCGGCACCAGCATGCCGAATCCGTCTAGAGGATGTTCGATCTGCTCGCGTCGAAATCCGAGCGCTAAGCTGTGAACGGCGGGATATTTCAGATCGGGTGTGTCTTGTAGCTGTTCTGCAACCGCATCCGCCCACACGATTTGCTTGATGGCGTAGGCGGGCAGGCAGACGATGAGGTTGTTGGCGACGCCCTGGAAGGTTTCGCCCGCTCGCTCCCAGGTGACCTGCCAGCCCCGGTCGACCCGATCGACCTTGGTGACGTTCGAGTCGAGCCAAAGCCGATTTCCGAGCTTTCGCGAGAGCGTCTGTGGCAGGATGCCCAGTCCATCGCGAAAGCTGATGGAGCGTTTCTTGTACGCGGTGCCATCTCGCTTACGTCGCTTCTTGTAGCGAAGAGCGCCGCGAATGATCGAGCCGCCGTCGCGTTCGAAGCCGCGCATCAAGGGAAACGCGTATTCAAGAATCAATTGCTGAGGGTCGCCTGCGTAGACGCCGCTCACCATCGGATCGATGGCGTAGTCGAGGAAGTCCGGTCCGAGCCGCCTGCGAACGAAGCTGGCCACCGTTTCGACGTCGCCTTGCTCTTCGGATATGCGTTTGCGAAAAGGCTCGAGAAGCACGCCAAGCTTGCCACGGAACGAGAAGAGCGGAGTTGTGAGCGCTTGTAGTGGTGAGGCGGGTACGGCGACAGGACGGCCATTTTTGACGATGAATCGCTTGCTGGCGCTTGCGGGGCTTTCTTGGATCTGATCGCTGAGCGCGAGCTCGGCCAACCAACGCTCGACCCATGGGTCTGGAAGGAGCAGGGAGTTCGGCCCGCGCTCCACCAAGTAGCCTTCCTGGCGCGCCGTGGATATCGGACCGCCAGGCTCGCTGTTTTTCTCAAGGACCGAAAGGTCGAGCCCTTGCTTCTGCAGCAAGTAGCCAGCGGTCAGGCCGGAAATGCCCCCTCCGAGTATGATTGCGTCTTGCATGGTCGGTTGGTCGCTAGAGTGAGGTTTCGCTTCGGCGTTGGTTTTCCTTTTCACCTATCCACTCCATCGCTTCGGAGAGGTCGGTGAAGATTTCGGGAAAAATGAGGCCGGTATCGGTGGAGGCCGCCTTGAAGGCGCACGCTCTGGTGTAGTCTTCACCGTCCGGAAATACCCACGCGGTGAACGATTTGCCGCGGCGTTCGGCGGTTTTCAGCACGTAATCCAGCATGGGGATGAAGTCCTCGATGCCGAGCTCCGAGATGCGAGCGTTGGCCGCTTTCCAAATCACGTTTCTATGCTTTTGAAAGCTTCGATGCCCGAGGACCTGGTCGTAGAGAAAGGTTAGACTCTCCTTGTTCGCCTTTCCTTCGAAACGCACTAGGAGAGCGTTGAGGTCCTCGATCAATTCTATGGAAAAGGAGTTCATACGGCTCGAAAGCGGGTGACGGGAAACAGCTGGTGGCTAGGCCTTCCAGGTGGTGATGGTGTGGCAGAGGGCTTCCATGTTTTCGATCTTTGCCGTGGGAAGGATACCATGACCGAGGTTGAAGATATGGCCCGGGCGATTCTTCATGGCGGAGAGGATTCGGGAAGCCCGATCTTGCACGATCGAGGGCGTGGTGTTTAGCAGGACCGGGTCGAGGTTTCCTTGAATAGCGATGTTTGCGGGGATCTGGGCGGCTGCTTCTTCGATGGGCACGGTCCAATCCACGGCAACGGCCTTCGGCCCGCAGGCCGCTTGTCGCTTCAAGTGCGGCGTGGTGCCCTTCGCGTATAGAATTATGGATACGTCATCCTTCACGGCGTCGATGATCTTGCGTATCCATTTCAATGATGCGTCCTCGTAGTCTTCTCCGGAAAGAATGCCGCCCCAGGAGTCGAAGATCTGGATGGCGTCGGCGCCTGCGGCGTGTTGCATCTTGAAGTAGGCGATCAATGCGTCGCTGATCTTTTCCAGCAATCGCTCGTAGGTCGCTCGATCTTCGTAGTACAAGGCCTTTATCTTGTCGAAATTCTTCGAGCTGCCGCCCTCCACCATGTAGGTAGCGAGCGTCCAAGGGGAACCACCGAAGCCCAGCAGCATCTTCGAGCTGTCGAGCTCCGCCGCTATGAGACGAAGGGCTTGGGCCACGTAGTCCAGTTTTTCCGTTACGGTGTCAGTCGTCAGCTGCTCGATCTGCGAAGCCGAGTCCAAGGTGTAGTCCATGCCGATTCCGCCTTGGTCGCGGAAGTGGTAGCCTTGGCCCATGGCTTCCGGTATGACGAGAATGTCGGAAAAGAGGATGGCTGCATCGAGCGGAAAGCGACGCAGAGGCTGCATGGTCACCTCCAGGGCCAGCTCCGGGGTTTGGGCTAGCTCAAGAAAGGAGTATTTCTCCTTGAGGGCTCGGTACTCGGGAAGGTAGCGGCCGGCTTGTCGCATCACCCAGATGGGAGGGCGGTCCAGGGGCTGGCAGTTCAGGGCTGCAAGGAAGCGTTGTTTGGAAGTCATAGTCTAGCTGTAGGCGTGAAATGAAAAAAGGGATGGGCGCGTTCGGGGCCAAGGTTTTTGGTTCCGCATCTCACTCCAGACCGAGCCAGTCGGCGGGTTTGAGAAACCTGTCGTAGAGTTCGGCTTCGGGCGTGCCGGGCTCTGGTTGGTAGTCGTATTTCCAGGTGACGAGCGGAGGGAGGGACATGAGGATGGACTCGGTGCGGCCGTTGCTCTGCAGACCGAAATGAGTGCCGCGGTCCCAGACGAGATTGAACTCGACGTATCGGCCGCGTCGATACAGCTGAAAATCCCGCTCGCGCTGCGTGTACGGTGTGTCCTTGCGCCGTTGGGCGATTTCGCAATAGGCGTCCGCGTAGCTTTTCGCGACGCTTTGCATGAGCCCGAAGGCGTTTTCGAAGCCGCCTTGGTCGAAATCATCGAAGAAGATGCCGCCGATGCCTCGCGGTTCATTGCGATGCTTGAGGAAGAAGTACTCGTCGCACCAGATCTTGAACTTTGGATACAGGTCGTTTCCAAAAGGGTCGCAAGCGGCTTTGGCCTGAGCGTGCCAGCTGACGCAGTCTTCTTCGAATCCGTAGTAGGGTGTCAGGTCGAAGCCGCCGCCGATCCACCAGATGTCTTCCTGGTCCGCTTCGGTGGCGGGGGCGATGAAGAGGCGAACGTTGGCGTGGGAGGTCGGGACGTAGGGATTGCGTGGGTGGATGACGATGGAGACTCCGGTGGCGTGAAAGGACCGGCCGGCGAGCTGGGGTCGGCTTGCGGTGGCGGATGGCGGGAGATTGGAGCCCATCACATGAGAGAAGTTGACACCTGCCTTTTCGAAGACGGAACCCTCTTCGAGCACGCGTGAAATGCCTCCACCTCCTTCGGCTCGGGTCCATGGGTCCGCTACGAAGGTATTTCCTTCGGGCTCGAACTCCGATAGGCGCAGGCAGAGGTCTTTTTGGTAGGCTTGCAGGAAGGCTTTGGCTCGCTCGAGTTTCTCGATTTGCACGGGGCTTATCTGTACGGGTAACGAGGGCGAGGGCTAGTCCTTTGTTGAAAAAGATGCGCAATCTTCCTCATAGGGAACTCCGAGCGGGCGCTCTCGGTCCTTCCGCTTGCGTTTTTCTCGATCAAACGAAGACTCGGCGCGTTTTCCTTATCCCAAGCAGGCGTTTTTCCTATGGCTATCGTTTCGAACACTACTCGTTTTCTCACTCGCATTCTTGCGTTCGCTTTGCTGAGCGCAGGCTCGTGGAGCCTTTGGGCCCAGGAGGAGCTGGAACCGATCGAAGTCAGCGCCGACGAGGTGGGGGTCGCTGAGCCGGAGGATTCCGAGTCGATCGAAGCGGAGGAGACGTTCGAGGCGCCGGAGGTCGAAGAGGAACTGTCGGAAGAGGAGCTGCTGGATCAGGAATTGAAGCGTTTGCGTCGCGAGCGCGATCTGCTGTCGATTCGGAACTCGATTCGTTCCGAGGAGCTGAAGCAGGAGCTCGCCGAGCTGCGCGAGGAGAAGGAGAGGCTGTCGCTGGAAAACTCCCTTTTCAAGGCCCGCACGCAAGCGGATCTGCTGGAGCATCAAGCGACAATCGACCGGATGTCGGCAGAGATCGACGCCATCAACAAAGGCATGGCTCTGGCGAACGCCCAATCGCAGGCTGAGTTGCAGGAGACCTTGGCCGAGACGCGCCGGCGAGAGCAGGAACTAGCGGCGGAGGCGGCTCTCGCTCAGAAGGAGGCCAGCATCGAAATGGAGCGGCTGCGTCTCGCGGAAACGCAGCTCAAGCTGCGTCGCACCGAGCTGGAAACGCAGTTCGCGGAGCTTCAGGCGAGGATCTCCATCCGAGACAAGGAAGAGGAGGTGCGCGACTTGGTGGATGTCAGTCAGCAGATCTACGCGGAAGAGCCGTACCGTGACGGCGTTCTGCAAATCAGCGACCGGCGCATCGCCCTCAACGGTCCGATCGGGGTCTACCTTTCCAGCTACGTTTCGGAGCGCATCAATTTCTACAACAACCAGAGCACTGAGTACCCGATCTTCATCGTGATCGATTCGTCGCCGGGAGGATCGGTCTGGGCTGGCTACCGGATTCTGGAGGCGATGGATGCCAGCGAGGCTCCCGTTTACGTGGTGGTGAAGTCCTACGCGGCCAGCATGGCGGCGATCATCACCACTTTGGCGGAAAAGTCCTTCGCCTACCCGAACGCCATCATTCTCCATCACGAGCTCAGCTGGTACGGGGTTTCGGGAAACCTCTCGCGGCAGAGCGAGTATCAGGAGGACGCCAAGGAGTGGTGGCGCCGCCTGGCGACGCCGGTTGCGGCCAAGATGGGCGTGACGCTGCAGGAATTTCGGGCGCTGATGTACGAGAAGAGCAGCGCCGGCGATTGGCAGGAGTTCGCGGACGTGGCCAAGGAGTATGGCTGGGTGGACGAGATCGTGGACAAGATCTGGGAAACGTCGATCGATCGAAATCCCGATCGCTACGGGAAGCAGTTTTGGGCCAGCGCCGAGCAGGAGGTGCTCAAGGATGAAAAGGGCAGGTCCTACGTGGAGCTGCCGCGGCTGGAGCCCTACGATTTCTATTTCATCTACAACCCTGACGGCTACTACCGCATCCCTCAGTAGCAGGTAGGCACATTCGACCATGATTTCCGTTTATTCGATAAAGATCGAAGATTTCGGTCCGTAATAAGAAGGCATGTTAGAGACCTTCTTGTTTCTTTACGGAATCTCCCTCATCGCAGGTTCTTGGCTCATGTTGAACGGAATGGCTGAAGCGCCCTTCGGATACGAGGACGAGGACGGATTTCACGTGGTTCCGGCTCCGGTCGCGAGCCAGAGCAGCGAGGATCTCGAGCTCGATAGCGAACGCTCCTAGGAGATCGATCTCGGACGCATTTCGCCGTTTCCAAGGCGAATCGAAAAGCCCTGCTGGATGCTCGATCCAGCAGGGCTTTCGTTTGAGGGGTATAAATTCGGTTTCCGCAGGAGGAGTCGCCTATCAGCCGGCTTCCGAGGAGCGCACCAGCGGCTCGTACTGGTAGCCGATGCCGTGGATGGTTTTCAAATTGTCCAGCGGGGCGCCTTTGCGTTTGAAGAGGTCGCGTATTTTCACGATGTACTGGTCGAGAGAGCGGCTGCGGATGTCGGCGTGAATGCCCCATACCGAGTGGATGAGGTTCTTGCGCGTGATGATGGTGTCCGGATTCTCGTGCAGATAGGAGAGGATGCCGATTTCCTTGCGGCCGATGTTGATCACCTCGCCGTCCGGGAAGGTGATTTCCATGGAGGTCGGATTGACCGAAGCGGTGTTGAATTCGAATGGCGCGTCGGTGAGGCGCACGTTCTTGGTGACGTTGAAGTCGTGGGCCACTTCCGCGCGCCGTAGCACGGCGTGGATGCGAGCCACCAGCTCCGGGGCGCTGAAGGGCTTAGTCACATAGTCGTCCGCCCCCAGTTCGAGCCCTTTCACCTTGGAGATCTCCGAGTCGTTGCCAGTGAGGAAGATGGTCGGTATGTTGATGTCCTCGCGCTTGAGATCCTCCAGGAAGGCGAACCCGTTTTGATCTGGCAGGGTGAGGTCGAGCAGAAGGATGTTCGCGAAGTTGTGCTTGAGGAAGCGCATCGCGAGGGCGCAGCGGTTGCAAATCTGCGTCTGCATGCCAGCTGCTTCGAGGTGTTCCGAAATGACGTTGGCGAGTTCGACTTCGTCCTCAACGATCAATACCAAAGGTTTGGGTTTTGTGGGCATGGCGGTGTCTCGAGTGGTGTTTAGCGATATTTACTTTCTGAATGATGCAGGGTGAGTCGATCCTTGATGGGAGGGTCGCCGAGTGTCGAGCGGTGGGACTCGCGGTCGGGGTGGACAGGCGGCGCATCGCTGCAACAACCGTAACGATAACCATTATTAACAAATGTAAAATCACAAAATGTAAAAAAATGGAATTTTGTTGGGGTGAATCTCTTAATTCGTTTGTCAGGCGCTTGGCGTCGTCGCTGCCGGGGCGGAAAAACCGGGCGAGCAGGCTGGAGGGCGCGACCTCCGACCAAGGAAAATAAGGCTTTTTCTTTCGAAATTGTTTTGGCTTGAGGCGGAGAGAAAGTCGGTCTTTTGACTTTGCCGTGTCACAAGAACAGCCATTGATCATGTTCGGGCTTCCTAAGGGCAGTCTCGAAGAACCTACCATCAGCCTATTTGCGAAAGCGGGCTGGAATATTCGCAAGGGCTCGCGTTCCTACAAGCCGAGCATCGACGATTCCGAGCTGGATGGACGTTTCGTGCGTAGCCAGGAAATCAGCCGCTACGTGGATCATGGCTACTTCGACTGCGGGCTCTGTGGCTATGACTGGGTGGTGGAAAACGGCTCCGACGTGGTCGAGGTTTGCGATTTGGTTTACTCCCGCGCCTCCAATCGCCCTTCCTATTGGGTGCTGGCGGTTCCCGAAGCGTCTCCCATCAAGACTGTCAAGGACCTGCAGGGCAAACGCATCGCTACGGAGGTCGTGAACCTGACCCGCAAGTTCCTCGCCGATCATGGCGTGGAAGCCGAAGTCGAATTTTCCTGGGGCGCGACTGAAGTGAAGGTGCCGGATATGGTGGACGCCATCGTGGATCTCACCGAAACCGGCAACTCGCTGCGGGCCAATAAGCTGCGCATCGTGGAGACGCTTCTGAAAACCAATACCAAGCTCATCGCCAATCGCAAGAGCTGGGAGAATCCGGAGAAGCGGGCCAAGATCGAAACCATCGCCATGATGCTGCAGGCCGCTCTCAGCGCCGCGGACAAGGTCGGGCTCAAGCTCAACGCTCCCAAAGCCAGCTTAGCCAAGATCCTCGAAGTGCTGCCTTCGCTGCGCAACCCGACGGTCAACGATCTCAGCGACGAGGGCTGGTCGGCGGTCGAGGTGGTGCTCTCCGAGAAGGAAGTTCGCGACGTTATCCCGCAGCTCAAGGATCTGGGAGCGGAAGGCATCATCGAGTACCCGCTCAACAAGATCGTCTACTAGGCTCGCCGCTTTCGGTCCAGGAGGCCTGATCTAGCAGCGGCTGATTTCGAGGGGCGTTTCTCCCAGTTTTCTCTGGAAAACGAGTCGGGAGGGTCGCTCCTTTCTCTTTTTACGCTAATATAGGGAGGAAAAAGCTATTTCTCTTGCATGAGTCGGGCTCGGCTGCATCTTCTGCCCGCTCGCGACAAACCTAAACAAGCTCGATTTCGTCGCGTCGCTTCCGATCGAGCTAGCAAAAACCAAACAGTTGAGTCGATTCGTCGGCTCGTCCCAGGCTCTTCTCGACGGATTCCGGAAGCATTCGCGAGCAAGCGCCACGCATATCATGAGTTCAATAATGGCTGAACTTCTCGCCCAGACCTCCTTCGACAAGTTGAAGGAAGGATCGATCATCAAGGGCACTGTCACCGAAATCCGCCAGAACGAAGTCGTTGTCGACATCGGCGGTAAGTCCGAAGGCCTCGTACCTGCAAACGAATTCGTCGATCTCGGCGACCTGCAGATTGGCGAAGAAATCGAAGTCTTCCTCGAAAAGCTCGAGGACAAGGAAGGCAATCCGCTGCTTTCCTTCGACAAGGCTGAGCAAAAGAAGAATTGGGAGAACATCATCACCAAGTGTGAGGAAGGTTCCATCGTTCAGGGCCGCGTGAAGAGCAAGGTCAAGGGCGGTCTGATCGTAGGCATGGGCGTAGACGCCTTCTTGCCAGCGTCCCATATCGACATCCAGCCCCCGAAGAATCTCGACCAGTACGTCGGCCAAACCTACGACTACAAGGTTCTCAAGATCAATTTGGAGCGCAAGAACATCGTTCTTTCCCGCCGCGAGCTCATCGAAGAGCAGCGCGCCACCAAGCGTCGCGAGCTTCTCGAGCGCGTCAACCCCGGCGACGTCGTCAAGGGTGTGGTCAAGAACATCACCGACTTCGGCGCCTTCATCGACCTCGATGGCATGGACGGACTGCTCCATATCACCGACATGAGCTGGGGCCGCATTTCCCACCCGAGCGAAATGCTCAAGCAGGGTGAGGAGATCGACGTGATGATCATCGAGATCAACCGCGAGAAGGAACGCGTTTCCCTCGGTCTCAAGCAGACCAAGTCCAACCCATGGCAGGACATCGAGTCCAAGTACCCGATCGGAGCCAAGGTTGCCGGCAAGGTGGTCAACCTCGTTCCCTACGGCGCATTCATCGAAATCGAAGAAGGCGTGGAAGGTCTCGTGCACGTCACCGAAATGTCCTGGACCAAGCGCATCACCAAGCCGAGCGAACTGCTCAAGGTGGGCGACGAAGTCGAGGCGGTGGTTCTCGGCATCCAGAAGGACGAAGAGAAGATCTCTCTCGGCATTCGCCAGCTCGATCCGAACCCATGGGACATGGTCGTTCACAACTACCCAGTTGGGGCCCACGTGCATGGCAAGGTGCGCAACATCACCACCTACGGAGCCTTCGTCGAACTCGAAGAAGGCATCGATGGCATGGTTCACGTTTCCGACATGTCCTGGACCCGCAAGGTCAACCACCCGAGCGAAGTGCTCAAGAAGGGCGACGAGATCGATGCGATCGTTCTCGACGTGGATACCAACAACCAGCGCATCTCCCTCGGCATGAAGCAGCTCGCTGACGACCCATGGGAAGACATCGACAGCCGCTTCCGCATCGGCGACGTGGTTTCCGGCAAGGTCTCCAAGATCACTTCCTTCGGCGCTTTCGTCGAACTGGAAGACCACATCGACGGTCTGGTGCACATCAGCCAGATCAGCGAAGAACGCGTAGAGAAGATCAAGGACGTGCTGGACATCGGCGCCGACGTGACCGCTCGCGTGATCAAGATCGACCGCGAAGAGCGTCGTCTGGGCCTCTCCATCAAGGCGGCCAACTACGACGACAGCCAGCTGGCTCAGGAAACCGCTACCTACGAAAACATGAAGGACGGCGGCGACTTGATGAACCTGGGCGACATCCTCGACCAGGCAGCCAACAAGTAGTCGAAACTTCGTTTCTCGAACCTTTTCGAAGCGAGCCTCGCCAGGGGCTCGCTTTTTTTATGGTCCGGTCAGGTGGAACGGCTCGTCCCCGAGACGTTCAGAAAACGTGGATCTAGCAGTGACGGTCGTCCCGGGGACGTGCCGACCCACCTAGAAGAAGACGAGATCGCTTAATATCCCACAAATGTAGGCGTACTTGGGCGAAACCGTACGATGATTGGCGCTTCTTTCAGTATTTGCCTTGAAATAAGGGGCTTATTAGGAATGTTTGCAGCAGTCATGACCGTATCAGACTTCGTACCCGTATTGATTCAGATCGCCTTGGCTGCCGGGCTCGCTGGAGCCATTCTCACCGGCAGTTGGCTCTTCGGACAGCGCGGCTCCAAGAACGCGATCAAAAACTACGCCTACGAATGCGGCATCAAATCCGATGGCAAGACGAGCACGCGCTTCTCGGTCAAGTTCTACGTGACCGCCATGCTCTTTATCCTCTTCGACATCGAAGTTCTCTTTCTCATCCCCTGGGTGCTGGTTTACCGCGATTTCGTGGCGAGCAGCCTACCAATTCTTGGCCCAATCCTTTTCTTCATCGGCGTGCTGGTTGTCGGCCTCGTCTACGAGTTGAAGAAGGGCGCTTTGGAGTGGGAAAAATAGGGCTGTGCTAACCAGGTCGCAGCGGGTGCTACCCCGATATGAGACTCGACCGATACTTTTCGCGTAGGCGAACGCTGGATATAGAGAGCGATAACTTAGAGGGTTCACTCAAGGAATTGCTCAAGGTGTCCACGTCTCGATTCAAGGACTTGGAGCGCAAGAAGCTGCTTCCCGGACTGATGCGTCGTGAGAACACCATGACGACTTATTTGGGCAACGGCGTGGCTTTGCCGCATTTGCGGGTGAAGATGCGCCGCAAGTATGTCTTCGCCATCGGCCGCTCCAAGGAGGGAATCAGCTACGAAGGCCTGAAGAATCAGGAGAAGGTGCACTTGGTGGTGCTGCTGCTCGCTGGCGAAACCGCGAACGACTACTTGAACGTGCTTGCCGCGGTGGCCCGTCTAGTGAAGGACCAGGCCTTCGTCGACATGCTGCTCAAGTCTGAAAATCTGGATACGTTCTACGAGCAGCTGACTTCCGCCTTCGGTGGCATCCTCACGGCCCAGCCGAAAGCTCGCCAAAGCTCGCTGAACCGCCTGATGCTCCGTCAAGCGGCTCGCGTGGCGAAAGGGGCGCGTTGCGGTTCCATCGCGGTCTTTGGAGACACCATGCTGGCCAGTCCCCTGGAATTGCCTCCGGCCTTCAAGGAATTTAAAACGGTGCTGATTTCTCGGCGAGCGAAAGAGGGAGACGCGGAGGATTCCAAATTCGACGAGATGATTCAGGTGCGTTCCTTCTCGGAAGGGCGACTTTCCCAGCTGCGATCCGCATTCCTGGTCGGTTTGACCCGCGGCGTATTCAAAATCAGTGACAAGATCTGCTGCGTCGGAGGCATCCCCAGCACCGATCAGTTTGATACGTTGGTAGTGGTGGACATGAAGCAGGAGTTTTCAGCGCTTCTTGCGGAGCGAGAGAACTTCATGCCGAGCGACGTTTCGCCTGAGGTCCTGGAGCGCGTCATCGGCATCGCCATGGAGCTTTCCGTGGAGGGTCGAGAAGGCAAGCCGGTGGGCACCTTGTTCGTGCTGGGCGATACCAAGAAGGTGGAGACGATGACCAAGCCGCTGGTCCTGAATCCGTTTCATGGGTACAAGGAGGAGGATCGAAACATTCTCAGCCCGTTCATGGACGAGACGGTGAAGGAGTTCTCCAGTCTGGACGGGGCCTTCGTCATCAACGGCGAGGGCGTGCTGGCCTCGGCGGGCAGCTTGATCCACACGCCGGAGTTCGATCAGGAGCTGCCGAGCGGACTTGGAGCCCGTCACGCTGCCGCTGCCGCGATTTCGCTTTGCTCCGACTGTCTGGCCATCGTGGTTTCCTCGAGCACCGGGCAGGTGACGGTCTTTCGAAACGGCATCGCTCTGCCGCTGGTCGAGCGTTCGCTGGGGCGCAAGGCTCTCTAGACGGAGCCGGTCGATCGAGAGCTCGCCTCCGTCCGAGTCCCCTGTATTTTCCCCTTGCATTCTATTCCCGAGATGCGAGAGTTCGCGGCTTCAATTTCTAAAAAACCATGCCACGCGAAGTAATCACTCTCGAATGTACCGAAGCAAAGGCCGAAGGTAAGCCGGTTTCCCGCTACCTCTCGTCCCGCAACAAGAAAACCGTCACCGAGCGCGTTGAGAAGAAGAAGTACAATCCTCATCTGAAGCGCCACACGGTTCACAAGGAAATCAAGTAGTTGGTTTTCTCCCAGCGCTTTACGACAAAAGCGACTCTCGTTCGAGGGTCGCTTTTTTAGTTTACGCCAAGGCCGTCGGGCGTCTGGACGCGAGCTGAGGAACGGGACGTGCGGCTATTCGCCGCTTTCAGGGTGGCGGCGGGCGGCTCGCCAGCTGTCTCGGTGCTTGCGGATCCAGTCCAGCAATGCGCGCTCGAAGCCAATGTCGTACCCGAGTCGCTCCGACTCGAGCCACTTGTGCCGCAGGATCTCTTCGCGTTCCGCTAAAAACTCTTGGTATAGGCTGGAACGTTTCACGAATTCGTGTTGGTCGCTCGACTTGTGTTCTTCTGCTGCCATGACGGTTAACTTCGCTCCGCAGCGAACGGACAATTTGTCCTAGGTAAGCAATCGGAACTTATGGCTATTCCATAAGGTCTTGGCAATCGCATTGCTGCTTTTGACAGATTGCTAACCGGCGTTCGTTGTGGGAGTGGTGCGAGGATAATACGCGGGAGCATTGAGGGTAATTCGTTCAACGCCAACCCTTTTCCTCTAGGATTGTCCCTAATTTACAATCAGGGCGAAGATCAGTGCGCTTCGCAATCTGGCCGACTATATGCGAGACAGAATGTCGCGAGCTATCGTTTTGAAGCTTTGGGCGATCTTCGAGTCCGGTTCCGCGACCACGATCGGCTTGCCGGCGTCGCCGCCTTCGCGAATCGATTGATCGAGTGGAATTTGACCCAGAAAATCGGTTTTCAGATCGTTCGCCGTTTGCTGGCCACCGCCTTCACCGAAGATGTTGACCCGCGTCCCATCGGGCTGTTCCAGATAGCTCATGTTTTCAGCGACCCCAAGGATCTTGACGTTGGTCTTTTCCAGCATGCGGGCGCCGCGCTTGGCGACTTGGGTGGCGGCTGGCTGAGGAGTGGTGACGAGCACCGCTCCGCTGAGAGGAATGGTCTGCACGAGGGAGAGCTGGGCATCGCCGGTGCCGGGCGGGAGATCCACTACCAGGATTTCGATTTCGCCCCACTTCACGTTCTGAGAAAACTGCTGGATGGTCTTCATCACCATCGGTCCCCGCCAAACCACCGGAGTGTCCTCGTCCACCAGAAAGCCCATCGACATGACCTTCAGGCCGTTTCCCTCCATCGGGATCAGCGATTCGCCCTCCACGTAGGGACGCCCGGAAAGCCCCATCATGAGGGGCACGGAAGGGCCGTAGATGTCGCAGTCCATGATGCCAGCCGTCTTTCCGTCCGCTTTGAGGATTTCGGCGAAGGCGCAGGCCAGATTGACCGCGAAGGTGGACTTGCCCACGCCACCTTTGCCGCTAGCGACTGCGATGACGTGCTTCACGCCGGGAATGCCGCCTTCGGGAGACGCCCCTTGGGGCGCGCTCGGTCCCGCGGGCTTCTTGCCGCTCATGACTACCGAAACCTCCGCGTCGGTGACTTCCGGCACTGCTTTGAGGGCGGTTTCGACGCCGTCCCGGATCGCTGGTGGGATGGACGAATCGGAAGTGGACACGGCGATGGAGACCTTGGCCTTGCCATCTTCGAACTCCACCGAACGCACGAGTCCGAAGGATACGATATCTCTACTGAATCCGGGATACTTTACGGTACTGAGGGCTTGCTTAACTTTTTCGAGGCTCACTTGGCTGATGCTTTTCTTAATTTGTTGTCGACCATCGACGCCCACGCTTGCTCTTGCAATAGCTGGCTCTGTAAAAACTGTTTTTGTAGAAACCTGAAACAATCGCACCTCTGTCAAGTCTGGGCTTAAGCCGCATGAACCAAAATCCGTTTTCCCGATTTCGCCTTCTTTTTCTAACGCTTCTTGCCGTTGCCTTCTCTTGCTCCGCTTTCGCGCAAAGCCGCGAGGGCGTTTCCGGTGGCACCGTCACCGTGACCGGCAGCCGCGACCTGGTGCCAGTGGTCGCTCGCTCCTCCAACCCGGCGACCCTGGAGATTCTCCAGTCCGCTTTCACCGTGCATGGCGGCTATCAGGTCGTCGAATCGATGCAGGACGCTTCGTTTGCCATCGCCATCGAACCATCGGGCCCGACGGGGGCGCGTCTGGTGATCAGCTCAGGCGTTCCGGAGCGCCAGCAATTCGCTGAAACGCTGACCGGGGAAGACGGATACAGCGCGATTCTGCGGGCCGTCGATCGCGCGATCTTTAAGACCAGCGGCAAGCCGGGCTTCTTCTCCGGAAAGCTCGTTTTCGTGAGCGAAGACACAGGCACCAGCGAAATCTACACTAGCGACTTTCTCTTTCGCAACATGACCCGGCTGACTTCGGACGGAGTGAACGCGGTGCGGCCGCATTGGTCGCCCGACGGCGACAGCATCCTCTACACGAGCTACAAAAACGGTTTTCCAGACATTCACCGCCTCGACCTGCGAAACCGTCGGCGAGAGGTGGTCGTCGATTTCAAAGGCACCAACATGGGGGCCCGCTACAGCCCCGACGGTTCGCGCATCGCGTTGATCATTTCCGGCGGTCGCAACGCGGACGTTTGGGTGCGGGAAGCCAATGGGCAGTTTCGTAACCTGACCAAGTCCAGTGGACTGGAGGCGGCTCCCTGTTGGTCTCCCGACGGCTCGCGCATCGTCTTTTCCTCCGACCAGAACGGAGGCGTTCAGCTGTTCGTAGTGCCTTCGTTTGGTGGTCAGATGCGCCGCTTGCGCACCGACATCAGCGGCTATTGCGCGGAACCGGATTGGAATCCGGTGGATCCGAACAAAATCGCCTTCACCGCCGCAATGGGATCTGGCTACCAGTTGGCGGTCTACGACATGAACGAGGGCAAGAGCCGCTTCATCACCTCCGAGCGGGGAGATGCTATCGAGCCGCAGTGGCTGAGCGATGGACGTCACATCGTCTACACCCATCGCCGGGCCAACAGCAGCCAGATCAAGATTGTGGATACGCTCAGCTTGAAGAGCGCGAATCTTTCCGGCGGACGCTCCAAGATTTCCCAGCCTAGCTTTATCGCTGAATAGGGCGAAGGCGTAGGTGGCGCTGGTACGGCGGGTCGCCGCGTTGAGGCGACTCCATTGCCCGAGGGCGGGTCGCCGACCCGCATCGCGCTTTTAGCGATTCTCCCAAACGAAAAGCCGAGGCGGACCGCCTCGGCTTTCGGATTAAACTTAAGACGTCGAAAAAGTCGTTCTAGAGGGCCGCTGCGTAGTTCTTGTTGGCAGCGTCCCAGTTCACCACGTTCCAGAAGGCGGAGATGTAGTCCGGACGCTTGTTCTGGTACTTCAGGTAGTAGGCATGCTCCCAAACGTCGAGACCGATCACGGGCGTGCCGCCGTCCATGAGCGGAGAGTCCTGGTTGGGAGTCGAGCAGACGCAAAGCTTTCCGTCGCGCACGCACAGCCAAGCCCAACCGCTGCCGAAGCGGTTCGCTCCCGCGGCGGCGAAGTCTTCCTTGAACTTGTCGAAGCCTCCCAGTTCCGACTTGATGGCTTCAGCCAACTTGCCGGTCGGAGCTCCGCCGCCGCTCGGGCTGAGGATTTTCCAGAAGAAGCTGTGGTTGGCGTGGCCGCCGCCATTGTTGCGCACGGCGCCACGGATCTTTTCCGGAACCGCGTCCAGATCCGAAATCAGGTCTTCGACGCTCTTGGATTCCAGATTCGTGCCTTCAATGGCCGCATTCACCTTGGTGATGTAGGTTTGGTGGTGCTTGGAGTGGTGGATCTCCATCGTCTTAGCGTCGAAGTGGGGTTCGAGCGCGTCGTAAGCGTAGTCGAGTGCTGGTAGTTGGTATGCCATTGTCTTATCTTGGTTGATGTTGGTGTTGGAAATGTCCCTTGTTTGTAAATAAAGAATAATCTTTGTCAAATAGTTCCTTTGCTCATCTCGCGCTTGAGCTGGAAGAAGGCCTGCAGCAGTTCGAGGCATTCCTCTCGCATGGTGCCGATTTCAACGCTCAGGCTATGGTTGATGGTAGGGTAGCTATTGACGTCGTACAATCCGCCGAGCCCGCCCATTTTGGGGTCTGGCACGGCGTACACCACGCGTCCGAGTCGAGACATCATGCTGGCGCCGGAGCACATGGGGCAGGGTTCCTTGGTCACGTAGAGCGTCGTCTCGTTGAGTCGCCAGTCCTTGAGGTGGCGGGCGGCTTGGGTGATGGCGAGCATCTCGGCATGGGCGGTGGGGTCTTTCGTCGATTCGACCTGGTTGTGCGCGGCTGCGATGGCTTCACCTTGGTAGGCGACCACGGCTCCTATGGGGACTTCGTTTTCCTTCCAAGCGTCGATGGCTTGATTGTATGCCAGGGACATGAAATAGAGGTCGTCTCGCTGGAGCTGGGAGGGGAAGCGTTTCTGAAAAGGGCACTCCGGTGCGGCTTTGACGGGATTATTCATCGGTTCGCGTTGACTATGGAGGCCTATGTTTACTCTTGACTAATAGCAAGGATATGAAAGGAACGACGCTTTCATGTTCACCGCCCTAGCCGGAGTAGCTAGATCCTTTACCACTATATATGGCTGACGATGTAATCCAAGTAGAAGGCAAGATTGTCCAAGTGCTGCCCGGAACCATGTTCCGTGTTGAACTGGAAAATGGGCATCAGGTTCTTGCTCACATTTCTGGAAAGCTTCGTAAGCATTTTATCAAGATTACGGCGGGTGATCTGGTGAAGATGGAGATGAGCCCATACGATTTGGACAAGGCTCGCATCGTCTATCGCTTGCGCAACGCGGCCCAGAACCGCAACGCGCCGATCCGCTCCTTCGGCCCGCGCCGTCGCAAGTAATTAGCTCGTCAAAGGGCTGGCAGGGCCGCTAGCGTGACTGTCGCATGGCCTCTCAACTGCAAGACGAGCTCGACGCCTTTCTCGCTTTTCTAACCCTTGAGAAGGGGCTCTCCGAAAACACCCTTTCGAACTACCAGGTCGACCTCGAGCAGTTTCGCCTCTTTCTGATGGAGGCTCGGAAGGTGAGGTCTTGGAAAGAGGTCTCGGCAGGTCACGTTTCCGATTGGATCTACTCGCTAAGCGAAGCGGACTACTCAAACGCTAGCCTCTGTCGCAAGCTGAGCTCGCTCCGCTCTCTGGACGCGTTTCTGCTGCGGGATGGATGTATCCGAAAATCGTTTACGGAAATCGTGAGCGGTCCTTCTCTGAGAAGGAAGGCTCCGTACACGCTGAGTATCCAGGAAGTGGAGCGGCTTATTTCGGCTCCTGATGAGACAACGCCTCAAGGGCTGAGGGACGTGGCCATTCTCGAGCTGTTTTACTCCTCGGGATTGCGAGTATCCGAGCTGACGGGCTTGCAGCTGCAGCAGATGGATTTGGAGATCGGGGCCTTGAAGGTGTTTGGAAAAGGATCGAAGGAGCGAGTGTGTCCGATCGGACGAAAGGCGATTGCCGCGCTCGAGCGCTACTTGGAAGTGGGGCGCCCGCAATTGGTTCGCGCCAAGACCGGGAGCTCGGTCTTTATCAGCTCTCGCGGGTCGGCGATATCTCGCAAGACGATCTGGGTCTTGATCAGGAAATACGCATCGCTGGCCGGGATCGACAAGCCCGTCAAACCGCACATGCTGCGGCATTCCTTCGCCACGCACCTCCTGTCCGGCGGGGCTGACCTGCGCGTGATCCAGGAATTGCTGGGACACGCGGACATATCGACGACGCAGATCTACACCAGCGTCGAATCGGAGCGTGTGAGGAGCGCCCACGACGAGTTTCACCCTCGTAGTAGGGGGAATATGGATACTGTGTAGGTGCTGGCGTTCCTGTATGGAGGGACGCCCTTTGAGGATGGTTTGCGGATGGAAGAGGAGCTTCTATCCGCCGTATCCAAAAAATGGACTTAGAACTGGGGGAAGACGGTGGTGGTGCCTCCCGGCTCCGCGCTGTGGTTGTATCCAGCGCTCCAGAAGCTGTCGTTGATCAGCACCTTGAACTCGAAGGGCTCGGTCACGCCTGCCATGGAGATGGTCCAGCTGTCGCCGCTGCAGTCCATTGGCACGCCTTGCGACCAGGATAGGCCAGGGGCGTCGCCTCGCAGGAAAAGAGTATTGCCGAAGCCGATATCGATTTTGGCCACGATGGCGGTTTTGCTCGCGGCCGGGCTTGCGGTCGTCTTCTTGGGAGCCGCTTTCTTCGCCGCGGTCTTTTTGACAGCCTTCTTGGCTGCGACCTTCTTGGCTGCGACTTTCGTGGTCGCTTTCTTGGCGGTCGCCTTGGTGGCTACTGCCTTCGTTGCAGTCGTTTTAGTAGCTTTCTTTACAGCCTTCTTCGCCGCCTTTTTGGCAGCTGCGATCGATCTCTTTTTCATGTGACTAGTTGGTTATGCCGTTGGAGACTGTGCTGCTAGCAAGAGTTGATTCACTATCAGGGTCTCGAAGTGGGGAAAGTAATAGAGTGTCTTTCAGAATAGCAAACAATAGGCGCAGTTGGATGGTTACGGAAAAGAGAACTCTTCAATTCTCTTTTGAGCGCCGAAAGCACAGCTTATGCCAACGGTTTACTCCGCGTTTTTTTGATCGGTATTCACAGCGTCAGGACAGGTGGACGGAGGGGGCGAAAACAACGAAGCCTCGCCAATGGAAGTGGCGAGGCTCGATTCGAAAGTTAGCTTTTGGAGGGGGGCTAGTCGACCACCAGCAACTCCACCTTTCGCTCCTGTGTCATCTGAGCGGAGCTGGCGCCTTCGGTAGCTTGAAGGTCGCCTTGGGAGAGGGTTTGCAAGCGGGATTCGGAGATGCCGAGCGTGGCCAGATAGTTCTGCACCGCTTTCGCTCTGCGATCTCCGAGGGCCAGGTTGTACTCGGTGGTGCCGCGCCAGTCGCAATGGCCTTCCAGCACCAGGTTGGAGCCGGGATTGTTGCGAAGGTATTCAGCGGCCTGATTGACCTTGCCGCGTTCATCCGGGCTGATGGTGGCGGAGTCGAAGCTGAAGTATACGGTAGGCAGCACGCCGCGTTGGGCTCGGTCGATCCATTGGTCGGTGTTGCCGCGTGAGGTCAGACCTGCGGCGGCGGCATCGCTGCCAAGGTCGACGGGGTTGAAGCCTTCGTCTCTGCTGCTGGAGTCGTAGCCTTGGCCCATTACGGTGTCGAGAGGGTTAGGTCGACGGGGCTTTTTCGAGCAGCCGGAAAATGCGATGGCGATCAAGAGGGCGGAGGCGATAAGAATGGTTTTCTTCAACATGATGGGTCGTGTGGTCTTCTTAGTGATGGACTATCGGCATAAGATAAAGTTCGGCAAGAATTTACTCAGGATTGATACGCTTTGAGCGGCTTCTCGGGCCGAATCGACCGCAAGCGGGGATTTTGTTGCCTCGAACGAAGTCAGCGGCGAACCTTGCCCGTTTCGCTGAAAGCCCTCTTCGAGGACAGGTTTGTGATTTCGACTATGAAGGAGCGCGTCGTTTTATTGGATAATGGTTCGTTGAAGCCCGAGGCGGTTTTCAGTCTGAGGCGCATTGCGGCGGAGCTCTCGAAGCGTCTCGATCGATCGATTACTCCAGTGTCCTTGCTTCATTCTGGCAAGATAGATCCGGTGGAACTTGACGGCGAACGAGCGTGGACCTGGAAACGGTTTCTCAAATCCATCCAAGATCAGTCCGTGGAGAGGGTGTTCGTGCTGCCGCTGTTTTTCGGGCCGAGCTCGGCGATCGTCGACTACTTGCCCAAGGTCTGGAGGGAAACGATGAGCGCCGAGCAGCGTTGCAGGCTGATCGTGGGCAGGCCGTTGGTGAACCGCGACGATCCGAGCGACGATGAGGTGGCTCGGATATTGGAGAGGGCGACGCGGGCGCGGTTGGCGGATATGGAGGCGTCGCCGACCGTGATCGTGGTCGACCATGGTAGCCCGATACCGCAGGTGGCGGAGTGTCGAAACATGGTGGCGAAGCAACTCGGGGCGCGTTTGGGAGACAGTGTCAGCAGAGTGGTGGCCGCCTCGATGGAGCGTCGGGAGGGGGAGCAGTACGCTTTTAACGAGCCGCTGTTGGAAGGAGCGCTGCAAGGACTGCGTCCCGGCGAGACCGAACTCGTCATCGCTCTGATGTTTTTCTCGCCCGGACGACATGCTGGGCCTGGGGGAGACATCGCTCAGATCGTGTCCGAGTCGGAGTGGGGTCGCCGCGGCGGCCAGGTCCGTTTCACGGAACTGGTCGGCCAGTTGCCGGACTTGATCGACCTGCTGGAGCGGAGGTATCGGGAAATGCGATCTCGGGCTCGCGTCCGCTAAGTTTGGATACGAAAAAGCGACAGGTCAGGTCGACCTGTCGCTTGAAATTCGGATGCGGCTGCGCCCCGGGAACCGTTAGATGGCTGGATCGAGTTCGATCAGCCCGTTCTGCATGGCGTAGCGCGTGATGCTGGCCACGTTGTGCAGGTCTAGCTTGCGCATCATGTTGGTGCGGTGGTTGTCCACCGTCTTGACGCTCAAGCCGAGCTTCTGGGCGATTTCCTTGGTGCTGTGTCCCTCGGCGATCATCTGCAGCACTTCGCGCTCGCGCTCGGTGAGCGAGTCCTTGGAGCGTTGCACGCTGTTGGGATTTGCGACCACGGAGCGGATCAGTTCCGCCACGTTGGGACCGAAGAAGGTGCCGCCTTCGGCGATGATGCCCAGGCCGTTGATGAACTCGCGCAAGTGAGCGGTCTTTTCCACGAAGCCGTGGGCGCCCGCTTCCAGCATGTCTTTCACGATGGAAGGATTCTGGTAGGCGGAGAAGACCAGATAGCGCGTGTGCGGCAGCTGGCGATTCAAACGGCGGATCAGCTCCAGGCCGTTCAAGCCTGGCAGGCGGGCGTCCACTACTACAACATCGGGTTGCAGCTCGAGAATCTCCTTCAGCGCGTCCTGTCCATTGCCGCTTTCGCCAATGATCTCGTAGTTGTGGCGCTCAAGAATGTCCGCAAGCATTTGGCGGACGGTCGTAAGGTCATCTACTATGTATAGTCGTTTCATTTTGGTTTTTTCCCTCAAACTGTAGGGCGACTTGTCAGGTCGCTTGTGGTGTATGTTATGACAGTATGAGGACATCCCCTCACGGCAAGAGGACCGGTCTCTATTAACATCAAATTGATTCGTAGATTCAAAAAAATGTTAACGCCTTTGTGAAATACCCGTTAGGTGGGCGAAAGTTGTTAAAAACCTGCGATGGATTTTACATGTCGCGGAAAAATGGGTACAAAAATCCGCTGCTTGGGGTTTTCCATCATTTTTCGATGGCTCGCCAGCGGTCATCTCGAGAATGGCGCGCGAGCGTCTGCGATGGTTTCGTTTCGCCGCAGTCTGCGGGAATTCGTTCGTCCTCCCTGCGTTTGCCTCACGGCCGAGCCGGTAAGGTCGGGCGGTTGAGCTATTTCCGACGAATCTGGAGGCGGAGGAAAAGGGCGGGCTGCAGTTGGCTTGAGGGCAGGGCGATGATCTGCTCTTCGCCTCGAGGTATCGATATTTCGGATACGTTCTGCCAGTTCTGCAAGTTGCTGGATGATTCGACGATGTACGCCACGTCTCCTCCTGGGGTCGCGAACCGATAGCGGGAAGTGCCGTCGGGGAGCGCTTCGAGTTTCGGCAGCATGCCGCTATCCATGCGCGAAGTGGGATCGTCGACGCCGAGGGCGAACTTCAAGAGATTGGCCACCCCGTCGCCCGCTGGATCGGCATCTGGCGCTGCTTGCCCGTTTAGTATCTCGCTCTCGGAAAAATGGTCCGCTACCCATTGCGAATACAGCCGAGGCGGCGCGGTCAGTTTGAAGGCGATGTCTTTCGAGAAGTCCGGCAGGGCGATCGGATAGTCGGCCGTCTCCAGTATCGTGATCGGTTCGGAGGAGGTGACCGCTCCGGAAACGGGATCGGTGAAGCTCAAATGGTAGGCGCCGGCTTTCAGGTTTGGCACGGTCACGGTGACATTCGATAGGGTCGGGCCGGTTTCCGCCCATTCGCCATAGCTCTCGTCGTATAGGTATCCATAAACCGACACATCGCTTTGCAGAGCGTATGCGGTAAGCTCTGCCAGGGCGCTCTCCTGCGCTCCGCTTAGCTCCAGGCTGGTCGCGGCGATATTGGGCTGCGCTCCGGGATCCTCCCCCGCCCAGAACGCGCTGATGGGCTTGAACAGGGGAAACAAGTCGTACGGCCGCAGGTATTCGGACCAGTACCAGAACATGTTAGGGACCCGCTTCATGGTGCCAATCCAGGCGGACTGCCTCACGTGATCTCCCCAAAGGTCGGGATGCGTCGGTTCGTCGGCGCTTCCGTAGCTGAGGTTGGAACCGTAGATGCCGAACTCTCCGACGAGCGCCGGCTTGGAAAAATGCTCCAGCATCTGGTCGTCGAGTTGCGCCACTTGTTGATCGATATCCGTCGCGTAGAGGTGTTCTTGAAGTATATCGATGTCCGGATGGTCCGCGAAGTATTCGAGCTCTTCTCGCGCGGCGCTGGTGGTCACGAGGTGTTGATACGGATCGATTTCCTTCAGGTAGCTGGACATGGTTTTATGCCATTGGCCTAGGACCGAGTCGAATGAGCTGTCGAACTGCTCGATCCAGTTCGCTTCGTTGAAGAGCTCCCAAGCGAAGACGTTTCTCGAAAAGCCCCAGCGAGCGACGATGTAGCGATACTTGTTTTGGATCGCTTTGATGGCCTGGGCGTCGGTGAAGAATTCCTTCACCTCGTCGGAGGGGATCCAACCGCCTTTGGCCTCGTTGTAGGGGTTGTCGGCCCAAGTCGAGTCCACGGTCGTGGAAAACTTTCCATGCTGCTCGAGCGCGATCTGCACGTAGACGCCGTGCAGGCTGGCTTTTTCCAACATCATGTCGGTCAGGGCCGCCGCTTCCTGACTGTAGCGTCCGACGCCGTGGTAGGTGTTTGACCAGTAGTCCTCGCTCCACTCGAGCGCCTGGCGTGAAAAGGCGACGAACCAGTGGCGCATCCAGTTCATGCCGTTCGCCGAGAAGGAACTGAGGTACTCGTCGTAGAATGGAGTCAGGGAATGGTCGTTCCATGAAAGGTTGATGCCGATGGGAAGGTAGGGCGCTCCGTTGTCGAAACGAAATCCCTGGCGATCCTCGGGGTCGAGCCTCACGAAGCCTGGCGCGTCGGAATAGGCGACATCGATCGCGTGAGCCGCGCCGAGCTCGGTCTCGTCCTCGTCCGAGCAACGGATGCGAATTTCCCATCTACCGGCGCTCTCTGGCGAGAAGCGCAGCATCCAGACGCCCTCGCCGGGAGGATTGAAATCGGCGAACTCTCCGATTTCCACCTCCGACCAGGTCACGGGCTGATACCAGAAGCAGGGCATTTCGTAGGATTCTCCATGGGGGCCGCTTATGAGCGCGTCCACGGAGATCTCATCGGGATCGTAGGGGTTGTCGTAAGTTGAACTCAGTTCGAAAGACGCTTCCGCTTTCCCGTACATCGAGACGTCGGAGCGTTCCCAGGCGAAGTTCTCGACGCTGGCTGCGTGCAGTTGGCAGAGAGTGGGCGCGGAGCAAGCGGCCAGGGCAACCGTATGGAGAACGAATCGGGGCGTATCAATCATGGGGGGAGGGGGAGTGTGACAGGGGTAGGCAAGGTGGAGGCATTGCCATGAACTCGAGCATATACGACCTGTTGCCGGGAATCCATGATAGCCCTGAGACGAGGTTTGAGAATTTTCAACGTGGGCCCTCGCCGCTCGCTTTGAGCGCGACAGCGTTCGTCGTCGGTTTGGCGATCGTAGAGGCTCTGGCCTTCTTCGCCCTATGTCCGATGCGCGTCTTATCGGTCGCGAAACCGGCGGCAAGCCGCGGCGCGGCAATAGACCTTTGCATTTTGCGGTAGGACTGCTTGGCTAAGGGGCCGTTTCCAAACGCTTTCCCTGATCCATCCGAATCTCTCGTCCCCTTTCAGACTATGAGTGTATTAGATTACTCGATACTTGTCGCCTATCTGGTTGGACTGCTTTCCTGCGGCGTCTACCTCTCACGCCAAGCGAGCAAGGACTCGGAAGCCTATTTTCTTGGTGGGCGAAAGCTGCCTTGGTGGGCTCTTGGCGCATCCGGCATGACCAGCAATCTCGATGCCGCCGGCACCATGACCATCGTGACGCTTCTCTACTTGTTCGGTGCGCACGGCTTTTTCATCGAGATGCGAGGAGGCGTGGTCCTGCCTATCGCGGTGTTTCTCGCCTTCATGGGAAAATGGCATCAGCGTAGTCAAGTCGTCACTACAGCGGAGTGGATGAACCTGCGCTTCGGTCAAGGCTTCGGCGGTAGGTCAGCGCGCTTTCTCGCGGCCTTGACCTATTTGGTCATCACCATCGGCATGGTGGTTTTCTTCTTGGCGGCGGCGGGCAAGTTTCTCGCGGTCTTTCTCCCGTTTTCTCCTGAAGCCTGCTCCATCGGCATGGCGATCGTCGCTTTGGTCTACACGCTGATGAGCGGCTTGTTTGGAGTGGTGTGGACGGACGTCTTTCAAGGAGGTTTGATCGCCGCCGCCGCTATTTACATCTCCGTGCGGGCGGGACTGCTCGTAGACGTCGATTTGCTCGCGAATTGGGAAGGAGCTCGGTATAACACGGCGCTGCCCCGTTGGAGCGACCAGGGGCTCGGCGAGTATTCGTTTTTCGGAGCCTTTCTGCTGGCGTGGATGGCGAAGGGCATCGTGGAGGGCTTAGGCGGAAGTGGAGGATCCGCTTACATGGCCCAGCGCTTCTATGCGGCTCGATCGGCCGCGGAGTGCGAGAAGATCGGCATGCTGTGGACCATCCTGTTCGCGTTTCGCTGGCCCATGGCCATCGGCATCGCCATCATCGGCATCCATTTGGGGATTGGAAACGAAGATCCGGAGCGGGTGCTGCCACAGGTGTTGACCTCCGATTTCTTTCCCTCCGGCATCCGTGGCATCGTGATAGCGGCGCTCTTCGCCGCATCCATGTCCACTTTCGACTCCACCATCAATGCGGGAGCTTCCTATGTGGTGCGCGATATTTTCGTGCCGCTTAGGCGAAACGCCACCGAGCGGGCGCAAGTGCTTTGTGGATACGCGGCGTCGGTGGGCATTGTGGCGATCGGATTGACCTTGGCCATGCTGGTGGTGGACTCGGTGGTCGACGCCTGGGTGACCATCGTTATTCAGCTCTTTCCCGCGTTTCTCATACCGTTCATGCTTCGCTGGTTCTGGGGCCGATTCAACGGGGAGGGCTTCAGCATGGGCATTCTGTTCGGCTTCGCTGCGTCTCTGACTGTAGCCTGGAGCGAACTGGCCGCTGGTTGGAACGAAGTCCAGGTGCTGGCTGGCATCGGAGGCTTTTCCTTGGTCGGATGCATGATCGGTACCTTCTTCTTTAGCCCGGTTGACCAAGCAGTCCTGCAGCGGTTCTATGAAACGGTGCGTCCCAATGGCATTTGGCCAAACGAATGGAAGGCGGAGCATCGCAGCGAGTTGTGGAAAAACTGGATACGGCTCGCCGTGGCGTTGGTCTGGCAGATCAGCACCTTCATGCTGCCGATGTTTCTTGTTCTCAAGCAATGGACCACAGCAGCCGGGTTGACGCTGCTGTGGCTGATCGCGTTTTGGGCCCTCAAACGGCTCAGGGATCCGGAAGAGAATACCTCCTCTCCGAAGATGATGAAAGGGTAGAGACGGTGACCCCTTCTAGGAGGCGCACTCAAGCGGAGAGCCTTACCAATCGGGGGTCTCGCCGAAGTGGACCGCCCCGTCATGGAGGTTGGCCTCTTTCCCGGCTGCCCGCATCAGCGCCAGAACTTCCGCTCCCGCTAGCAAAACGGGTCCGTATCCATGAGCGGCGTACACGTTGGTGTTTCGGTAGGCGTAGAAGGCGGGATCCCAGCCCATGCCGGTGCCGACGCAGGTACCTTCGACTTGGCCCAGCTCGTTGACCTGTTGAGAGACCGCGTTCCAGCCGAGCGAAGTAGCGGGACCATAGACGGCTGCGTCGAGCCACCCTTCGTTTATCCCCTTGGCAAGACCGAAGACGAACATGGCGCTTGCGGACGTCTCTTCGTAAGTCTCCGGTCGATCCAAGAGTTGATGCCAAAGTCCATTGATGCCCTGAGCGCGGACCAATCCCTGTGCGTGCGCTCGAAACAGGTCTAGCGTGGCAGCCCGCTGCGGATGATCGAGGGGCATGGCCGAAAGAAGCTCCGCCTTCGCCATAAACGCCCATCCATTGGCGCGTCCCCAGGGGAAGAACGGATGCTCCTCCATTCCTGCTACCCAGCCGTGCCGATACAGCTTGTTTTCCTCCACAAACATGCGCTGGGCGAACTGCAGCACCTGTTTCGCGGCGTCGTCGAAGTAGCTTGTTTCGCCTGTTTCGAGTCCCATCTGCGCGAGCGCCGGGACGCTCATGTAGAGATCGTCGAGCCATAGGCTGTTGGGGAGGGGGCGATTGCGAGCCAAGGTGCCGTCCGAAAGCCGGAGCTGCTGCTGGCTGATATGCGCGAGGCCGCTTTCGAACAAGGGCTCCAAGCCCCCGATGGACGCCTGCGAGCGCCTTGCTTTGATCAGAGCCGCCGACATGGCTCCGCAATGGTCGAGGGTGTGGGGATCGAGGAGACGACGGGTTGGATAACGCCTTGGTCTTTGCTCCGCATCCATCTCGCCATACACCTTGCCGAGGCGAGCGATGGTGGAGAGGCGGCTTGTGACGAAGTCCCAGTAGCGTGTGTCTCCGGTCTGTTCACCCGCCGCGATCATGCCCGCGTAGGTCACCCCCCACTCGTAGCTGATCAAGGAAAACAGACCGCGCTGCAGGCCTGGGCGATCGGGCCAGCTCTGGCCCTCTTCGAGCAGTTCTTCGGTATCCAGGTCGATGATACGGATGGGTGACGCGACTGCGAGATAGTCTACTACCCGCCCCATGACAGTTTCGATCTGCTCCGCTTCCATAGGGGCGTAGGGGATGGGGAAGTCGGAGGGCTCGCGCCAAAGTCCGAGGGCAGGTTTGGCGTCCTCGCCCGCGGTTTGAGCGGTAGATAGCGAGAAAGGCAGAGAAAGGGCGGCGAAGAGCCAGATGGTGCAGCGTGTCATACGGGGTGGGGTAGGCGATTTGCATCCACCCAATCGCACGGGAGGGAGCAAGTAAATGCCTCTGCGTATTGACAGTTTGAAATCGCTGTGGGAGAGCTGCCTGATTGTGTAGGGAGAAACCCGCCCTAGAGCTCGTCGTACTTGGCGTGAGAGCCTTTGGATTTCTCGACTGGATACTTGGCCGCGTTTTTCGCCAGCTTGTCAGCGATGGCTTCGTTTAGGTCGATATCCAGCTCGTGGGCCAGCAACAATGTGAACCATGCTACGTCAGCTAGCTCTTCGGAGAGCTGTATCCGTTTTTTGGAAACCGTATCCTGCAGCTCTTCCTTCGATCTCCAGAGGAATATTTCCTGTAGCTCGGCTGCTTCGATGGCCAGTCCAGCGGCGAGGTCCTTGGGATTGTGAAACTGTTTCCAGTCACGGGCGTCGCGGAAGGCGACAATCTTTTCTGTAAGGGCGTGTAGCTCGGAGGGAGGCATGGTCGTGTGCGGCTCTAGGTTTCGGTCGAGGCGAGCCTTTACCCAAACCCGTCACGATCGAGAGGTCGAGACGACAAATCGCCCACGTTCAGTGGGCCAGACCGAGGGCTTGGAAAACGTCTGCCAAGTCAAAGGCGGAAATCGCTTGGTCGTTGTCGCAGGTGTACAACGCTCCGTGCGGGAAGCGCGGCATGGACGCCTGGGTGATCCAGATGCCATCGGTGTTCAAGGTGCGCTCGCCTTCCAGGGTCGCGAGGTGCTCGAATGTCTGGCGATCGAAAACCAGGAATCGGTTTAGCGTCTTGCTCTGGTCGGTCACGAACCAGTAGCCGTCAGTTTCCGAGGTCTGGTAGAGGGCGATGCCTTCGACCTGATACTTGAAAAGGCCTTTGCCGAATGTTTTCCCGGTGAATTTCCCTTCGAGATCGTAGACCTTCACTTGTCGGCCGCGCTTGTCGTGCTCCAGCTCGTCCGCGATGAGCAAATGGTTGTGAACCGGATCGCCGAAAATTGACTCCACCACGAAGAGTCTTCCCGGACCGCTCGTCTCGCCAAAGCTCAAGTCGAGCTCCGCTTCCGCCGTCTTGCCCTCAGTTTCCAGCAGGTAGCGGCGAACGCGATGGTTAAGCTCCGAATCCGCAGGAATCTCTTCAGCTGGCGTTTCGTAGTTATCCGTCACATACACATGGTATTCGCCCGCTTCGAGCGCTTGGACGTAGAGTCCATAAGGTTTGCCAAGCTCGCTTTCGCCAAAGGTGGTCAAGGGAGTGTAGTCGGGTATGTGAAGCACCTGCACGCGGCGGTTGTCGCGTTCCACTACGAGCAGATAGTCGTC
Organism: Pelagicoccus sp. SDUM812003; assembly: GCF_031127815.1. Lineage (NCBI taxonomy): Bacteria > Pseudomonadati > Verrucomicrobiota > Opitutia > Puniceicoccales > Pelagicoccaceae > Pelagicoccus > Pelagicoccus sp. SDUM812003. The sequence continues at coordinate 19,376 of NZ_JARXHY010000015.1, read as the reverse complement.
GACCACTGATACGCCATTGGGCCGGTCGAACTGGCCGAGCTCCACTCCTTGACCGCCGATGCGCTGGATCATGGCCCCATTGACCGCGTCGAAAACGTTTACCGAATGACCGGCTTTGCTCGTGGCGAAGAGAAGGTGCTCGCCGTTTGGCCCGTGCCAGGTCGCGGGAGAGTCGATGTTTTCTCTCGATTGGTCGGTAGTGAAGAAGACTTCCTTCACCTTGACAGATGGCGGCGCGCCGAGGCTTAGAGTCACGAGCGAGGCGGCGGAAAGGAAGAGTGATGCGATAAGTTTCTTAAAATACATGCGAATCTAAATGAGGCGTCTCACGGTTTGAAGACGCGTGAGACGCCAGAAGTTTCAGATCAATTTCAGGTTTTGAAAAAAGTGAAGATCAAGGAAGGTCTTAGTAGGACCAGCGTATGCCGGTATTGGCGCTCCATCCGTATTCTTCGAGCTGAGATAGCCGACCCGTTTCGCCCCATGCCGCGTGGAGCGGTTCGTCGGTGATGTTTAGCCAGTTTGCGAAGACGGAAAGCTGGGGGGTGATTTGATAGCTCGTAGTGAGGTCCAACTGCATGTGGTCCTGCATATAGCGATCTTCGATCGGTTCCGCTCCAATTTCATCAAGGTATTCATCCCTCCATGACGCTGCGAGTCTCAAAAAGATTCGTTCCTTTTCGTAGGTGAGAGCGATGTTGCCGACCATTTCCGATTGCTTGATGAATGGCAGCTCGCGCGTGGGGTCGCCTTCTTCTGCTGGAGCGACAGTCGCCTCACCATCCACGAAAGTCAGGTTGATGTAGGTGCCGAGACCGTCGAAGGGAGCTGGCAGAAAGGAGAATCGACGCTGAAAGGCTAGTTCGAGACCGGTGATGGAGCCATCTTCTCCGTTGCGGAAAGTGGTCACTTCGGCGTCTTCGATATCGGCGTAGGGCTGAAAGAGAGTTTGCTCGTAGATGAAGTTATCAACCTCCTTGTGGAACACAGCCGCTGAAAGGATGCCAAGCGAAGGCAAGTACCGCTCTACCGAGATGTCGAAGTTCATCGATTCCAGAGGGTCCAGCATCGGATTTCCGATTTCTACCTCGTCGCCTTCTATCTCGGCGAAGGGGATGGTTTGCTCGAAGCTTGGGCGAGCGATGGTGTTGTTCCATGACAGGCGTAGCACCGTATTTTCGTCGAGTTCCTTTCGAGCATGGATGCCTGGCAAGAAGTTCGAGTAGCTATTGCCACCGGACGTGGGGTAGATTTCCTCTGTATCGTCGTTGTAGGCGAAGCCAGTTGTGGTGAAGTCGGTGTCTTCAAGACGCGCTCCGGCTATAAATTCCCAATCAGATAACTGGAACTTCGCTTGTAGGTAGGCTGCCAATACGTCTTCGTTGGAAGTGAAGTCTTCCAAGGCGGAAGCATCCTCTGCGAGCTCCATCGCGAATGCGGCTAGATTGTCCTGATAAAAGGTGGAGATGGAGTGATCGATAAGAGGGAGACCGAAACCGAAAGGGTCGCGCGGCGAAGCGAGCGTGAAGGCATCAAGCGTATCCACGATCTCAGGATTTTCGTCGTTTTCGAATTCATCCAGATCGCTGGTCTTTTCCTTTTCACGCGCCAGAACACCCCATTTGATTTCCCGGAGGGCGGAATCGGAAATGAAATGGGTAACGTTGACGTTCGCTGACAGGTCCTCTTCTTCCACCAACTGGTTGGAAACGACGATTTCGTCGAACGCGTAACCATTCGGGTCGTAGATCCCGTTGCCACCAATTTGGCTAAGTCCAAGAACGTTTCGTGTCGTATCGGAAAAGCGAATATCGACACCGTCTTCGAACTCGTAGATCGCTTCGAAATCGTAAGGCGTATCTTCCTCTGCTTTCGAGTAGGCGAGTGTGTAGTCGACTTTGGTTTCGCCAAATTGATTCTCTCCGCCAAGCGAATAGGCTTCGATACCCATCTTTTCCGTGCGGTCTTTGAACTCGCGCACTAGCTCGCTATCTAGACCGACGAAAGAATCGTTCGTGATCTCGGTGAATCCGTCGGGTTCGATCACTCCAGCGTTTCGCGTCTCGGTGTCCTTGTAGCGGTTCCAGCTCGCTCTCAGGAAGTAGTAGGCGTCGTTGCTAGGCTTGAACTCTAGGTTGGAAGTCAGTCCTTTGCGCGTTCGCAGCAGGTCGTATTCGCGAAGTTCAACCGCTTCCGAAACGAAGCCGCTAGAACCGTCTTCCCCGTCTTCTTCAACCCATGGGTCGGACTCGTTGTTATCGGACCCAAACTTGCGTTCCTCCATCGAGGCGCTGAAGAGGAAACCAATCGTGCCTTCGTTGAAGGTGTTGCCATACGCTCCGCTTAGCTTGCCTTTCCAGTCGCCGATCAAGTCGCTGTAGTTGCCCTGTAGGGACATGCGCGCGGTGATGCCTTCCTGATCGTAGGCGCTGGGAGTTTTTATGTTGATGTACCCTCCAACGGAATCGCCCGGGTGGCTTGGAAGCGCCGTCTTGAAGACCTCGAGTTGCTGGAGATTGTCGGACGGAATGGTGTCGAGCAAGGTGGCTCGGTCGCCGGTACTAGGCGATGCCAGCTTCACTCCATCTACAGAAACGGAATTTAGGTTCGGGTCGATGCCGCGAATGACTACAAAGCGACCCTCACCTTGGTCGCGCTCGACCGAAACGCCCGGCAAGCGGGAAAGGGCCTCCGCCGCGTTCTGATCAGGAAACTGGCCGATGGCGTCCGCGGATACGGCATTTACCAGAGCATCGCTGCTTTTCTGGAAATTCAAGGCGCGAGCTTGTCCGATAACGGAACCTTTCACGGTCACGCCCTCGAGCTCCACGAAGTCGCCGCTCATTTGCAGATCGCGCTCGTTCAGGCCATTTTGTATCGATATTGTCTCTACACCATCTTCGAACCCTAGGTAGCGAAACTGAAATTGCTGAGGGCCTTCCGGTAGCGAGCTGAAAACGTATTCGCCACCGCGACGTGTGATCGCGGTCTGGCCAGTAGCGAGGTGGGTGACGAGCACGCCATCCAGATAGACGCCAGTGTCCGCGTCAACTACTCGACCTGAAAGTGAACCATCTGCTAGAAGGGGGGAAAGCGATAGGGCGAAACCCGCAGAAAACGCTGAAAGTCTTAGTATTGTAGGATTGGATACTGTCATTGGATGAATCCGTTTGTCGTTTGTTAGCTTTCTGTAAAGAAGGGCCCTTCAAGTCCCTCGTATTGAGTGAAGTCAAGTAAGGGTGGGTGTGGCGCCGAATTGTTGCAGGCACCGAACGTTCCTGTAACGTTCATGGGTAGAACCGCACCCGTCTTTTCAGTAGTCTTGCGGTGTGTTGACAGCGTAACGATGTGCACGCTTGCAGCGAAAACGGAGCTTGCTCTATCGAGCGGCCCGACGAATAGGTGGGGCGTGACGAAGCTGGAAACCCTTTGCCTTTCTTGTGGCCTTTGCTGCGATGGCTCCCTTTTCGACAACGTGCGACTCGGACCGAACGATGACGCCGCTGATTTGAAGCGTCGCGGCCTGCCGGTGAGACGCTCGAGAGCGAAAAAGCCGGTGACCTACTTCCGCCAGCCTTGTCGAGCTCTTGGGGCCGATTGCGCCTGCGGCGTTTACCAAAACCGTCCCCGGCAGTGCCGCAGTTTCGAGTGCCAGGTGTTCAAGGAGGTGGCGGCCGGCCGGGTCGAAATCGAAAGCGCTTTGCGAACCGTGAAGCAGGCCCGACGCAAGGCGGAGAAGGTGCGGCGTTTGTTGCGCGATGCGGGGGAGCGCGATGAGACGCTTTCGCTCACCAAGCGTTTCCGGCGGGTGCAGCGGCGTTTGGTGTCGGGTCAAGTCGATGCCGCGACGGCGGAGGTGTATGGTGACCTCGGTCTCGCCATGCATCAGTTCGATTTGCTCGCTCATAGGACGTTTCACACCTTAGCGGAGGACGCTTAGGAGGCCTTGGTATAGCGGGCGCTTCGGCGAAGCGAGATGCCGGCCTGATTGAGGCGCTGGTAGCCGAGCTTCGATTCTTGCTGCCTGTTTCAATCAGTTGACAATGGAGAGAAAAGGCATCGATTGCTAAGGTCCAACCGGCCAATCCATGCCTGTCGAATACCGCTACAATTCAAATCTCCGCACGATAGACATTAGCTGCATCGGAGAACTCGTCATAGACGAAATCATGACGTACTTCGACGACCTAAAGGCCGATGCCGCGGTGCCATGCGAGGCGGTGGAGCTGGTGGATATTTCGCGTGTGAGCCACTTCAACGTCGACTTTTTAGAAGCCGCCAGCATGCCGAGCGGCTATGTCGGCGCCTATGAGGCGAAGGCGATCCGGGCGACAATCTTGTTCGGCGCCAACCCTCTGAACCAAGGCCTAGCCGAATTGATCAGGGCCCACTTCTTGAATAACCTTCCGGAGCACACCTTCCATGTGGTGGAGGGACAGGGCGAGGCTCGCGCCATGGCGGCTCGCATCCATGCGGATCGCGATGCCGGAGCGTGTTAGATGGCTTGGGGGGCAGTGGGGAACAGGATCGTATCCAAATCTAGATACAGAAATGCCCCAGCGTTGGAACTGGGGCATTGAGCCAAGCGTGGGCGAGGCGTTTTTTTTCCTCGATTAGGAGCTGCCATCATTGAGGGTGACGATGCTGTCCGCCACGATCTCCCGACCTTCGAACAAGTCGTAGTCCGTGTCGCCGTAGACGCTCACGCGGTCTCCTACTTCGATGCGCTGCAGCCCTTCGTCATCCAGAGGATTGTAGCCCATTTCATCGGTTTCCACAGTTATCAGTCGACTGCCGGTGTCGATCGTGAACTCCTCGTCGCTCTTCGAACTGACAGTGCCTTGTACGATCGTCTGGTAGGGATCTGCCGCATTGGTCATCGCGATGTATGGGTAGTCCTCTTCGTCTCTGGCGCTCGCGTAGAAGTAGGTGTTGAGGTCTTCGACGTACACGCTGCTCGCTTCGATGGTTCGCTTTTCGAACATGTCGTCGTCGATCTTGCCCGTCACGGTCACTTGGTCGCCCTCGTAAATCTTGAGGCCATCCATGTCGTAGTCGCCGTCGTCCATTTCCACTTCGATAACGCCCTCGCCGTAGTCGAGTCGGAAGGAGTCGACGTACGCCTTGGTAACTGAGCCGCTCACGGAGATCCATGAGTTATCAGGCTTGGTCTCTACCTTGGGAGCTGAAGACGCGATTGGCTGCAGCATCAAGGCTGCGATGCTGGCGGCTGCGATGCTTAGGTGTCTCTTTGTCTTCGGTATCATTTTAACTCGTTGTTTGTGGGTTGCACGGTTTTCGGTTCGAACGGGAGATGAACTCGCAGGCTCGATGCCAATTTCGAAAGAACGTGGGGTTGAGCCCCGATCCGGCCTCTCGTTCCGCCCAATTTTACGAAATTGCCCACACGGCCAAACGGACTTTTTTGTGCTGGATGCATGCTGCAACCGTACCTCGCTGCCGCTGCTGCGGATTGCAAACGGTTCGGTCTGCCCGAAGGAACTGTGTTCGGCCTCACTTCGAAAATGCGGATTTGACGCCGCCCGCTGCGAGAAGAAGACCGTCTCAACCTTTAGCGAAACTCTTTTGGAATAATCTCCCCGTCATTCGTTCCTATTTCAGAGGCACGGCCTTGGCTCTGGAACGCCGATGGGCTCGTGTCAGGCAACTTTTTCGAAAATGGGAGAACGAACATGAAACTGGATTGTGGATACGGCGCTATAGGATTCTACCTCGCATGGCTTTTCTTGTTTGCGGCCATCCCGGATCGAGCTTTGGGGGAGGATCGCAACGTGGCGAAGGATGACGGCTTGGCCCTGCAGGGATACGACCCGGTGTCCTACCATACCGAAGCGGCGCCGGTGAAGGGGAGAGACGATATCGTGGTCGAGCGAGATGGAGCGTTGTATCGGTTTTCCAGTGAAGAGCATCGGCAAGCGTTTCTCGAAGATCCGGAGCGCTATGAACCTGCGTTTGGCGGTTGGTGCGCGTGGGCGATGCTCGACGGCGAAAAAGTCGACGTCGATCCTGAGAGCTATCGCATCTTCGATGGGCGGCTGCTGGTGTTCTACGACGGTTTCTGGGGCGCCACACGCGAGAAGTGGACCAAGAAGAGCCAGAAGTCTGGCGAAAAAGCTCTTTACGAACAAGCGTCGCGGAACTGGAAACGCGTCAAATGACGTTCCAGGGAGCGCCCGCTGCGCATTGGCTTTTGCGATGCCCCGACTCTTTTAGAACCAGATCGACTGCGGTCCCGCGGGAAGGATGCCGCTGGGATTGAGCTCGTCGTGGGTGAGGTAGTAGTGGCGTTTGATGTGATCGAGGTCTACCGTCTCGGCGATGCCCGGAATGTCGAAGAGTCGCTTGGTGTACGCGATGAGATTTGGGTATTCGATAAGGCGTCGCAGGTTGCACTTGAAATGGCCGTGATACACGGCGTCGAACCGAATCAGCGTCACCCAAAGTCTCCAGTCGGTTTCCGTAAGGTGTTCTCCGAATAGGTAAGGTCCCCGGCTGAGGCGAGATTCCAGCATGTCAAGCGTATCGAAGAGTGGATACACCGCTGCTTCGTAGGCTTCTTGGCTCGAAGCGAATCCTGCTCGGTAGACGCCGTTGTTGACCGTTTGGTAGACGACTTCGTTGAGTCGATCGATTTGGGGAAGCAAGTGAGGCGGGCAATGGTCGTGTCGCTCTCCAGTCAGGTGCTGGAAAGCGCGGTTGAACATGCGCATGATGGCGTCGTCGTTGTTGCTGACGATGCGTTTCGTTTCCTTGTCCCAGAGAACGGGTACCGTCACACGGCCTTTGTATTTGGGATCGGTGGCGTGATAAGCCTCGCTGAGGAATCTGAATCCATTGACCGGATCCGGCTCGCAGCGCGAAACATCGTCCACGAAGCGCCAGCCCTTGTCATCGCGAATGGGATCTACGATGGTCATGCCGATGTGAGGCGCCAACCCTTGCCGCTCGCGCATGATGATGGTGCGGTGGGCCCAGGGGCAGGCGAGCGAAACGTAAAGGTGATAGCGGCCGGAGACAGCGGGAAACTCCGCGTCAGGCTTATTCTCGATCCAATTGTCGAAGGCGTCCTCTTGTCGCTCGAAGGATCCGTCCTCGCCTTGCTCGTCGGGGAATTGGGCTTTGTTGGTCATGCTTCTAGTGACGATTCTGGCGATGTTTCTATTGCGCTGGTCGAGTATAGGGAAAACGGATACGTAAGTGGTGTCTCGGATGAAGATCGCTGAATTGGGAAACATAGACTGATCGACCAAGTTCGCGAGCTCAACTGATCGCATTCGTTTTGGGATGGAACGATGTTCGGTCGGTCGCCGCGACGAGTCGGCAATCCAGAGTGGCGAGTCAGCGCCCCGAATCGCAGAAAGGTGGATCGCACAGAAGGAGTCTTTGGATATCACGCCGCTTTCTCAGCGGAAATCGCCTTGATGGGATTGGGAGGCTGTGGAGAGCGAAGGAAAAGCGGGCGAACGGCGCGGCGTTTTTTCTGTTTGAACCCCCGTCTTGCTTAGGAGGCGTTCCTCTCTTTTGTGTGTTGCGTGTCGACGCCCGCTGTAGTGTTTTCATTGCGAGTGGGGACCTGTGAGGCCCGCGGTTTCGAATGAACACCTATGGTACAGTTGTGGTTCTGCATTTGCTTGGGGCATGCGTCTGGGTTGGCTGGCATTTAGCGCTCGCGTTTTCGCTTTTGCCGCAGGCCTTACGGGTACAGGACAATTTCCTTTGGCACCGAATCGAATCGGTGTACCGGACCGTCGGCATACCGGCTCTGGTCGTCCAGACGATGACGGGATTTCTACTGGCTTATGGACATTTGCCGAGGGTGGGCAGCTGGTTTGATTTCGACAATCCGATGGGGCGTTTGATCGGCATGAAAATCCTCCTGCTCGCCCTAACGTTCGGGCTGGGGATCGATCTGCGATTTCGACTCCTGCCGAGGATCGAAACCACCGGCCTGGGCATCTTGAGATGGCATGTCGCCCTAATCACCGTTCTTTCGGTTTTGCTCGCCTTCGTAGGAGCATCGTTTCGAATCGGATGGCTGTACTAGTCGTCGACCTGGCTCGTCGAGAAAGGCGCCGTTTGGCGACTTTGCTCCTTTCGCTTGTTGATGGCTGATTGGCGAATGGGCGCTTGCGTTCGATCGGCTCTTTTTTCGAAGATCACGCGTTGAGAAGCGTTCGTGGAGAAAACTCGGGCGACAGGGATGAATGTCGTTAACAATTGAATACGTATTCCGTACGCGACGAGCGGGATGGGACGTGAAATGGAATGTCTTGGCAATCCTCGCGATGGGCGCGAAGGTATGGGCATGCAGAGAACGGTTCGTTTTTGGGTTGGGTTTCTTTTGGTGCTCGGACTGATGGTGGCAGGCTGTCGTTCGACGAGCGATTGGAATCCTTTCGTGGACTTGTCGAGTTACGAGGTGATTGTTATCGAGGATTTCGAAGATCGGGGAACCGGGGTAGGGAGCGAGCTCGCAGATCAAGTCGCTAGCGAACTCCTGCGTCTTGGAGACTATCGCGAGGTGCTTCGTGAACCGACGGGTGACAATTCGATTGTAGTGGAGGGAGACGTACAGCGTTACGTCGAAGGAAACGTTCCTGCTCGCATCAAATACGGGAGCGCTGTCGGGCAGTCTTCCATGAAAGTAGAAGTGCGTATCTCGGTGGAGCCCAGCCAGCAATTCGTGGGAAGTTTCACTATCACCGAGTCGACCCTTATGACGGGACCCGACGCCCGGCGCACCGGACGCGAAGACATCGATTGGATCCAACGCGAAGTCGCCCGCCAGATCGCGGAACGACTCGCAAATCAGAAGTGAATTCTGCACTTCAGAGCGGCTTCGACCATTTCGCCCTCCAAGCGAAACCGAAGAGGTCTGTTCTCAACAAGATCATCTTTCGATGCACGGACGGTGTTTCACCGAGCCCTGTCTATTCAGACGCATCGGACGTCCGCGAATTGCGGAGATGGTCGAGGTATTTGCGTTTGGCCAGTCGCCAAGCGACAACGAAGAATGCTGTCAAGGGAATGGCTAGTATCATGCCAAGGACGCCGTTGAGCGCCGTGCCCCAGAAAAAGATGGCGATGATAATGACCATCGGGTGCAGGCCGGTAGTCTTTCCCATGATACGCGGAGTTAGCAGGTAGCCCTCGATCATCTGCACAGCGACGAAGACACCAATCGCGAAGAGCAATAGCTCGATTCCTCCCCCGTCTTTCTGAAAGTAGGCCAGCGGGAGAGCGATGCCCAAGCCGATGATGCTTCCTAGGTAGGGGATGATATTCAGGAAACCAATGGCGAGGCCGAGGATGATGGCGAAGTTGAGGTCGATCAGCATAAAGCCGAGGGCGAGCAAGACGCCCATGATGAACGCGATAATGATCTGTCCTCGGAAAAAGGATACAACGCTTCCGACGAACTCCTCGGTGAGGAAGAGAATGTCGTCCCTCCAGTCGTCACGGATGAAGGAGAGCTGTTTCTTGAGATCGCGAATCAGGTTGCGTCGGCTTTCCAACATGAAAAAGAGGTAGACAGGGATGATTGCCAGTCCCGTACCGATCGCGATGATGCGCGATACGAAGCCCCCAAGGTTTGCGATAGCCGTTTCTGATTTGCTCAGAATCACGGAAACAGAATCTGTGAGAAACGTTTGGATACGTTGTAGGTTTTCTTGACCAATCTTCTCGTTCGCGAATTCAACGACCTTCGGATAGTTTTCAGCGAGAGCGGTGCGGAGACTTTGGAATAGATCCGGTAGGTACTCGATGAATCGAACCGTTTGGTCCACCAGAGTCGGAACGACGATCAGTAAAGCTCCGGCCAGCAATAGCGCCGCGACAAGGAAAAGGGTCACGATGGCCCAGGTGCGGCTGAACTTGGCCCGTCGTTGCAAAAAGACTACGAAGGGACGGAAGATCATGGCGAGGATGCCTGCCACTGCAAGGGGCCATAGGACATCGGAAAAGGTCGCGATGAAGTCCCGCAGCAGCGTGAAAATGCCGAGGATGAAGAAGGCGATGACGGTGACACTAAGAACCGCGACCGCAGCGCCGAGGAGGCGCCATTGATTGGAAGTGAGTTTGCCCCGGGCGGGAGAGTTAGAATCGGATTCGGCCATGACGAGATTTCAAAGGTATTAAGATCAGGCGTATTGCGGGAGATTTGCAGCTACTATTCGGTCATGCAATCCTTTCGGCAGAGGAGTTGCTGGACGCCACATTCGTCTGCGAATCCAATGGTGTTCGTACGTCGTCGCTCGCCGCTTCGAGGCGACATTCCAGCGGCAGCGGACCAGCGCTCAGCCCTACATGGATAAAGGGAGGCGTCTGCGTTGGGCTTTTTATCTGGTCGACTTTTCAGGTATTCAGAAAGAAAAAGCGGCTCCATGAGTGGCGTTCTAATCACGGCGTTTGAAGCGTTCGGCGGGCGCGCAGGCAATGTTTCCCTTGAAACGCTTAAGCGATTGCAAGCTGAGGATTGGGGCGAGGTCGAGTTGCATCCACGGGTTCTTCCCGTTGTTCGTGGTGAAGCTCCCTCGATGGTGGAGAGCTTTGTTCGCGAGCTGCAGCCCACCGTGGTCATCATGCTCGGCGAAGCTGCGGGAAGGTCTTCCATCACGCCCGAACGAATCGCCGTCAATTTGGATGACTTTGAAATCCGAGACAATCGAGGAAATCAGCCTCGTAACGAGACCATTGTGAAAGATGGTCCCCCTCATTACTCATCGACACTTCCCTTGGATGCGATGGTTCATCGTCTGCAGCAGCTCGGCTTACCAGCGGAGATATCGGACTCCGCGGGGCGCTTCGTATGTAACCATGTTTTCTATCGGGTCGCCCATTACATCGCTCAAAGCGGAGGCAGCGTGTCCTGTGGTTTCATCCATCTGCCAAGGTGTCTGGAGCAGTCGGAGCAGAGGTTTTCGACTGAGGACCTGGCGGAAGGAGTCAAGGTCTGCATAAAAGCGTGCTTGGGCGAGTAGCGACTTGCCACGAACCAGATTCAGGGCTGGGGAAGGTGATTCTTCAAAATCTCGTACAGCTCTGGACGTTCTTTTCTGATTTCCTCTGTCGTGAGCCCTTCCAAGGAGTGCGGGTATTTCAACCAAGCGCTGGTCTCGTGTATGTAATAATCGGGTACAAGATCGGTCTTGTTGCGTTCAGGCTTATAATACGGCACCGCCACGCGAACGTCGTGTGGCATGTTCAGGCGGGCTCCGGCCTTCAAGTCGTTGATGATGGCCTCCACGGATTTCCCGCTGTCGAAAACATCGTCCACGATCAGCAAGCTGTCTTCGTACTGCACCTTCTCGATCAGGTAGTTCAGTCCATAGACCTGCACCTCGCGGCTCTGCTCGTCGATGCCCGACGAGTAGGAGGATGTGCGAATGGCGATATTGTCCGTTTCGATGCCGTGGTAGCTCAGGTACTCCTGCACCGCGATACCGATTGGAGCTCCGCCCCGCCAGATGGCGATCATGAAGGTGGGCTGAAAGCCGCTTGCTAGCACCTTCGCGGCGAGCTTCCACGAATCTTCCAAGAGACCCTCAGCGGTTAGAAAAAGCTTCTCCATTCGTTTTTAAAATCGACCGGCAATCGAAAAGCCAATGACATTCACGTCAGCTAATCGAACAAGACCCATGAAAAAGCGTTTTCTAGACGAGGCAACCATCATTGAAGACTCCTTTCGCCTCGGCGTTCAGATCTTCGAAAGCGGCTTTCGTCCTACTTTTATCGTTGGCCTATGGCGCGGTGGCAGTTCGGTGGGGATCTACGTGCAGGAGTGCTTGCAAGCGCTCGGTGTGGAAACTGATCACTTTTCGGTGAGGACCTCCTACCAGGGGCTGCCCGGCTACCAAGACATGATCGACGCGCCGGAGAACATCCGCGTGCATGGGGCTCGATACCTCTATGAAAACCTCAACGCCCACGATCGTTTGCTGATCGTCGACGATGTCTGCAGCTCCGGCCACAGCATCCGGGCCGTGCAGATGCGCCTTCAGAAGAAGCTCAAGCGGAACTATCCTGCCGAGACCCAAACCGCAGTTCTCTGGCACCGCCCTCATTTCAAGCGAGCGGACGTGCAGCCCAACTATTTTCTGCACACCACCGACGAATGGCTGGTCTTCCCCTACGAACTTAAAGGTCTAAGCCCCGACGAAATCAAGCAGCACAAGCCCGCCGCTGCGGTGTAGGCGAAGTCGTTGGTATTTTTAAGTCTCGGACCTTAGAATCATACCCGGTTTTGATTCTTTTCAAAGATGTTGTCACCTTTTGCTGAGGGAAGGGCACTTATGGATATCGAAATCAATCGATGACTGAAACCGCTAAATCCATAAATGCCATGATGCTCGTAGTTGCTTATTCAATACTTATCCTTGCCGCCCTCTCTTGCACGATCTTCGTCGAGGCGAGGGAAGTCTACTAAAGCACTCGGAATGAATCCGAACAACACTCAAAGAACTCGGTTTCGATAAGCCGAGGTCTTTTTATTTGTGCGTACCTTCGATCAGTTTAGCCTCGGCAGCAGAACCATTGGCGCAAGCAAGGCAAGGCTCAGACCTCGCTTGGAGAAGGCATCGACGAAATCCTTGCATCGATGGAGGTTTCGTATGTTGAACGATCTATTCTAACCACGGAACTTAGGTGGGCACTCAATCAGGGGCAAGAGTCCGGTCTGATTTAAGACGCCTGGCTCGGTTGGGCAAAATTACAGATAGAATACTTGATTCGACCTAAGTGTTCGCTTTTAGGGATATACGTGACTCTACGATTTCTCTATCCCTTGATCCTTCTATTTTGCGCGAGCGCGTTCGCCGAGATCGATTCGGCCAGTGTAAGCGAGGCCCTCGACACAGACATCGATACCGATTGGATTCTGGAGGCAGGGGAAGGCGTGACCCTGGAAGTTGTGGAAATGGAAGGGGCGACCAATGGCACGGCCCTAAAAGTGAGCGTGCCGATGAACGAGGAATTCAAGCTCCAGAGAGCGATGACAGGCAGCCACCTCGTGAGGTTTCGCTACCAATTGTCTTCGGAAGTCCCGGTGAGTAATCTGTATGCGCAGGACCTTCCTTATGGAAGAAATGACTCGTTGGCTTATCAATCTCCACAGGATGAGTGGATTGATTACAAGTTCGCGTTTGGCGAGCAGGAGAATTCGACAAGCTTCTCCTGGAAGTTGTACTCTTCCGGTAGCGGTCCCGAATCGCGGGTGCTGTATTTCGACGGATTGGAGGTTTTGCCAGGGTTATATCTCGATATCGATGAAGCGGGCGTGGAGATGGATGTGAACCCGGTGAAGGAGACTTACGAGCGCGGGGAGATCGTGAAACTGACGGCTTGGTCAGAGGACGAATCGGTACGGTTTTTTCGGTGGAAAGAAGGGAATGAAGAATTGTCCGAGAGCGCGGAAGTTTTCTACGAAGTGGTCGGGCATCGGAAACTTACGGCCGCAGGCGAAAAGGTTTTCGAGTTGGAATGGGGTTCGCTAGCTGTGCCGTTGGACGACTACGATGTGGCGGCTTTGAATGCCGAGGGCGAGCCATTGCTTTTGGATATCGTTGAGGTTGGGAATACCTACCCGACTCCGACGATCACGATTTCTGGCGAGGGGCCAGGAATTCTGAAAGGGCTAGGTCGAAAGACGCCTGGGAGCGAGGCGCGCTACTCGGAATTCGGTAATTATCGATTCGAAGCAGAGTACGAGGAATTCCAGTTGCGGGTTCTAAGTGATGGCGCGTTCAGCTTTCCGATTGAGGTGGGGGGACGCCTCCAGTTGACGGATTTGGTTTGGGAGCCTGGGTACGAGGTAAGTCTCGAGATCATAGGGCAGGGCACTGTTAGCGGTATGCCTGAAGGTGGGATTTTGGATCCGAGCGAAGCCTTGAATTTGACCGCGACTGCGGACGACGGGTGGCGATTTGAAAAATGGAAGTGGGTAGGTAAGCGAGATTACGGTACTGAGACTTTGAACTTGGCCCCAAGCGAATCGGTCGAGTTGGTTGCGATCTTTTATAAGAAGGAGACTGTGGGGGGACTAGCGATCGATACGATCGGAGATCCGATTTGGACGAAGTCCGTCGTAGATGGAATGGAGAAGCTTGAAGCCAGTGGAGAGATGACTCCGGGAGTGTCGCCTGGGGTGCGTTTCACCTTGGATGGGCCCGGTGCGTTGAGCTTTGATTTCGAAACTGGAGGGGACGGCTTTGACGTTAAGGTAAATGGGGAACGGATCTACAGGCTCGATGACAATTTTGAGGGCACTTCGGTAGCGATAGAACTGCCAGTAGGGAGGAACGAAGTGTGGATCGTGGATTATGATACATGGGATTTTAACTCTGAGGAGAGTTTCTCGCTGAGTAATGTACGGTTTGAGCCCGGGTATCCCGTACGGGTGAAAGTGGGAACAGGGGGGAGCGTTTCGGGGATTCCGGAATCTAGTCGCGTTTGGGGCGGGACGTCTCTGGAACTGACGGCGACGGCGGACGAAGGCTATGAATTTGGTGGTTGGAATGGTAGTCGAATTGTAGATACGGATACGCTCTCACTTGTGGTGGACGGACCGATCGAGCTAGAGGCTTGGTTTGAAACCCAGGTTGAAGACGACGCGTATGTGACTGCCTTGAGCGGAACGACTGCTTGGGAGAAGATCGATGGAGTGTGGCGGTCGCCCGCAGAAATGCAGGAAGGCGAGACTGCGGTGTTAATCGGCGAGGTGACGGGCCCAGGTCGGTTGAAATTCGGTTTAGGATACGGGATTGGAGCGTATCAGCTGCGGCTATTGACTGCGGAATCAAACTACACTGGAAGCTACCTAACGATTCCCGAAGGGGCCCATCGGTTTTCCGTATCCGCTCGTTCTGACAGCGATGGGAATTATGAGCCGCGAACCTTGTCGGAATTGAAGATGGAGTATTGGGTGGAGATCTTTTCTCCCAATGTTTCCATCGATACGAATGGAGCTTTGCCAGATCCCGACGCCTACGAGACTCCCGTTTGGGAAGGCTGGGTGGAGAAAGGCGCGGCTCTAGCGGTGACGCCGACGATACCGGCGGGGATGGAGTTTGTTGGTTGGACGAAGAGTTTCGAGGGGCAGCCAGAAGCGATCGATACGGTCGTCGATGGACCGATTTCTGCGGATCTTCTTGTTGATGTCGATATTGTGGGAAATGGAGCGGATTGGACCGTGACTGAGGGACGTGGCGGAATCAGCACCGAACGATGGGATGCTAGCGTGTTTGGCTTAAACGGCATCACTGATGGCGCGACTCTGTCTGCCACGGTGGAAGGACCCGGAATTCTTTATGCCTTCCCACAGAATTGGGGAATGCGAACGCGTCTATTTGTGGATGGCGAGGTGGTGGAAGGATTTCCGGAGCGTGATCGGGCTCATGCAATTGAGGAAGGAAGTCATGATCTAGATCTTGTCATTGAGCTGACCGAACCGTTTAGGGGGGGATTTCGTCGTGACTTTATCGACTACGTAGTTCGCGGCTTGGGTTATGAGGAAGGATACCTGTTCACGACGAGCACGAATGGGGGCGGGACGATTGAGACTTCCTTGGATCAACTGTTTTTCGAACCGGGCACGACTGTGCAAGTCGAGGCGGTGGCGAATGAAGGGAATCGTTTCGTTGGTTGGGCGGAGCCTTTTGAGGATAAGGCAGCTAGCTTTTCCGTGCAGGTGAATGAGAACGGAAGGGCGTATGCGATTTTCGAGGCGGAATCCGAGATCGACGGACAGAT
The DNA here is from genome assembly GCF_031127815.1 of Pelagicoccus sp. SDUM812003. NCBI lineage: Bacteria > Pseudomonadati > Verrucomicrobiota > Opitutia > Puniceicoccales > Pelagicoccaceae > Pelagicoccus > Pelagicoccus sp. SDUM812003. The sequence continues at coordinate 3,608 of NZ_JARXHY010000015.1, read as the reverse complement.
ATGGGAATTTGAGGGTGCGCGTCCGGTGTATTCAAACTATTCGTCAGTCCCCCGCTTTCTATGGGAGTTAGGTGGCTTGTATGACGAAACTGCCACCACAACCGGTACTTTTTCTGGACCAGGGGTTTTGGAGATGTATCGAGGTGACTACTACAATCTGCCCTATGGGATGACGGTGGTCTTGAAGAAGGATGGGGAAGTGGTTTTCGACGGATCGTCATGGAAGGCATTTGACGTTACGCTGGATGAGGGCGAGAGCTGCGAATTGACTTGGGAGTTGTCCGTTTGGGATTGGGGGTTCTACTCCAGTTTCTCGCATGCTTTAAGATTGCCCGACTTGAAGAGCGAGTTCGCGATAGCAGTCTCAGCTAGATCGGGTGGGGTTGCCTCGATAAGCCCCGAGCAGGAGAGCTACGCCTATGGCGAACTTGTAACGGTGACGGCGAGCGAGACTGGGAGCAATGGAGAGGCTTTCAGCGGTTGGTGGACGCGTTGGGGAAGCAAGCTCTACTCCTCTGATCGCGAGTGGAGCTTTACTGTGGTTAGGGACTGGAGTTTAGAAGCCCGCTACTCTGATAGCTTGGTGAGCATCGATGGAGGGGTTGTTCAGGATCTCACCGAACCGCGAGGCTGGTCGGTTTCTGCTGAAGAGACTCCTCTCGGGTCGAAGTCGTTTACCATAAGCGATGATGCTTCTATCTCGATCAATGTGCTGGAAGATTCGGTGGTGTCTTTCGCTCTGAAGGTTGATTCCGATAGGTCGTCTTTTACTGTGAAACGTTCTGGCTCTACTGAGACTCTGAAGTCCGTGAAGACGAATGAATGGGTGGTCTACTCTCTTTTTGTGGAAGCGGGCGGCTGGGCGCAGATCGAATTTGATAGCGGGTACGGAAAATCTGGATACGTGGGAGATATTCAAGTGACTTCAGGTTGGGGACCCTCGATGGTGTATGCAGAGTCGATTGTTCCGACCTATGCCTGGGATGCGGAAAATGGAGAGGTCAAAGTCGGAATACCGGAAAGCGCGAAGGAGTGGTTTGAATACTGGTCTGTGGACGGAGAGACGGTTTATGATGCGAGTTTGACAGTCGCCGAGGGCGACGAGGCGGTGATCCGTCCTTACTTTAGCAATACGCAGACAACTCAGGCCGGAGAAATCGAGTTCTCTCCGATGGAGTCTTGGTGGAAGAGCGCTGACGAGGATGATGAAGATCTTGTCTTTTGGGAAAGCGTGTTGGCGGGAGTCGAACGTCAGGATGCCTCATTTTCCACTACTGTGGAAGGGCCCGCTTCAATCGGGTTTGTGGCTGACGAAGAGAGCGGGGAAATCGACCTGATCGTGATGATAGACGGGACGGTAGTGAAGTCGGCTTATGACTTTCCCTATTACGGGGAAACGGTTCAGGTCAACATACCTGAGGGAGTTCATGAGGTGACGGTGGCTTTTCGCGCTGAAGAGATGTCTTTTCTAACTGTATCGAATATACAGGTACAGAGTGGTTATCTGATCGATGATATCGCAGTCGAAGGCGGAACGGCACGCGTGATGCAGAGTCGCGAGCTGTTTCAAATGGGAGACGCGATCGGATTCGTAGCATTACCCGATGACGGCTATGAGTTTCTAGACTGGGAGGGCGAGTATGCGGGGCAGCCTCAGTCGTTCGAAACGGAGGTCAGATCAGATTTCGTGCAGCCAGAGCCTCGATTCGCGCTGAAACGCTCGGAGATAGAGGCGTTTGGACTGACCTGGGAAGTGAGCGGTATGGAGATGAGTAGGCGTTCGACTAATGCATGGAATGGGTACACTACGCAGCTGTATCCACGAACCTATGGCGAGCAAGTAGGTGTGATGAATACCAAGATTTCGGGACCGTGCGTTTTGCGGATCTCGAAGTCTTCAGAACAGAGGCTCAGGTTGGATGGATCGGAACTGGAGGAAAGCGATTTTCTGCATGAGTTGCGTGGAGGCGACTACTACATTGCTATCCCAGAGGCGGAGCATGAAGTCGCATTTGTATTTAGCCAATACACGAATGGATACGGATTCGCACCGGTGTTTGATCTTTTGGATGGCTATCTAGTAATGCCCAGTGTGAACGGTGGTAGCTATGCGGTTTCGCCGGATTTGGAGGTTTATCCCGAAGGCACTGAGATCGAGTTGATGGCCTTGACCGGCGGAGTGACGCGTGGGTTTGAGTGGTCGAATCTTCCTGCCGGCGCCGTCGTGGAGGGGGAAAGGGCACGTTGGACGGTGTCCGAGCACGCAGAGCCGACGGCAAGCGTTTGGAGGCTGCGTTATTTCAATCGAATATTGGCCGAGTATTCTGGTCGCGAGGACTGGATCCACCAAGGAGGGACGATCCAGCTAAGACCGCTGCACGCAGGAGAGCTTAATCGAATTCGTTTCAAGCCAGGGCGCGCAGGAATTTTCAGGGTAGACCTTTCCGCCGCAGAAAGGATTTTTGTCAACCTCAGTGTGACGAGCGAAGACGGCAGCGTGTGGCATAGTCCGATCAAAGAATCAGGCAAGTATGAAGGTCTCGTGGTGGTCGATTCCGAGGAGGATGTGATAGAGCTCAGTATTTCATCCAAGAAGGGAGCTTTCGTGCAGCTCTTTGATTTTTCGATGTCAGAGGGTGAGGGAAAGTCGGACTACCTCGACTGGTGGCACCGCTATTCCGGAGGTAAAGGCTACGATCTTTCATTGCTCGAGCCCAGCGCGGATAGGGACTTTGACGGCCTCTCAAACTACCGAGAATTTCTTTGGGACATGAACCCGTTTGTGGACGAAGGAGCAATCGAGTTGCGACTCAGTTATGATGGAAGCCGGCTAGAGCTGGTGCATATCGAAATGCCTACGGAGACCGAGAGCACGATTGGGTTGTACGAGTACAACCCGGACCTGCGCAATTGGGAGAAAATTACGGATTTTTCCGACAGCGAGCCAATGTCCGGAAAACCTGGATACATGATCCGCCGCCTGGAGAACGTAGACAAGCTCAAGCGGGGTTGGCTATTCAAATATAGGGAAGGACAGCAGGCTCCGAGTCTGGATAGCTTGCTAGATGGCTCTAAATAGATGAAAAGTCGCGTCATCAAGGCGCTTGAGTGGTTGTCTCATGCACGGCATCATCGAGTACTGAGGATTCGAAATTTCGAAATGCCCACTGCATGTGGCTGGGATAGAAACTGCGTTCCGATTGCTGGTAACGGGACGTAGCTGTACTGCCGTCATCAAATCGACGAACTTCTGTAGCGTTGTGGGTTTATCCGCTTGTCGCTCTTTCGTCTTGAACACCTTTCTTCTGGGGCAGTTCAGGTTTAAAAACTTGTACTCGATTCAGCTGCATTATGTGAAGCTCGTGCTTACCACCACGAAGAACCTCTTTCCTAAGACCGACAGTGAGGGGTGATTTGAAGGGCACGAGTGGCAGCCAAAGGGCATATCTGTTCACGAGCGAACGCGAGCAGGCATGACATTGCTTGTTGTCTTGAGCCTTTGGTCGGCAATCTAAGGGGTTGAGACACAAAAAAGCCGATCCCGCTGGCTGGAATCGGTTGAAAGGAGAGTGGTGCCAGAGGGCAGATTTGTACCGAGCGCTAGCGAG